>JAAWBF010000131.1 GCA_022792555.1 Oscillospiraceae bacterium
GCCAAGGACGCCGCTGGTGGGAGAAGAGGGGAGACCGGCTGCCGTACCGGAGACGCTGCGCAGGGACGATTGCCCCCGCGGCTGATCCGCTTGTGCTATCCTATGTGGCAGACTGCCCGCCGGTGCCGGTGTCAGGTCTTCCTCCGTCCCTTGTCCCTGGTGTTTTGACCGCAGTTTCTTTTTTATCTCCCCGCTGGCCGCCCTTTCATGCAGATTTGGGTGCTCTTTTTTATGACAGAAAGGATGCGCACACTATGACACAAATCGCACCTTCCATTCTCGCCGCCGATTTTGTCAATCTGGAGCGGGATATTCGCCGGGTTTCCTCCGCCGATTGGCTCCATGTAGATGTGATGGATGGGGCCTTTGTCCCCAACATCACCATTGGTGTTCCGGTGGTAGCCTCGATCCGGCGGTGTACCCCATTGCCCTTGGACGTCCATCTGATGATTGAAAAGCCTGTTCGGTATATTGAAGCCTTTGCCAAGGCCGGGGCCGATCTCCTCTCAGTCCATCTGGAGGCCGACAGCCCCGCTGGAATCGCCAAAGCTCTCCAGGTGATGGAGGACTGCGGCGTCAAGAAGGGGGTCGCTCTGCGGCCCATCACCAAGGCGGAGGCCATTCTGCCTTATCTGGAGGAGCTCGATCTGGTTCTGGTGATGACGGTGGAGCCAGGCTTCGGCGGGCAGTCCTTTCTGACGGAGCAGCTGGAGACCATCGCCCAGGTCCGCGCCCTTATCGACCGGTACCATCCCGGCTGCCGGCTGGAAGTAGACGGCGGGATTAACCCCCAAACCGCCCGGCAGGCTGTACAGGCCGGGGCTGATCTCCTGGTGGCAGGCTCCGCCGTCTACGGCGCCGACGACCCGTCCCAGGCCATTGCCGCCCTGCGGGGCTGAGGAGGATTGCCATGGAATTTTTCCCCCCTGCCCTAGAGCGGTTAATTGAACAATTCGCCCGCCTGCCCGGCATCGGCAGAAAGAGCGCCCAGCGCCTGGCTTTTTTTGTCCTCTCCCTCTCGGAGGAAGAGGCCGCCGCCTTCGCCGCTGCCATCACCGACGCAAAGACGGCTATCTCCTTCTGCCCCGTGTGCCAGAACTTCTCTGAAGGAGAGGGACCTTGCTCCATCTGTGCCAGTCCCAAGCGGGACCAGACTCTCATCTGTGTGGTGGCCGACCCAAAGGACGTAGCCGCTATGGAGCGCTCGCGGGAGTATAACGGACTCTACCACGTTCTTCATGGAGTCCTCTCCCCCATGAACCATGTAGGCCCCGATGATCTCCATATCCAGTCCCTCATCGCCCGGATCGCCTCCGGTCAGATCCAAGAGGTCATTATGGCCACTAACCCAGACACCGAGGGAGAGGCCACCGCGATGTACCTCTCCCGTCTTTTAAAGCCCTTTCAGGTGAAGGTGACGCGCCTGGCCTACGGGATCCCCGTAGGCAGTCATCTGGAGTACGCCGACGACGCTACCCTCATGCGTGCCCTGGAGGGGCGGCAGGAGATGGAATAAATAGACCACTCTACCGCTGGTTTACCTTCTCTTCGGCTCTAAGGCGGCGGTTCTACCGCCCCTCGGTTGTCAAATCCAGCCCAATACGCTACACTGGAGGAGATCAGACATGCCTCATGTCCCACTTGGGCAGAGATATGTCAGCTTTGGAGGTAGCCTATGTTTGAACTTGACAAGAAAGCGTTTGGGACGTTTCTTGCCGCCCTGCGTAAGGAGAAGGGGATGACCCAGAAAGAGCTGGCCCAAAAACTCTTTCTCTCGGACAAGGCGGTCAGCAAATGGGAGCGTGGGGCCAGTCTGCCGGACATCTCCCTCCTGCTTCCTCTGGCTGAACTGCTGGGGGTCACGGTATCCGAGCTGCTGGAGTGCCGCCGGGTAGAGCACAGCGAGGTGCGAAACGCAGGAGAAGTAGAGGCCCTGCTCCAAAAGGCCATCCATCTCTCTGAACCGGAGTCTCCAGCCACAGGCCGGGGCAGAAACCTCGCCCTGATGGGTCTATGTCTGGCAGTCTCTCTGGCAGAGGGGCTGGTTCTCCTCTCCCTGGGCTGGAGTATCTCACAACTTGCAGACGCTCTGTTGACACCCCAGCTGCTGGCGGCCATTTTTGGACTCTATGCCTGTTTATTTATGCAGGAACGGCTGCCCACCTACTACGATGAGAACAAGCTCTCCTACTATTGCAGCGGCATCTTCCGGATCCATATGGCTGGGGTCTCCTTCAACAACCGCAACTGGCCCCATATCGTCCAGGCCATCCGCAGGTGGGCTATGGTCATGCTAGTGGCCTATCCCCTGTGTTACGGCATTCTCAGTCAGTTCTTTCCCGTGTTCTGGCACATAGGCAGACTGTTTTTTATGTTGGCCGCCACCCTGGGCGGACTGCTCGTCCCGCTGTATTGGGCAGCAAAGAAGTATGAATAGCAGTCCTCTGATATGATGAAGCCCCAGTGTCAAGCGTTGGGCGCTCCCGCATAAGGGTATCTTTTATTGGGGGAAATTCCCCCGGCAGGAGTTACACTGAAATTTCCCGCCGGGGGCTTCCTTTCCTTGCGGGACTTATCCACCGATATAGCCGATATCGGTATAATGGATTTCCACGGTCTGCTCTGCGTGCTTGGAATATTTCACGCTTTTCTCATGTACTACAATCTTCTGGATGAA
>JAAWBF010000019.1 GCA_022792555.1 Oscillospiraceae bacterium
TATCAAATGAACGCTATAAAAGTAAGTCAGGCCGTCATTTTAGCGGGCGGTTATGGGACTCGGCTCAAACCGTTTACCGACAGCAATCCCAAGCCGATGTATCCCTTTGAAGGAAAGCCGTTTCTGGAATATCTAATTGAGCAGGTATATTCCTTTGGCATTCGAGATATTGTGCTGCTGTTGGGGTATCTGCCAGAAAAGATCACGGATTATTTTGGGGACGGCTCCAAATGGGGGGTACATATCACCTATTCTACCACACCGGTAGAGTACGAAACTGGCCTGCGGTTAAAAACTGCGACGCCCTTGATTGCGGATGAATTTCTGCTGCTGTACTGTGACAATTACTGTCCGATTGATTTTCGGCAGTTGATGAGCCGCTATGAAGAAAACAACGCCATGATCCAGTTTACAGCGTATCAGAATCTGGATGGCTATACCAAAAGCAATCTGCATCTTGCAGAAAACGGACTGGTTGAGGTTTACGATAAAAAACGCCTTACGCCTGGCTTGCAGGGGGTTGATATTGGCTATGCCATTGTCAACAAGAAGGTGTTTGAGCTGCTGCCCGAAGAAAACCACAATTTCGAGGCGGTTGTCTACCCGGCCTTGGTAGCACAAAAGAAACTCTATGCCAGCGTGACCCAGCATCGATATTATTCTGTGGGCTCCTGGGAGCGGATCGAACTGACCAAAGGCTTTTTTCAGCCTAAAAAGGTGATCTTTTTGGATCGGGACGGTACGCTGAATGTCCGTCCGCCCCGTGCGTGTTATATCGAAAAACCAGAGGATTTTGTCTGGCTGCCGGGGGCAAAGGAAGCAATAAAAACGCTAAAAGATGCGGGTTATTTTATTATCCTGATTTCCAACCAGCCAGGTATTGCCCGCGGGAATCTTACGGAAGAAACGCTGGCGGCGATTCATGAGAAAATGCAGCAAGATCTGCGGGAGATTGGAGCGGAGATCGATAAAATCTACTACTGCCCACACAATTGGGATGATGGCTGTACTTGTCGCAAGCCAAAGCCGGGCATGTTTTTCCAGGCGCAGAAAGAGTTCAATCTGGATTTGACAAAATGCGTTATGATTGGGGACGATGAGCGGGACATGGAGGCTGGAAAGGCCGCAGGGTGTACATGTTGGCTAATAGACAATAATATGTCCTTAGAAAGAGTAGTGTATAAGTATTTAAGTGAGGGAGTGTCATGTTAGTATTAGACAGACAAGCAGATAGGATCCTTTGGCTAGATATGCTTCGTGTTGTATCGTGCATTTGCGTTATTGGCCTACATGTGTTGGGCGGGCAATGGTATGTTACCGATCTATATGGAGATCAATGGTCGATAATCAACGAATACCGTGCAGTGTTTCAGTTTGCTGTCCCAACTTTCCTAATGATAAGCGGTTATCTGAATATAAAGTCAGCGAATATAAGTATTACTTTCTATATGCGCAAAGCACTATATGTCCTTGGAGTGTATCTTTTTTGGTCTTTTTTCTATCTTTTATTAAAAATTCCCTTTGTAGATATTGATCTCGGCAGCATTTCAGGGATATTTTTGCAGGTAGTAGCATGTGATAATCACTTGTGGTATTTGCGCGTGTACATTTTCCTGCTCTTATTAACGCCTTTCCTAAAAGGAATTGCATTTCATAAAAACGGGAAAAACCTTGTCGAATATTTTTTGGCGCTACTGTTTGTTCTGGTTTATGTTAGAGAAACTTGGTGTTTGTTTGATTTCCCCGCTTTTAAGTATATTGAGGCACTATTTGCAGGGATGCAGATTGACCACTTAACCGGTTCGTTAAAATATATTGCTTACTATTTATTGGGATATTATATTGCCGAATATGTTCCAAAGTTAAGCTGGGTGCCATTGCTTGTGACTATAACAGTATTTTGTGTTACTACAGGGGCGGAATTGAATAGTCATTTTTCAAGAGAAAGTGGTACGCTAGTACAAATATATTCAGACCATTTTTCCTTACCGATATTTTTTGAATGTTTTACTATTTTTTATATTTTTAGTCATGAACTTTCTAAAATCCAAATCAAAGATAAATGTAAAACTATCATAACATCACTAGCAAAAAGAACGCCTGGAATCTATCTACTTCATTGGACATTGACGTTTTGTGTAGACCACTTAGGACTCAGTTTGATCCCTAATATTCCTAGTATTCTGATTCCAATATCAGCTATAGCTATTTTTTTCATGTTCTATCTCATTGTCACAACAATAAATCACATTCCATTTTTCCCTAAAGGTATTCTGTTAGAATAGGAGCTTTCCACATGATCATATCAAAAACCCCTCTCCGCTGTTCGTTTTTTGGCGGTGGGAGCGATTTTCACGACTACTACGAGAACAGCCGCTTCGGTTATGGCTCGACAATCAGCACGGCGCTGGATATGTATGTATACATCACAGTCAACCGGAATTTTAACCATCAGATCCGTCTGTGCTATTCCGGAAACGAGCTGGTCAACCATGTTGACGAGGTGAAGCACAACATCATCCGGGAGGCGCTCCAACTGGCCGGCATTGAAAGCGGCATTGAAATTTTCTATTCCGCCGATATTCCGTTGAGCAGTGCCGGGATTGGCCTTGCCTCCTCCTCAGCGCTGGCGGTAGGGGTATTGAATGCGCTGCACGCCTACAAAGGAGAGCACGTCAGCCCAGAGCAGCTGGCAAAGGAGGCGTGTTACATAGAGATTGACCGACTGGGCCAGCAGATCGGCATCCAGGACCAGTACGCCGTGGCTTATGGGGGATTCAAGCGGTATCGGTTCAACCGGGACGGAAGTGTCACCGTCATGCCGGTTATCTGCGAAAAGGCCCGGCAAAAGAAACTGGAGGACAGCTTGCTGTTATTTTTTACCGGCCTGACCCGCGATTCCAGAAAAATTCTGGACGAGCAGACCCAGACCATCAGCGAAAAGATGGCCATGCTCGACGGCCTGACGGAGACAGTTGACCGGGTATATGATGCCCTTGTAACCGGACAGCTAGAGGAATGGGGCAGCGAGCTGGACCGAACCTGGAAGGTCAAAAAACAGTTTGCAGGGGGCATCTCCAATCCCGTGATTGACGGGATGTATGACGCGGCCCGGCAGGCTGGCGCCCTGGGCGGCAAAATCCTTGGGGCAGGGGGCGGTGGATTTCTGTTGCTCTATGTGCCGATAGACCGGCAGCCGGCAGTACGGCAGGTACTCCGTGACTACCGTGAGGTCCCGTTCCATTTTGAGCCACAGGGAAGTCATATCATTTTTTCCGACTGAAAGGACGAACTGCCAATGAATGATTACAAGCCCCAAATTCAGTCCTACCTAGAGCATGAGATTGCGGTTCTCCAGGCCCTGGACACTGGGGAGATTAACCGCGTGCTCAACCTCCTGGAGCAGGTGTTGGAGCGAGAGACGACCATCTACATATTTGGCAATGGGGGCAGTGCCGCAACGGCCTCTCATTACCAAAATGACTTCAACAAGGGCATTTCGGAGTATACCAAGAAAAAATTCCATTTTTGCTGTTTGAATGACAATGTGGCCACGCTAATGGCCATAGCGAATGATATCAGCTATGATGAAATATTTCGGTTCCAGCTGGAGGGCCGTCTGCGGCCTGGAGATCTTGTGATCGCCATTTCCGGAAGCGGAAATTCCGCCAATGTAGTGAACGCGGTTGAGTACGCCAAACAGCATGGCAATCAGATCGTGGGGATCACAGGCTACGACGGCGGGAAACTGCGCCAGCTGGCGGATTACTCCCTCCACGCGCCGGTGAACAGTATGCAGATCACCGAGGATATCCATATGATTTTTGACCATCTGATGATGAGTGTATTTTACAAAACCATGTGTGGAAAAGAGCACTTGAAAGGTTGAGCGCCATGAGCAGAATTTTAGTGACAGGGGCGGCGGGGTTTATTGGATCACAGCTGGCCCATGACCTTTGGCAGCGGGGAGAGCAGGTCGTCCTATTGGATAATTTCTCCTATGGTCTGGAGGACAATCTGATCTTTGATGACCATAATTTCCGGCAGGAGATCCTGCGGGAGGATATCTGTGACCGCCCCATGCTGGACAAGCTGTTTTCAGAGCAGAACTTCGATTATGTCTACCACATTGCGGCCATCACGCCGCTGCCAGACTGCCAGGTCGATCCGGGCAAGGCGGCAGAGGTCAATGTGGCGGGTACAGTAAATATACTGGAGGCTGCGCGGAAATACGGGGTAAAAAAGGTGATATTTGCAAGCACCTCCGCTGTGTACGAAAACTGTACCCAATTTCCCACAACGGAATCGGATGTCCAGCATACCACGCTGGTCTATTCTACCTGCAAATATACCGCAGAGCAGTTCTGCCAGGCATTTTCCGAGGTGTACGGCCTGCCTGTGACCGTCTTGCGGTTTGCCAATGTGTATGGCCCGCACATCGACTGCCTGCGCACCCAGCCTCCGGTAGTCGGCTATATCATCCGTGAGCTGTATTACGGGAGAACGCCAGTCATGCACTCTGATGGGGAGCAGCGGCGTGATTTCGTCTATGTGGACGACCTGATCGACCTGGCATTGCGGGTACAGCGGGGAAGTGGATTTGACATTGTCAACGTATCCACCAACCGGACCTGGTCCATCAATGAAATTTACAATACCATCGCGGCAATCATGGACCGGAGCGACTGCCCGCTGGAACGGGCGGCTGTATCGCACTATTGGTACCGTTATCCGGCTTTGTATGAGGGGGCTTACCGGATCTCAGACCAGGTGTTGGCCAATGAGGTCAACAAGCATACCGAGTGCAGCAATGTCTTGGCGCAGGAGAAGTACGGCTGGACGCCTCAGACTACATTGGAGGCGGGACTGCGTGCTACGGTGGAGTTTTCGATTCAGGTACTGGAAAAAGCGGGGCGCCATCCATGATCCTGAAATTTGAACTGCTGGTAAAGGTGGCGGCAGTCCTGCTGGTTGGCTGGTGCCTGTTCCGGGTAACAGCTCCGGGACGGCGGAAGCGCTTTTTCCCGCTGCTTCTTCTGGCATGTATAGTTGGTACTCTGATCGGGTGGTATACCTGTTCGCTGCTGCCCAACATGACAGAACCGATTACTATTACCGCAGAAGGTACACAAAATGAGGGGGCTTCCTATCACCAAATCGCGGTATCTGGCTTTTCGTGCGATGGTGTAGAGCTCCCGGCAGTGGGGACAACCGAAGGACTGTGGCGCACCGAATCTGACGGATTGTGGTGGGTAGAGCAGGGGGACAGCCGCTGGATTGAGGGCATGACGCAGAGCGTCTCCTTTCAAATTCCGGTCGGCTGGGAACGGTATGTCCTGTTTCATGCAGGACCAGATTACGGAATCGCATCTGTCGCTTTCGCAGGGGAGGTATATCAGGCAGATACCTATGCCCCTGAGCCAGACACGATTGTTCTGCGGCTCCCTGAGACCCCTTCGCTGGTCCTGCTCCAGAACAGTCTGCTGCGCTGTGCGCTGTTTGCCGTTCTGGCTGCGCTGTGCACGGCCCTGCCCTATGGATGTGTCCTCATTGTAACGGACAATGGGGCGAGCTCGCTCCAGGACAAGCTCCATAAATACCGCTTTCTGTTTGAAGAGCTGGTACACCGCGATTTTACAAAAAAATATAAACGCACTGCGCTGGGTATGGCGTGGAGCGTCCTGCTACCGCTGTTGCAGCTACTGGTGTTATATGTGGTGTTCTCTGCGATTTTCGCGTCCGACATCCCCCATTATGTGACCTATCTGTTTTCCGGTCAGCTCGCCTACAACTATTTTGTAGAGGCGACTAATCAGGGGATGAGTGCGTTGCTGGAGAATGCGCCAATTTTTACAAAGGTCAATTTACCAAAGTATCTGTTTGTCTTTTCCAAAAATATCTCCTCTCTCATTAGCTTTCTGTTGACGCTGATCGTGTTTTTTATCTTCTGTTGGTTAGACCAGATCACCTTTTCGTGGAAATTTATTCTGCTGCTCTATCCCATTGTGTGCCTGGTCCTGTTTAACATCGGCTTTGGCATGATTCTGTCGGCGCTCAACGTATTTTTCCGGGACACACAGTATCTGTACAGCATATTTACGACAATTTTGATGTGGTGTTCCGCAATCTTTTTCTCGGTGGATCAATTTTCGCCGACGGCGCAGAAAAATTTCCTGCTCAACCCGGTCTATGTCTATATCCGGTATTTCCGAATGATTACAATTGAAGGGACGGTACCCTCTATTGGTTACCATTTGTGGGCGTTTGGATATGCGATACTTGCGGTGGTGGTTGGATTTGCGATCTATAAAAAATATAACCATCGTTTCCTGTACTACGTCTGAGGAGTGGGGCCGATGAAAAAAATGATAGAGGTAACCGATGTCTCCATCCGGTACATGCTGGGAGACTTTAAGGAGATCGGCATCAAGGAGTGGGTCATGCGCCACCTGAAGGGTAACTATCACCTGGAGGAATTTTATGCGAACGAGGGCGTCACCTTTTCTATCGACCAAGGGGATATGCTGGGGATCATTGGGACCAACGGCGCGGGAAAATCGACTCTATTAAAGGCGATCAGCGGTATTATGCTGCCTACGAAGGGCACGATCCGTGTCAATGGCACCATCGCGGCCCTGCTTGAATTGGGATCGGGCTTTGACGGTGATCTGACGGTGCTGGAAAACACCTATCTGCGGGGCGCGATGCTGGGTTATACACGAAAATTCATGGATGAGAAGTATGACGCGATCATCGCGTTTGCGGAGCTCCAGGACTTTCAAGATCGGCCCTTTAAGCAGCTCTCTTCCGGGATGCAGTCCCGGCTGGCTTTTTCTATCGCCTGCCTGGTGCAGCCGGAGATCTTGATTTTGGATGAGGTGCTGTCAGTGGGTGACGGCGCATTCCGCAAAAAAAGCGAGGCAAAAATGTGTGAGATCATTCAGGGCGGAGCGACAACGATTTTGGTCTCCCATTCCCTTGGACAGATCCGATCCATGTGTAACAAGGTGTTGTGGCTACATAAAGGGCATCAGGTGGCTTTTGGCGCAGCAGAGGAAATCTGTGACCGCTATCAGGCTCTTTTGGATCAAATGGCGGATTGACAAAGAAAAACGATTCCATTCTACAACGGGGAGGTTCCCATGATCAATTATTTCAGCAGGCTTCTGGATACTATCACGGAGTCGGTCACATCAATGGATGAGACAGTATTCCGTCAGCTGGTAGACGAGTGTGCAGGAGTTCTGGAGCGAGGAAACAAAATCATTGTAAGTGGACTTGGAAAAAACGTGCCCGTGTGTGAAAAGTTTGTCGGGACGATGAACTCTCTAGGACAAAACGCGGTGTTTATGAATACAAACAGCGCAGTACATGGCGATCTGGGCATGGTGAAGCAGGACGATCTGGTGATCATCTTGACCAAGAGCGGTGAAACTGTAGAATCTATTTATTTAACACAGCTGTTGAAACAACGAAATGTGGATCTCTGGCTGCTCTCCTTCCGACCGGAAAGCACACTGACCCATGAAATTCCCAAGCAGTTAATCTTACATCTGGAACACGAGGGCGACCTGTGGGATATTGTCCCCAATAATTCTACCACCATCAACCTGATCGTCCTGCAAGGGGTCGCGATTGAACTTGCAAAGCGCAGGGGAGTTACCCTTCAGGATTTCCGGCAAAACCACCCAGGCGGATTTATCGGAGCGTATCTAAACCAGCTTTCCTAGATATGATATCAGTGTTTCCCGGCGTACATACCGCCGGGAAACATACTTTATTCACAAGGGGCAGTTCGTATGGCCGCCCTTATGGCCTGAGGTGGAACTGGACTTGTAGGGGCCGCTGTCCTCAGCTGTCCTAAATTGGATAAACATGGAATATCTGTGTAAAGAGGATTTCTAGTTGCAAGAAGGTCTTACCCGTGGTAAAATGACAAAAAACGAATATCACCATGCGCTCCGAGCAAAAGTATCTAAGGGGACTTAGAACCTGTATTCACAATCTCAAGCGCCGTCTGGATGAGTCTAGTTTCTGCCGTTCTGCGTTAAATTTTCTTGCAATCTACCCAGGATTCCTGCGAAAATTTGCCTCCGCAGCGTGAAGCAAATGTGCCAATGGCACATTTGTAGCGTAGGCCAGCACAGCTATGCTGGGCTGGGGGAACCCAAGGAGGCGCAGAAGTCTTTGGGGATTGAACACTAAATCCCTCACCCAGACAGCATTTTCGATTATAAATACAGGTTCTTACCTAGGATACCGCGCCAATGGGTTGGACTGGAAACGGGCTGGCCTTCCGTCTTTGAAAAGGGGTGCTTCCGCTGGAAGGGATTATGTTGCCCGAAGGTTTCAGTTTGTCAGGAAGTACTGTCAGAAGACGGGACTTCCATTTTTTGTTTTTTAATGAGAATTATGAGGGGGAATCATTTTTTGAAACTGATAGAGACGAGAAACGCAGTTGGGCATGTGCTCTGTCACGACTTGACCCGCATTGTCCCCGGCGTCACAAAGGATGCCGCATTTCGCAAAGGACATATTGTCACACCGGAGGACATTCCGGTCCTGCTCTCCATGGGGAAGGATCACCTCTATGTTTGGGAAAAGACAGAGGGGGTGCTCCATGAGGACGAGGCTGCCGAGCGTCTGCGGAAGCTCTGCCAAAACGAGGGCATGACGGCCTCTCCGGTCAAAGAGGGAAAGATTGAGCTCAAGGCCGAACAGACGGGGTTGTTCCGGGTGGATGTGGAGCGGCTGAACGCCATCAACAGTCTGGACGAGATCATGATCGCCACCATTCATACAAACTCCCTGGTCCATCCGGGAGACAAGCTGGCTGGCACCCGTGTAATCCCTCTGGTGGTAGAGGAGGCCCGTATCCAGGAGGCGGAGCGTCTGGCGGGGGAGAGACCGTTGCTGGAGCTGCTTCCACTCCAGCGAAAGACAGCGGCCATTATCGCCACCGGGACTGAGGTGCACCTGGGCCGCATTCAGGACAGCTTCACACCCATTTTGGAGCAAAAGCTCTCCCGCTACGGAATCTCGGTCTGCTCCAAGACCACCTGCCCGGACGACACCGCGCAGATTGTGTCCGCCATCCAGGCCGCCCGGCACACCGGGGCAGAGCTGATCCTCTGTACTGGCGGCATGAGCGTGGACCCAGACGATTTGACCCCTGGAGCGATCCGGGAAGCCGGGGCGCGGATCGTCTCCTACGGGGCGCCGGTACTGCCGGGGGCCATGTTCCTGTTGGGCTACTTTGAGGATGGAACCCCCATAATGGGTCTGCCAGGCTGTGTTATGTATGCCAAGGGGACGGTGATGGAGCTGATTCTTCCCAGGGTGGTAGCAAATGTACCGGTGACAAAGGCCGATCTGGCGGGAATGGGACACGGCGGGCTGTGCCTTGGCTGTGCGGAGTGCCACTATCCCATCTGTCCCTTTGGAAAGTAGGGGATGGGATGAAAACCTCGATTTCACTGGAGGAGGCGCTTTCTCTGGTGGTGGAGGGGTTGACCGCCCTGGGCGTGGAGTGGGTAAGTGCTGCCGGGGCCCTGGGCCGGACCCTGGCGGAAGACCTCACTGCCCCCCTCCATCAACCCCCTTTTGACCGCTCTCCCCTGGACGGATATGCCCTGAACTCCACCGATACGGCGGGGGCTAATCAGGCGCATCCAACCTTGCTGACCGTCGTGGATACCCTCTATGCCGGAGATGTGGCGCGTATCCCTGTGGAACCGGGACAGGCGGTCCGGATTATGACCGGCGCTATGATCCCCCAGGGCGCGGACTGCGTGATCCGGCAGGAGGATGTGGTGGGTGACAACAACCAAATTTCAGTCTTTCAGACCCTGCGCTCCTTTGAAAATTACTGCTTTCAGGGGGAGGACTTTGCCGCCGGACAGGTACTGCTCCCCGCTGGAACCCGGATGGATGCCGCCGCCGTTGGGGTGTTGGCCAGTGCTGGGATCACAGTGGTTCCAGTCCACCGCCGTCCGTCGGTGTGCGTCCTGTGTACCGGAGATGAGGTGGTCCCCCCGGAGACACACCCCCTGCCACCGGGCAAGATCTACGGGGCAAACGGCCCGCTTCTCCTCGCCCGGCTGGCCGAGCTGGGGATTCTACAGACTACTTGCGCCCTCCTCCCAGATGATCCGGAAGCTATGGCAGAGGCGTTGCGGACAAGCACTGGAGATCTGGTGATTACCACCGGAGGGGTATCTGTGGGTGCCAAGGACATTTTACACGAGGTCCTGCCCCTGGCTGGGGCCGAACAGGTCTTCTGGCGGGTAAAACTCAAGCCGGGGACACCGGTTTTATTCTCCAGGATGGCCGGAAAACCGGTCCTCTCTCTGTCGGGAAACCCCTTCGCCGCCGCCGCCACCTTTGAATTGCTGGCCCGGCCTATTCTGGCCGCCCTGACCGGGGAACCTGGATGGATGCCCGAACGGAGAGAGGCCATACTGGACACCCCCTTTGAAAAGGAGGGGGGCTACCGCCGGTTCCTCCGTGGCCGGTATAGGGAGGGCCGTGTTGCCCTGCCTGCGGGACACTCTGCGGGACAGCTGGCCTCTCTGGTGGGGTGCAACTGCCTGGTGGAGGTCCCGGAGGACAGTCCGCCCCTTCCGGCAGGAACCAAAGTGTCCGTTCTGCTGCTGCACAGATAGACAATGGGGGAGAGGCCCCAAAAACTGCGATAGGGACCGCCTTTTTCACCGGCCTCTGTCGATCAATGCGACCCTTTAGAGTCCGGTTTTAAAACAGACGCTAGGGCGTAGAAATTGGAGGGAGCTCATGGAAGCAAAATTCAATCACTTTGACGGGGAAGGAAATGCCATCATGGTGGATGTGTCCGCCAAAACACCCACCCACCGGGTCGCGGTGGCCCAGGGGCGCATCAAGGTATCAAAACCGGTGCTGGAAGCAGTGGCCGGCCATACTGCGTCCAAAGGAGATGTGTTGGGGGTGGCCCGTGTGGCGGGCATTATGGCCGCCAAACGCACCAGTACGCTCATTCCCCTCTGCCATTCGCTGATGCTCTCCCATGTGTCGGTGGAATTTACCCTCTTGCCGGAGGAGAGCAGCATTCAGGCCGAATGCACCGCCAAGCTGGACGGCAAGACCGGGGTGGAGATGGAGGCTCTCACCGGCGTCACTACCGCCCTGCTGACCATTTATGATATGTGTAAGGCCATTGACAAATCCATGGAACTGACCGGGATTCATCTGGTCCATAAGGAGGGTGGAAAATCTGGCTCCTTTGACTTTGAGCGGCCGGGATCGTAATCCACCAGTGGTAGCAGTGAGCGGAGTTAAGAATTCCGGAAAGACTGCGCTGATTGTGGGGATGCTGCCCTATTTTACCACTGCTGGAATGCGGGTGGCGGTGATCAAACACGACGGACACAGCTTTATACCCGATATCCCCGGCACCGATACTGGAAAACACCTCCAGGCCGGCGCCTGCGGGACGGCCATTTTTGATGGGGAAAAATTGAAGCTGGTCCGGCAGGTAAGGGTGGAGGAGTCCGATCTCTTCCCGCTTTTTCCAGACGCGGATCTCCTCCTGCTGGAGGGCTTTAAATATTCCAGATGGCCCAAGCTGGAGCTGGTGCGGCGCGGAAACTCGGCAGAACCGGTCTGTGACCCAGCCACCCTGCTGGCCCTGGTGACGGATCTGCCCTTAACCCTTCCGGGAGTTCCCCGGCTCCCCTTTGGAGATGCGGCAGCTGCTGCCAGACTGATTTTATCGTATTGTAACACATGGAGAGAAACGGACAAGAGACAGGAGGGGAGACTGTGAGAGATGGACAGGGCCGGGTCATTGACTACCTCCGGCTGTCTGTGACCGACCGGTGCAATCTACGGTGTACCTACTGTATGCCGCCTGAGGGGGTGGAGTGGCTGCCCCACACGCAGATCCTCTCCTATGAACAGATCCTACGCCTGTGCCGGGTCTTCGCCGGGCTTGGACTCCACCGAATCCGGCTTACCGGCGGAGAGCCCCTGGCGCGTAAGGACTTAGACCAGCTTGTGGCCGGGCTTAAGGCCATCAGCGGGATTGACCATGTGGCTGTAACCACCAACGGGACCCTGCTGGCCGAGCAGCTCCCGGTTCTGCGCTCCGCCGGACTGGATACCGTAAATATCAGCCTGGATACCTTGGATCGGGCACAGTTTGCCGCCATCACCCGGCGGGATGCGCTGGAGGACACCTTGACTGGTCTGGAAGCCGCACTTGCCATGCCGGGCCTGACGGTCAAGCTCAACTGTGTTCCAACGGCGGACAATGCCGACCAGTGGGTTCCTCTGGCAGAGCTTGCCAGAGCTCAGACGCTGTCCGTGCGCTTTATTGAGCTGATGCCCATTGGAATGGGGGGCGGATTGCCGGGGATCGTAGAGGCCGAGCTCCGGGCCAGGCTGGAGGAGGCGCTGGGCCCTCTGCATCCCTGCGAGGGAGATCCCGGCGGCGGCCCCTGCCGGTATTTCCGGCCGGCGGGATTTACAGGCCGGATCGGTTTTATCAGCGCCATGACCCATCAATTTTGCAGCACCTGCAACCGGGTCCGCCTGACGGCCACCGGTTTTCTCAAGACCTGCCTGCAATATGAGAAGGGGGTGGAGCTGCGGCCTCTGTTGGACGCGGGAGTGGGGGACGAAGTCCTCCGGGCCGCCATGGTGCAGGCCATCGCGGAAAAGCCCATTCAGCACCACTTTGGACAGGGGGCCAGACAGCAGGACGAGCGGCACAACATGAACCAAATCGGAGGATAAAAGGGATAAGGAGGTCTTATCTTGAAAAACAACCTGCCTGTATTCAAATACCACCCCGATCCGCTGTCTACTGGTTCCTTCCGAGCGCTGGAAGAACCGGTGACCTGCCCCTGCTGCGGAAAGAGGACTTCCGTGGTCTATGAAGGCCCCTTCTACGCTGTGGATGAAGTGGAGGACCTTTGCCCCGGTTGCATCGCCAGCGGCGCGGCGGCGGAGAAGTTTGACGGGGCGTTCCAGGACAGCGAATCCACCGACAAGGTGGATGATCCCGATAAGGTGGACGAGCTGGTCCACCGCACCCCAGGCTACTGCGGCTGGCAGCAGGAATACTGGCGAGCCCACTGCGGCGACTTCTGCGCGTTCCTTGGCTATGTGGGTTATCGGGAGCTGATAGGGCAGAGGATTCTCGATGAGGTGATGGAGGACCTGGACAGCTGGGTGAAAGAGAATATCCGAAGCCTGACCAAGGACGGCAGTGTTGTTGGATATTTGTTCCAGTGTCTCCACTGCGGCAAGTACCTGCTGCATGTGGACTGTGATTAAGGGAGGATTTATGGGTAATGTCATGGCTGTGTGCCTCAGCGAACAGAAAGGCACTCAAAAGCAGAACGTAGGCGCGGCAGAATTTGTCGTAGAGTGGGGGATTCAGGGGGACGCCCATGCGGGCAAGTGGCACCGGCAGGTATCCCTCCTGTCCCAAGATAAGATAGAGGCGTTTCGGGCCAGGGGCGCCCAGGTAGAGGATGGGGCCTTTGGGGAGAATTTAGTTGTAAAGGGAATTGACTTTGCAGTACTTCCGGTAGGAACTCGCTTCCAGTGCGGAGAGGTCCTGCTGGAGATGACCCAGATTGGAAAGGAGTGCCATCAAGGGTGTGCTATCTTCCAAAAGATGGGGGAGTGCATCATGCCCACTCAGGGGGTATTTGCCAGGGTGCTCCAAGGGGGGATTATTGCAGTGGGGGATACCCTGGAGGTGTTGCCCTTCCATCTGCGGGCGGCAGTGGTGACGGCCAGCGACTCCGGCTTTGCCGGCCAGCGTGAGGATCTCTCTACCCCAGCCGCCGTGGCTCTGCTGGAGAAGGCGGGCTATCTGATCACCCACACCGTGGTCCTCCCCGACAGCCGGACCAAGCTGGCGGACGAGCTGAAGCGCCTGTGTGACGAGCTACGGGCCGATCTGATTGTCACCACCGGCGGCACCGGCTTTTCTCCGCGGGACTGTACCCCGGAGGCCACCATGGATGTGGTAGAGCGTCCGACCCCCGGCATTGCTGAGGCCATGCGGATGAGCTCCATGAAGATCACACCCAGGGCTATGCTCAGCCGGGCCACGGCGGGGATCCGCAGGGGGACCTTGATTGTCAATCTGCCCGGCAGTCCCAAGGCAGTAAAGGAGTGCCTGTCCGAGATTTTGCCCTCCTTGGGTCATGGCTTGGAGATTTTGAAGGGTATGACAGGTAACTGTGCCAGAGAATAGCTGTCTGAGTTCTGGCATTATAGTGTAAAACGCATTCTCTTTTGTGCTGTTTGCCAAGGGGAAAGCAGCCCTTTTGCATAAAAATATGGGAGAAAGGAGGGCAGAACTGATCTTTATACTGCTTCGAGCCTGACACGCCTAAAGTGCTTGAAACCAGGGCGGCAGGCCGGTGTACCGTGTGGTACACAGAGGGTTTTCCTGGAAACGGGACTGCCTACCATCTTTGTAAAGGAGCAATTTATAATGAAACGAACAACCCTACTTGTGTGGAGTCTGCTGGCTGTATTGGGACTGGCCGCCTGTTCAGGCGGTACCAGCACTGCTACGCCCCCTCCACCGGCATCTGAAGCGCCGGTCTCCGCGCCTGCTGTAACCCCTGAGACACAGGAGCCCGCTGAAGAAGTAGAGCTGGTGGTCTTTGCTGCGGCCTCTCTGACTGAGACGCTGACTGAGATCCAGTCTCTATACCAGGATGTGGCTCCCAACGTCACCATAACCTTTAATTTCGACTCCTCCGGCACCCTCAAGACACAGATCCAGGAGGGGGCGGACTGTGATCTCTTCCTCTCGGCAGCCCCCAAGCAGATGAACCAGCTTGACGGCTCCAAGGACGCAGACGGGGGCAACACCGAGGGACTGGATTTTGTGCTTGAAGGGACCCGGCTCGATTTGCTGGAAAACAAGGTGACATTGGTGGTCCCAGAGGGGAATCCCAAGGATATCAACAGCTTTGACGATCTGACAGGTGACAAGCTCTCGCTTATCGCCCTGGGCAACTCAGATGTACCGGTGGGGCAGTATTCCGAGGAGATTTTGACAAACCTGGGGATCTGGGACAAGCTGAACAGCGAGCAGAAAATTACTTTTGGGACCAACGTAAAGGAGGTCACGGCCCAGGTATCCCAGGGCGCGGTGGACTGCGGCATTATCTATGCCACTGATGCTTTCTCCGCCGGGTTGACCATCGTGGACGAGGCCACAGCCGATCTGTGCAAGCAGGTGATTTACCCCGCTGCTGTCTTGAACATCACAAAGCATGAAGCAGAAGCCAGAGCGTTTTTGGAGTACCTCCAATCCGATGCGGCCATGGAGGTCTTCTCCTCCGTCGGCTTTGCGAAGGCGCCGTAATCGTTTTCTCTCCAGTTGAAAAAAGCCACTGAAAAAAGCCACATTTCCCCGCCTGTACGGCGGGGAAATGTGGTAAGGCTTTCTCGGAACAGGAGAAAAAATTCAGAAAGCGGGTGTGCTATGGATTGGTATCCTCTCTATAACTCTCTACGAATCGCCCTTATCGCCACTTTTTTTACTTTCTTTTTGGGAATTTGGGCCGCTTGGTATGTGGCCAAGCTCCCTCGGTGGCTCAAGGGTGTATTGGACTGCCTGCTTACCCTGCCCCTGGTACTCCCTCCGACGGTGGTAGGCTTTTTTTTGTTGAAAATTTTAGGCCCCAGGGGTCCAGTGGGACAGATCCTGCTGGAGGTGTGGGGGCAAAAGCTGACCATGACCTGGTATGCCTCGGTGTTTGCGGTGATCGTTGTCACCTTTCCCCTAATGTACCGCACAGTGCGGGGAGCCTTTGAGGCCTTTGACCGCAGCCTGCTCTATGCCGGCAAGACCTTGGGGCGCTCCAATACCTGGATCTTTTGGCGGGTACTCCTCCCCGGCTGTAAGCAGGGGCTGATCGCTGGGACGGTATTGGCATTTGCCCGCGGGTTAGGAGAATATGGCGCTACCAGCATGGTCTCCGGCTACACACCGGGGCGCACGGCCACCATCTCTACCACAGTCTATCAGCTCTGGCGGGAGGGAAATGATACACTAGCTTATCAATGGGTGCTGGTGAATCTGGCCATCTCACTGGCGGTACTGCTGGCCATCAATCTGCTGGAGCAGCGGGAAAAACAGGTCCGCTGGCCGGTGGGCGACCATGAGGTGTAGGAATGGCGCTGGAAGTCGCGATCAAAAAACGGTTTGAAAAGTTCAAGCTGGATGTGGCCTTTACGGCAGAGCACGGGGTGACAGGGCTGCTGGGGGCATCTGGCTGTGGGAAGAGTATGACCCTCAAGTGCATCGCCGGGATTGAGACCCCGGACGAGGGGCGGATTGTTCTGGACGGCCGGACGCTGTTTGACCGGGAACGACATATCAATCTGCCCCCTCAACAGCGCCGGGTAGGGTATCTCTTCCAGCATTATGCGCTCTTTCCCAATATGACGGTGGCCCAGAACATCGCCGCCGGTGTGCGGGAGGGGAGTCGGGCCGAGCGGGCTGAACGGGCGGCCGGAATGATCCGCACCTTTTATCTGGAGGGTCTGGAGGGGAAGCGGCCCCGGCAGCTCTCCGGCGGACAACAGCAGCGGGTGGCCCTGGCCCGAATTTTAGCCAGTGCTCCCCAGGTTCTCCTGCTGGACGAGCCTTTTTCCGCCCTGGACAGCTACCTCAAATGGCAGGTGGAGCTGGAGCTGATGGATTTATTAGAGGCATTTCCGGGTACAACCCTCTTTGTCACCCACAGCCGGGATGAGGTGTACCGTCTGTGCCAGGATGTCTGTGTGCTGGATCATGGCCGTTCAGAACCACTCCAGCCGGTGCGAACCCTTTTTGAGGCCCCAACTACCCTCCCGGCCTGCCTGCTGTCCGGCTGTAAAAATATCTCACAGGCCAAAAAGCTGCCCAACGGTCAGGTGGAGACAGTGGACTGGGGGGTGACGCTGGCCGCCGGACGGCCTGTACCAGAGGATTTGACCTACGTGGCAGTCCGGTCCCACCACCTTCGGGTTGTGGATGTGCCTGGGGAGAATGTAATTCCATGCCAGGTAGAGCGGGTAGTAGAGGATGTGTTCTCTACCGTGCTCCTCTGCACCACCCCCGGCGGAGTAGCTGGTCTCTCCCGCCTGCGGGTGGAGCTGCCCAAGGGGACCCTTCAAGATGTCGGAACGCAGGTCCTTTTGCGGATTCCGCCGGCGTCTCTGCTGCTGCTGACCAGCGGTGGCAGGGGCAGTGGGGTTTAGAGCAGTTTTCCCGTCCCCCGTTCCGGTGTGTGGCATACTGGACAAAGAGCCCATCATACGGTAGAATAAGATAATACATCTTGTCCAGGCTTGAAGAAGGAACTACAAGGCCGGTATTAGGAGGAAGCAAAATGAAAGTATTGATGATCAACGGCAGTCCACGGCCCAATGGGAACACAGCCGCGGCGCTACGGGAGATGGAGCAGGTGTTTGCAGCAGAGGGGGTGGAGACGGAGGTGCTCTCCATCGGCAGCCAGGCGATTCGGGGCTGTATTGCCTGCCGTCAGTGTGTTGAGCGGGGGAAGTGTGTGTTTGACGACGCCGTGAACGAGGTAGCTCCGAAGTTTGAGGCCTGTGACGGCCTGGTGGTTGGCTCTCCGGTCTACTATGCGTCCGCCAATGCCACACTCATTGCATTTCTGACCCGTCTGTTTTACAGCACACACTTTGATAAGACCATGAAGGTCGGGGCCGCCGTAGCCGCCGCCCGGCGGGGCGGCCTGACGGCTACCTATGACGAGCTGAACAAATTCTTTGCTATCTCTGGGATGCCCATCGCCTCTGGCCAGTATTGGAACGGGGTCCACGGCGTCCAACCTGGAGAGGCGGTTCAGGACATCGAGGGGATGCAGCAGATGCGCACCCTGGCCCGCAACATGACTTTCCTGATGAGGTGTATTGCGGATGGCAGAGAAAAGTATGGGGTTCCCAAGCGGGAGGCCCCCACGATGATGAATTTTGTCCGCTGACAAACTGCATCTATAAAATGAGCGCGCCCCAGACGGTATGGTTCCGTCTGGGGCGCGCTTTTCCGGTTACAGACTGCCCAGACCAGCGGTCATACGGTCCAGGGCCTCGGAGACATAGGAGCGGGGACAGGCCAGATTAAAGCGGAAGAAGCCGGCGCCCTCCGGGCCAAACTCCCGCCCGTCATTAGGGGCTACCCGGCAGTGTTCCAGAAGCAGCTTCCGACAGGTATCCGGGTCGCCCAGGGCGCGGAAATCCACCCAGACCAGATAGGTCCCCTCCGGGATTACTACCTTAAGCTTGGGCAGAGCCTGGCGGAGGGTATCGGCAAAAAGTTTGATGTTCCCCTCCACATAGTCCAGCAGGGCATCCAGCCAGTCCTCACTCTCGTTATAGGCTGCCTGGACTGCGCAGTCTACGAAACTGTTGGGCAGGGTGATGTGATAGCGCTGGATCAGATCCCGGAACCGGGCGCGGACTGCCGGATTTTCAATGATGATATTGGAAGCCTCCAGACCTGCCAGATTAAAGGTCTTGCTGGGGGCGGTGCAGACAATGGTGCGGTTGGCTGCGTCTGGGGATAGGGTGGAGAAGACGAGGTGTTTTTTGTGGAAGACCAGGTCGTGGTGGATCTCATCATCAATGACCGCCAGATCGTGGCGGCGGCAGAAGTCGGCCAGCGCCTCCAGCTCGTCCCGATCCCAGACCCGTCCGCCTGGGTTGTGCGGGGAGCAGAGGAGCAGCGCCCGTGTACGGGGGGTCACGGAGCGCTCCATCGTGTCAAAATCAAAGGTCAGGCGGCCCTGTGCTTGGATCAGAGGACAGGAGATCACACGGCGGCCATGATCCTCTACAACCCGGAAAAAGGGGCCGTAAACTGGGGTGGGGATGATAACCTCGTCCCCCGGCATGGTCACGCTCTGAACGGCGAAGCATAGGGCAGTCACCACCCCTGGCGTCACGGTGATCCACTCCCTGCGGATGGTGTATTGATGACGGCGGGCCATCCAGCGGACCACGGCGTCATAGTAGTCCGGCGAGAGAAAATCATAGCCGAAAATCCCGTGGGCAGACCGACGCTCTACGGCCTGGAGGATGGCGGGGGCGGCTGGGAATTCCATGTCGGCCACCCACAGGGGGAGCAGGTCGCCTGTCGGACCGAAATGTGCGGCCAGACCGTCCCATTTGAGACAGCTGGTTCCCTGCCGGACGACAGGGGTGTCAAACAAATCCATCTTGAAGTCCTCCCGATCAAAAATTGTTTCACTCCCTCCCCCTTCCGGGGGAGGGAGTGCGTGTCAAAAAAGCGGCAAGCACTTTGGGGACTTTTTGTTCTCCAGGCTAGAGTCTGCTTTAAAACAGACTCTAAGGGGCGGTCTGGAGGCTATTGAGGTACTGTACAATCCCCTCGGCGATGCCCTCCGCCAGCTTTTGTTGGTAGGCGCCGTCACAGAGCCGCATGAGCTCCTCATGACAAGACATGAAGCCGGTCTCCACCAAAATGGCGCACATATCGGTCTCCCGAAGGACAACATAATCGTTGTTGGAAATCCCGCGGTTGATGGCGCCGGTGGCGGCAGCGGTTGCCTCCTGTACGAACTGTGCCAGCCGTTTGCCGCGGTTGCTGGTGGGATGATGGTAGGTATAGAGTCCCTGGAAGTTGGGGGAGTTTGGCGCGGCATTGCAGTGGATGCTTACAAAGACGTCGGCGTTTACCGCGTTGGCAATGTCTGCCCGGTCATAGAGGTCCACATAGCGGTCGTCCTCCCGTGTCATCACCACATTGAACCCCTTTTCCAGTAAAATGGCCTGGAGCTTTTGAGTCATGGGGAGGGTGAGCGTTTTTTCCAGAACATCCTCGTAGACTGCACCAGAGGCAGAACCGCCGTGACCCGCGTCCAGAACAATGGTGAGCTTGTCTGGGTCAATGGGGACCGTAGGCAGGTAGATTGTCCCGCCGCTTCCCACATCAAAGGTGGAAATAAGAATCCCGCCTATCTGCTGCTCCACTTGAATGTTGTCCCGGTAAGTGACATCATCGGGCAAATCCAGAACAACCCGGACGGTATGCTGGTAGCCGTAGCCCAATCCATCGGCGTGCTCGGCATAGCGGATCTGGGAGACACAGTTGTTTTCCAGCGCCAGGGAGACGGTCGTGCCAGGGACGGCAGGTGCCAGCATCTCAGACAGAGAGGTGCCAGGGATGTCTACTACGAGCCGGTCGCCTAGGTCTAAAACATGCATCTCCGGGATGTGGTCGGTGGCAATAAAGATGGTCTGTGCATTGGCTTCAGGCTCAATACGCAGGACTTTTCCCCGGTCAGGCTGGATAGTGGGGGCAGGGGTTGGTGTGGGAACCGGGATTGGTGTGGGAACCGGGGTTGGTGTGGGAATCGGGGTTGGCGTGGGAATCGGAGTTGGCGTGGGAGAAGGGGTTTCCAGCGGGGGAAGGATGGGCGTTTCGCTGGTGGTAGGGGGGGTGGGGGTGATAACTGGCGGAGGGGATGTAACCGGAGATGTGATGGAAGCGGTAAAGGTGGTGCTGTCCCATGTCACCTGAGCACCCAGCTGTTCAGAGACAAAACGCAGAGGGACCATGGTGCGCTCTGCACCCTGGTATTTGATCACACCAGCGGGGACGCCGTCGGGCAGGGTCGTGACACGTCCATTGACCAGAGCCTGGGCAGAGCCCAGAGTGAGAATGATGGTATCGCTCTTTTTCGTGAGAATAATCTGACGGGTGTCTTCTATGTATGTCACCTGGGCACCCAGCGGTTCAGCCACTGTTCGCACTGGGATAAGGGTGCGGCCGTTGTTGCTGCCGGCGGGGTACTGGACCATCCCTGGGACATCTGCTGCCAGCGGTGTGCCGTCCAGCAGAATACGCACGGCATCGGTGGTGGTCTCAGGACCATAGCGGCGGTCAGACTCGCTGTAAAAGGTGACATTAAGCTGTCCGGCTGGCCCAGCGCCCGCCGCAGACACCTGGATCAGACAGGATACGACAATCAAACACCAAAGAAATACAAGACCTGTTTTCTTCATATAGAACCCCCTCGTGTTGAAACTGGCACAGAGCGTATCAGGACGCCCCGTTGACATAAAACACTATCATTCTATCCTATAGAACCAGATTCGTCAATGGAGGAAAATTGGAGTCTTTGTTAAGAAAAATGTTTCCGATCAGAAACATCAACAATTGCAGGAAAACGGATTGTGCTAGACCAGCGTCTGTGATACCATCAGAGTAATCAATCGATCATGGCGGAGGGGGAGAGCGTATGGAATTTCAGATAGCAGGTATCACGATTTTGTTGTTGTTTTATGGCTGTTATCTTATGAAGATGAGAAACCAACATAAAAAAGGAATTGAAACAGACCAGCTGGGCAGGGGGAAGAGCGGCTCTGTAAAAATGATAGAATTAACTGTAAAGGTCGCTACATACTTAGCGCTTGTTGTAGAGGCTTTAAGTATTCTTTTAAATACCTACGAGCTTCCAATATCACTTAGAATTGTTGGAGGATTGATTGGAGGAAGTGGCGCCGCTGTTTTTATCGCGTCGGTATTGACCATGCGGGACAGTTGGAGGGCGGGTGTTTCAAAGACAGAGAAGACAAGGCTTGTGACGGGAGGTCTCTATCAGATCAGTAGGAATCCAGCTTTTCTAGGCTTCGATCTTGTGTATATTGGGATTGCGATGATGTTTTCAAACGGGGTCTTATTGGCAGTCTCATTTTTTGCCGCATTTATGTTGCACTTACAGATTGTGAAGGTGGAAGAAGCTTTTTTGCTTGAGAGATTTGGGACAGAATATGCAGCGTACAAAGAAAAAGTTTGCCGGTATTTAGGCAGGAGACGATAATTTCTTGCTTTTAAAAAGTCTTCCATAGAGAGACAGAAAAAAAGCGCTTGATTGATTTGACTCAGAAGGGCACAGGGCGTATACTAGTTCTATGGTTCTTTTTTCTCAGAAAAGGGAACGGGAACCGTGGTTACGATTGACAGCGACGAGGAGGAATTTGTGATGAACCGTATCCGAAGACGGATCCTGCCCCTCTTTTTACTTGGGCTGCTACTGTTCAGCATTTCATTGACAGCCCTGGCCGCACCTGGGGATGGCGATGTTACTGCTACAATCCTGTTTACCCACGATATGCACTCCCATCTGCTCCCGGCCTCTGCCGAGGATGGGGGGAGCTATGGGGGATTTGCACGGCTGAATACTATATTGAAGGAGCAGCGGACTGCTGCTGCCAAGGAGGGGACAGCCTGTCTCACAGTAGACGCTGGGGATTTTTCCATGGGTAGTCTCTTCCAAACCATCTATACCACCCAGGCCAGTGAGCTGCGCTGTCTGGGCGCCATGGGGTTTGATGTTGTTACCTTTGGCAACCACGAGTTTGAGTACCGGGGAAACGGCCTAGCGGACATGCTCCGTGCCGCCCTAGCCAGCGGCGATCCGCTGCCTGCCATAGTCCAGGCGAACTACACCACCCCTGCCGAGCCCAATCAGAGCCAGGCGGTGACAGCCGCCATAGAGGACTACGGGGTAAGCGAGTATGTGATGCTTGAAAAGGACGGGGTCCGGTTTGCCGTATTTGGCCTGATGGGACAGGATGCCCACGACTGTGCCCCTCTATCCGGCATGGAGTTTGAGCCCATCGCCGATGCAGCCAAGCGGGTAGTAGCCGAGATTCAGGCCAAGGAGGACTATGATTTTCTGGTCTGCCTCTCCCACAGCGGAACCAGTGAGGAATCCAGGCAGTCAGAGGACGAGCTGTTAGCCGCCCAGGTAGATGGCATTGACTTCATTGTCAGCGGCCATACCCATACTACCCTGTCAGAGCCCAAGATTGTCAACAACACGGTCATCGCCAGCGTCGGGGAGTACGGTGCGAATCTGGGAAAAATCACCCTCTCCAAGTCGGCGGACGGCGCCCTTACCATCCGGGACTATACGCTGCTTCCTATTGACGGCACTATAACGGAGGATCCGGAGCTGGCCGCCGTGGTCCAGGGGTTTCAAGACCTGGTGGAGCAGGAGTATCTGTCCAGCTTTCATATGACCTTTGACCAGGTGCTGGCCCATACGGCGTTTCCCTTTACTCCGCTGTCCCAGTTTGCCGCAGAGCAGGAGGAGGACAGCCTGGGCAATCTGATCACCGATGCCTACCGCTACGCAGTGGAGCAGGTGGAGGGAGGGAGCGGCGCCCCCATTGCCGCAGCCTTTGTGAATTCTGGAGTGATTCGGGCGAGCTTCCCGGCGGGGGATATCACCGTTTCAAATGCCTTTGATGTCAGTTCTATCGGTTCCGGGGCGGACGGCTCGCCGGGCTATCCCTTGATTGAGGTGTATTTGACGGGCAAGGAGTTAAAAACTGTCTTTGAGGTGGATCCATCGATAGGACCTATCTTTCCCGGCGCCCAGCTCTACGCCTCTGGCGTGACCTACCGGTTCAATATGAACCGCCTGCTTTTTAACCGCACCACCGACGGCGCACTGCTCCTATCCGACGGAAGCCAAGCTCCCATTGAGAATAACACCCTCTATCGGGTGATTACCAACCTATATTCCAGCCAGATGCTGGGACTTGTCACCGGGAAATCCTACGGAATTCTGCGTATCACACCTAAGGACGCCTGGGGCAATCCTATTACCAACTATGAAGACCATATCATCCACCTGCCCGATGGCGGCGAGCTCAAGGAGTGGTATGCTTTGGCTACCTATTTGGCCTCCTTCCCGACGGAAGACGGGGTTCCACAGGTGCCGCGCCGATATCAAGGGCCGGAGGGACGGAAAGTTGAGGTGAAGAGCTTGAACCTGATCGAACTGCTCCGCCAGCCCCGCTGGACCACTGTATTGGTGGTAGTCCTGATTCTGGCGGTGGTCATTCTGGTGGCTGTCCTGTTCTGGCGGTCCTCCTCCTGGCGGAGACGGAGGATTTATGGAAAGCAGTCCAGAGGCCGGAATTTCTACCGCCGTTACCGCGGCTGATAGCCCCACAAATTTACGCCCCCTGAGAGGATTAGAAACATCTCTCAGGGGGCGTAGTCCGTTATGATTTGGCCTTTGGCTTAAAAATCAGGGCCACGAGATAGCCGAAGAAGATTGCAGCGGCGATCCCGCCTGCGGCGGCAGTAATGCCGCCGGTAAAGGCGCCCAGCACACCGGTCTCCTCTACAGCCTTAGACACCCCTTTTGACAACAGGTAGCCAAAGCCGGTGAGGGGGACGGTGGCGCCGGCACCCCCAAATTCTACCACATACTTATACAGGCCCAGTCCGCCCAGAATAACCCCTGAGACCACATAGGTCACAAGGATCTTAGCCGGAGTCAGAGAGGTTTTGTCGATGAGAATCTGTCCAATTAGACAGAGTATCCCGCCGCAGAGAAAGGCGCGGGCATATTCCCAGAGCATTTCCATAGCAATCACCTCACTTTTGTGTTGAAATAGCGGCGGCGTGGCAGATACAGGGAATACTCTCCCCCTGCTGGGTAGAGGTGGGGGAGAGAAGCGCGCCGGTGCCGCAGAAGAGAATATTTTTCCACCGGCCAGCCTGCATTCCGTTGAGCAGATAGCCGGTCAGCACCACCGCCGAACAGCCGCAGCCGGAGCCGCCGCAGTGGACATCCTGCTGAGCGGGGTCGAAGATGAGCACCCCGCAGTCCTCCAGGTTAGCCAGATCCATCCCGTCCTTGTGGAACAGATCCCCCACGATCTCCTTGCCTAGGCTACCCAGATCGCCGGTAATAATAAGGTCGTAATAGGAGGGCTTGCGCTTGGTGTCCTGGAGGTGGGCCTTGATGGTCTCATAGGCCGCTGGAGCCATGGCGCCCCCCATGTTGTTGGCGTCCTTGATCCCCTTGTCCACAATTTTTCCTGTGGTGACATGGGTGACATAGGGTCCCTCTCCCTCTTGGGCCAGGATGACACAGCCGGAGCCTGTCACGGTCCACTGGGCAGTGGGGGTGCGCTGACCACCGTACTCCAGGGGGGTACGGTACTGCCGCTCTGCAGAGCAGAAGTGGGAGGATGTCACTGCCGCGGCCCAGGCACCAAAGCCGCCGTCCAGCATCATCGAGGCCAGAGAGAGTCCTTCCGCCATGGTGGAGCAGGCGCCATAGAGTCCGTAGAAAGGGATGTCCTGCCCGCGGACAGCGAAGCTGCTGCCAATACACTGGTTTAAAAGATCCCCGGCGAAGAGGTAATCCATGGATGAGGCGCTCTGCTTGGCCTTGTCCAGCGCAGCGGCCAGGGCCATTTTCTGCATGGTACTCTCGGCTTTCTCCCAGCTTTTTTCTCCAAAGGTATCATCCTGCTCGATGTGGTCGAAGGTGTCGGCCAAAGGTCCCTCCCCCTCCTTTTTGCCCACCACGTTGGCGTGGCCGGCAATGGAGGGCGGGGAGGCAAAGGCGACCGTCTGCCGCCCTAATTTTTTTGTTGTCATGTTATAACTTGCCTCCATAGCGTCATATAACACTGCTGTAAAGGCGGCAGCTACCGCCTCGAAAGTACAGCAGAATCAACTCCTGTTTCTGCGCGTAGTCTTTGCAAAACAGGTGAAAAATATGAGACATATTGTGCTGTACAGATGTGAAATAGATTATAGGAGAAATTTTGTTCAAACAGCTGTCTGAGCATCCGAAAAGAAATCCCGCCCCTTTTAGGGCGGGATTGAACATGTCAAATCGGGTTCAGCTCTCGAAGAGAGCGAAGGCTGATTTATTTTTTAATGAGATAAGCGTTGTAGAGGGCACCATTATTGTAGACGCGGTTATAAACTGAGATACCAATAGAAGTGTAGTAAGTAGACAGCGTGATCCGTAGCTTGTCCACACCCGTCATATCAAAGGAAATTTGTACCGGAGCGTCCCCCTCTTTTACAGTCACTTCTTTTAACAAAGTGTTGGTATCTGCGTCATAAAAGCGGAAGCTGGCAGTTCCAAGCCCGTCCCTAGAGGCGGCATAGGCGGTAAATGCCTTATAGTCCCCACCAGTGAGATAAGTAACAGACATAAAACTGGGAACCTTGTTCTGAGTCCATCCAAGAACAGAGGAACCGGCAGCCATAGACAGATAATTGTCCGGATGATATTGGGTCTGACGGTTGGTAAAGGAGGATCCCTGACGGAAGCTGGCGGAACCGTCGTCATCTTTGTATTGAATGGTATAGGGCTTTAGGGTAGCCATGTCGACCCGCTCACCATCAGAAGGCGTAAAATTTTCCGAAGAGGTCTTGAGGTAGACTGTGTGAGAGCTCGCGTTCCACTCAACCTCTAGACCCAGCGCCTTGCTGATGGCCCGCACAGGCAGGTAGGTCGTCCCATTGATCGCAAAAGGCTCTACCGTTGCCCCGGTGCCATCGGTCAGTTTCAAGACGGTTCCGTCCAACACAACCTTGATATCGGAGTAATCCAGTGCCGCTGTCTTCTGTCCGGTGTAGGCTGCCGCACTGGTGACGAGACCTACCACCAATAACATACACAGTGCGCCGGAGATAAACGAACGCACAGACCCCATTTTTCGTTTCATTACAAATTCCTCCCTCACAACATGGCATATGCCATAATATAGCTTTATTTTACCATATTTGCTGGGGGAATGCAAGAATCGGTTCTGTTCTTTTGTATAAAATTCTGGTATGATAGAAGAGATGAAACGAGGGGACTGTGCATAGACGCAGTCCTGGGAAATGGAGGAAACCAGGATGCTCAAACTGCTGTTAGGCCGGTCTGGAACTGGAAAGACCACTGCAATGTTACAGGCAATCGCCGCCCATCGGGAGGGAAAGCCCCAGATTTTGATTGTCCCTGAACAGCACTCCCACAACATGGAGCGGGAGCTCTGTGTACAGGGGGGGAACCGGGTGTCGCTGTATGCCGAGGTGCTGTCCTTTACCCGCCTGGCAAACCGGGTATTTTCCATGTCGGGGGGGCTGACGAATCCAACGCTGGACGCGGGGGGACGGCTACTGTTGATGTACCTGGCAATCAAGGGGGTGGCGGGGGAGCTGAAGGTCTACCAGCGGCCCTCCCGCAAGCCCACCTTTTTATCTAACCTGGTGTCCACAGTGGACGAGCTCAAGAGCTGCTGTGTGACTCCAGACCGGCTGTGGAATGCCGGGGAGGAGTACGGCGGGGAGGAGGGGGACAAGCTGCGGGATATCTCCCTCATCTATGGGGCCTATGAGGCCCTGACCGCCCGACAGGGGGCGGACCCTAGAGATCGGCTTACCCGGCTGGCCGCCGTGCTTCCGGACAGCGGCTGGGCCAAGGGGACTCATATCTACATCGATGGCTTTACTGACTTCACCCCCCAGGAACAGGGGGTGATTCGGATCCTGATGGCCCAGGCCGATCAGGTGACGGTGGCCCTGACCTGCGACAAGCTTTTGGAGGACGAGGGAGGGACCGGCGTCTTTTCCCCTGCCCGCAAGACAGCGGCCCGACTGATCCGTATGGCAAAGGAGGGGGGCATTTCTCAGGAAACCGTTGTCTTGGAGCCGGCCGGAAAACGGGCGCCTGCTCTAGCCAGAATCGAGCAGGCTCTTTTTGCCTCGAACGCCGCCCCGTGGACCCAGCTGTCCCAAGGGCTGACCCTCTATACTGCTTTCACCCCTTATTCCGAGGTGGAGTGGACAGCGGCCCAAATTTTGCGTCTGGTCCAAACTGGTCAGTACCGGTTTCGGGACATTGCTGTGACCTGCCGGAACATGGAGACCTACGGGACCCTGTTGGAGACGGTGTTTGCCAGATATCAAATCCCGCTGTTTTTGAGTAAGATGAGCGACATCCTGCAAAAGCCGGTGCTGGCCTTGATCACCGCCGCGCTGGATACGGTGACAGGGGAGTACCAGTATGACGATCTCTTCCGCTACCTGAAAACCGACCTGGCCGGGGTAGGGGAGGAGGAGCGGGATCTGCTGGAGAACTACGCCCTCACCTGGAATCTGCGGGGGAACCGGTGGACAGAGAAGCGGGACTGGACTATGCACCCCGGCGGCTATGGTATCTCCTTCAAAGAGGAGGACCAGGCGCTGTTGGACCGTTTAAACGAGCTACGCCGCCGGATCGTGGCGCCCCTGGAGGTCTTGCGGAAGAACAAAGACCGGACAGGAATGGGGCAGGCAAAAGCACTTTACAGCTTTATGGAAGCTATTAACCTGCCCCAGCAGCTGGCCAATCGGGCCGAAGCCCTGCGGGAGCGGGGAGAACTGACTTTGACGGAGGAGTATCGGCAGCTCTGGGAGATTTTGTGTACCGCTTTGGAGCAGTGCGCGCAGATTTTGGGTGATCTCCCGGTGGAGCAGGACGAATTCACGAAGCTCTTTGCCCTGGTTCTCTCCCAGTATGATGTGGGGAGCATTCCGGTCTCCTTGGACCGGATTAATGCCGCCGAAATGCCCCGCTTGGCCCATAAACACTGTAAAGTACTTTTCCTGTTAGGAGCAGATGACGCAAGCATTCCTCAGGCTGCACCCTCTCCCGGCCTGCTCAACGATGACGACCGCTCCCTCCTGGCCTCCTACGGAATGGAGCTGGCCCCCTGTCTAACTGATAAGCTCTATCGGGAGAACACCATTGTCTATGAGACCTGTGCCCTCCCCTCCGATCAGCTCTTTGTGAGCTGGGCTGAGGGGGACGCCGGGGGAGAGGAACAGCGGCCCTCTTTCCTGGTCCGTCGGCTGCGCACCCTGTTTCCGGCGCTGCCGCCTATCCATGAGGGAGAACTGTCTGGGCGCTTCCGGCTGGCTTCCCCCCGATCTGCCCTGGAGCTGTCCGGCCAGCTGGTGGAGGTGAAGGCCGCCCTCAGGTGCCTGCCCGGCTATGCCCCCCTGGTGGATCGGATGGAAGAAGCAGTCAGGCTAGAACGCGGCAGTTTGAGTAAGGATACAGTAAAACTACTTTACGGAGAACAGGTCCCCATGTCGGCCTCTCGCATGGATAAGCACCAGTCCTGCCACTTCTCCTATTTTATGCAATACGGTCTCAAAGCGAAGCCCCGCCGACCCGCCGGCTTCCGGGCGCCGGAGTACGGCGAATTCGTCCACTATGTCTTGGAGCATGTATTGAGGGCCAGACAGCAGAACCCAGAACAGGGCGCCCCGGACACACCAGAGAAAAAGACCGCGCTCCGCGCCCTCACCAAGTCGATAGTAGAGCGGTACATCAAAGAGAAGCTGGGGGGATTGGAGCAGGAGACCCCGCGTTTCCGCTATCTCTTCCGGCGGCTCCTCCGGTCAGTGGAGCTGGTGGTGGAGAATGTGGTAGAGGAGCTGTCGGTATCAGAGTTCCAGCCCATCGCCTTTGAGCTGGGCTTCGGGGGCCGCAACGGCCTGCCGCCGGTGGAGCTCACCCAGGACGGTGTCACCATCAGCATTTCCGGCCTAGTAGATCGGGTGGACGGCTGGGCCAAAAATGGTCGGCTGTATCTGCGGGTGGTGGACTACAAGACAGGACGCAAATCCTTTGATTTGACCGATATCTGGAACGGACTGGGCCTGCAGATGCTCCTCTATCTCTTTACCCTAAAGGAGGAGGGGAGGCAGGCGTTCCATACCACGGAGGAGATCATCCCCGCTGGAGCCCTCTATCTGCCGGCCAGAGATGCGGTGGTGGCCGGAAGCCGGAGCATGACCGAGACAGAGCGCCGGAAAAAGGTGGACGCTGAACTGCGCCGAAAGGGGCTTGTGCTGGACGACCCAGATGTGCTGGCCGCTATGGAACACCCAGGCGAAGAGGGAATCCGCTTCCTGCCGGTGCGGGTTTCCGCGAAGACAGGGGCAATCTCCGGGGAGGCGCTGGTGTCTGCGGCCCGGCTGGGTAAGCTGGAGCGGCACACCAACCGGATTTTAAAGGCGGTCAGTGCCGAGATCGCCGCTGGAAAGATCACCGCCGATCCCTTCTGGCGGGGACCGGAGCGCAACGCCTGCCAGTGGTGCGACTACGCCGCCGCCTGCCAATTCCAGGAGGGGCGCGGGGGGGATCATAAGCGCTATCTACCTACCGTCCGGGGAGAGGCCTTTTGGCAGGCAGTGGAGCAGGAGGACGAGGCGTAAGAACCCGTATTCCCCAATTATGAATACAGCTTTAAGACACACTGTGCCAGAAAATACAATAAAGCAAATTTACTTTACAGATTTGAACAGGCGGTGAAAGAGATGGAGTTTGCCCCAACAGCGGAACAGCAGGCGGTGATTGACGACCGGGGTGGCAGCTTATTGGTCTCCGCAGCAGCGGGATCGGGAAAGACACGAGTATTGGTGGAACGGCTTTTAAACCGGGTGGAACAGGAGGGGGTGGATATTGACCGTTTTTTGGTGATTACCTATACCAAGGCCGCTGCCGCCGAACTGCGGGCCAGGATTGTGTCTGACCTCTCAGAGCGGTTGGCTAGCCGCCCTGGGGATCGACATCTTCGACGGCAGACTACTTTGATTTACCAGGCACAGATCTCCACCATCCATGCATTTTGCGCCCAGCTCCTGCGGGCCAGTGGACATCTGCTGGATGTCAACCCGGATTTTCGGCTGGCCGATGAGGGAGAGGCAAGAATCCTCATGTTCCAGGCCCTAGACGACGTGCTGGAGACCAGGTATGAGAACTTAGAGGGGGGGAGCGACTTTGCCAAGTTGGTGGACACCCTGTCAGCTGGCCGGGATGATAGCCGCCTGGTGGAGATTGTCCTAGACATCCGCAGTCGGATTCAGAGCCACCCAGACCCGGACGCCTGGCTGGCGGAACAGGAGAGAGTCTTCGCTTTGGAGGGTGTGACCGATGCGGGGGAGACAGAATGGGGGCAGCTCTTGCTGGAGGACGTCGGACGGCAGGCCCGTTACTGGACAGGCCGGATCGCCGAGGCGCTAGAAGTGTGTGCCTGCGATCCAAACCTCGCTTCTAACTATGCCGGGAGTCTCTCGGCCACCCTGGAAGCCCTGCGGTATTTCGCCGCCGGTACAGAGGAGGGGTGGGATGCCGCCAGAGCCGCCCTCCCTATCCCCTTCCCTGGGGCTGGCCGGAAGAAGATGGAGGACTGTCCAGAGGAGGCCGCGCGGGTGAAAACTATCCGGCTGGCCTGTAAGGGGCGCATGGAAAAGCTGGAGGATCTGTTTTTAGACTGTAGCGCCGACCTTTTGGCGGATATGCGGGCTATGTACCCGGCGATCCGTGGACTGTTCGCCCTGGTCCGGGACTTTGAGACGGCCTATACCGCCAGAAAAGAGCGCCGGGGCCTGCTGGACTTCTCCGATCTGGAACATTTGACGGTCCGGCTGCTGGTAGGGGAACACGGTCCCACAGCGCTGGCCCAACAGTGGGCCGAGAAGTTTGAGGAGATCATGGTGGACGAGTATCAGGACACCAATGAGGTCCAAAACACCATTTTCAATGCCCTGAGTCGGGAGGACAACCTCTTTATGGTAGGGGATGTGAAGCAGTCCATTTATCGCTTCCGGCTGGCCGATCCCACCATCTTTTTGGACAAGTACCAGCGCTTCCGGCCTCAGCGTGAGGCTATGCCGGGAGAGCCCCGGCGGATCAACCTCACCCAAAATTTCCGCTCCCGATCTCAGGTGCTGGAAGGGGCCAATTACCTGTTTTACAACATCATGTCCGCCGAGTTTGGGGAGATGGCATACACCAAAGAAGAGGCGCTGGTCCCAGGGGCCGCCTACCCCGCGGACGGTGAACGCTATGCCGTTGAGCTGGCCGCCATAGATTGTACAGGGGCGGAGGAGTCCGCCGAAGAGGCACAGATCGAAAAGCCTTCCCGTGACCTGCTGGAGGCCCGCTTTGCGGCCCGACGGATTGCCAGCCTGCTGGAGGAGGGCTTTCCAGTGCAGGATGGGGGCGAGCTCCGCCAGGTCCGCCCCTCAGATATCGTCATTTTGCTGCGCTCCCCTGGAACAGTGCTCCACCACTACGCCCGTGCCCTAGGGGAACGGGGCATCCCCTGGGAGGCCGAGGGCGGGGGGGATTTCTTTGCCGCGGCAGAGGTCCTGGTGGCTCTGGCTCTCCTGCAAGTGGTGGATAACCCCAGGCAGGACATCCCTCTGATCGCCGTCTTGCGGGCGCCGGTGTACGGTTTTACGGCGGATAAGCTGGCCCAGATCCGGGCATCCACTCCAGATGGGGACTTTTATTCCGCTCTGGAGCATCAGGCCCAGACGGGAGACCGGGACTGTGGATCTTTTTTAGAGGAATTGTCCAACCTCCGTTTCGGAGCGGGGGATAAGAGCTGCTATCAGCTCCTGTGGCACATCTACGACCGCACTAACCTGATCGGGATCTTTGGCGCCATGGAGGGGGGAGAGGGGCGGCAGGCCAATCTGCTCACCTTGGCCGAGTTGGCCCGGCGGTTCGAGGGGGCGGGCTACCGAGGGCTGTTCCCCTTCCTCACCTACCTGACCCGGTTACAGGACAATGGGGGACGGATTGCTACGCCGGCGGCGGGCCGGACAGGGGGTGGCGTGCGGATCATGAGTATTCACCGCTCCAAGGGGCTGGAGTTTCCGGTGGTGGTGCTGTGCGGGCTGGCCCGGCGGCTCAACCGGGAGGATATCCAGCGGCCCATACTCTTTCACCCCAAGCTGGGAGTGGGTCCCAAATTTTTAGATACGGATCGGATGGTAGAATATCCTACTTTGGCCCGCCGGGCGGTGGCTCGAAAGCTGGAATATGAAATGATGGCGGAGGAACTGCGGCTGTTGTATGTGGCCGCGACCAGAGCCAGAGAAAAACTCATCTTCTCCTGTGCACTGTCCAGCGGGGGGAAGGAGCTGGCCAAGCTGGCAGGGGATGTCTCCCTTCCAGTGGACCCCCAGGTCCTGTTTGGCTGCTCCTCGGTGGCCCAGTGGGTCCTGCTCCCCGTTCTGGCTCGTCCAGAGGCCCATACCCTGCGGGCCGCGGCAGAGCTGTCTATTCTCTCACCAGCAGCGGACTACGGCCCGGCTTGGGATATCTACTGGGTCGATGGGGGCACTCTGGAGGAGGTCTCATCCAAACCGCAGGCCGTCCAGACAAGCCCGGAGACGACCGCAGTCGACCCGAATTTGGTGGCCCGTTTGACTTGGCAGTACCCCTATCAGCGGGAGGTTGATATCCCGTCTAAGCTCACGGCTACCCAGCTCAAGGGGCGGACGCTGGATCAAGAGGCGGCAGAGGATGCAGTCCAGTCTCCTGTCACCCAGATAACCACAGACAGCCTGCGGCAGCCCCGCTTTGCCCAGGAGGAATTCGGTTTGACCCCCGCCCAGAAGGGAACCGCAATCCATCTGGCGATGCAATACCTGAACTTCCAAAGCGGGGATCACCTGGAGACGGTCTCCGCCGAGCTGGATCGTCTGGTGCGGGAGGCATACATGACGCCAGAACAGAGAGAAGCGGTAGACCCAGAGCGAATTGTAGCCTTTTTCCGCGCCCCGCTTGGGCGGGAAATGATGGCTTCCGTCTCTCTGCACCGAGAGTTTAAGTTCTCAATTTTAGCCGAGGCTGCTCAATACTATCCAGGCGCCGGACCGGGGGAACAGGTCCTGCTTCAAGGGGTAGTGGACTGCTTCTTTGAAACCCTGGAGGGGATTACGATCATCGACTTCAAGACAGACCGGGTGAACCGCCGGTGGGCCTATCAACGGGCGCAGGACTATGCCTCCCAGCTCAATACCTACGCCCAGGCGTTGGAAGAGATCACCGGAAAGCCGGTGGTCCGCAGAGTACTTTGGTTCTTCCATGCCGATACGGCGGTAGAGCTCAAGGCAAAGACGCCATAGAGAGGAGAGATTGCCATGAAGCTGGGACAAATCGCGGCCTTTGGCCTGCTCTGTCTCCTGACCGGGTGCTCCAGGCAGGGGGCGGAAGCGCCCGTCCAGGAAGAGGCGACACCAAGTCCGTCCCTCGTGATACAGCCTGCACCGGCCGATGCACCGCAGAGGATTGCCGTCCCAAGCTCTGCCGCTGCACTATCCGATGCCACGACCTATGTCGGGATCCGCGACAACCCCTCTGGCAGTATTTCGTTTGTCCCCGTCTCCCATGTGTGCGGAGGAGAACAGCAGCTGACGGGGACGGATCACGTCTACTCCCAATTTTCGCAGGAGTTCTTAAGTACCCTTCCGGGGGTGGAGAATTTACCGCAAACCGCTCTGACCGACAGTAGCCACCCGGACAGCCGCTTTGCCGCTGTTGCGTCCAGCGGAGCTTGGGATCTGCTTCCGGTCCAGGTGAAATACACGGCCTATGGGCTGGCCAGCCAGCCGGACCATCCAGAATGGAGCGATTATTTCCAATCCCAGCTTACAGAAACGGAGATTGACAGTCCAGTTGTCCTTGCCGAGTCGTGGCAGTTTTCCTGGGATGGTGTAGAGACCGCAATTGTGACAGCCAGCAATGTGCAGATTACGGGGGATACAGCTCTTCTTTATCATACCGGTCCCTCCGAGCTGCACGCACTGCCGGCTGAGGAGCATACCGCTGTCTATCTCCTGTCCGCGATCTTCCGGGCCGGCGCGGAACCGGTACTGCTTGAACAGCAGATCTGTCCCGTTGAGAATACCCGCATTGTAAACACAGAGCTGGGCGTGTCCTACCGTCCGACGGAGGAGGGGAGTTATCAGCAGTACCTCTCTGCTGTGCAGTGGGATGAGGAGGGCGGACTTACCTCCTATCCGGTCTTTTGCAATATGAACGGAGATGGAATACTCTGCAATTACCAGTATAGGCCGGACTGTCTGCTGTGTGATCTAGATGGAGACGGAATCCCAGAGCTGGTGGTGCATGACCAAGGCAGGAGTTCCCTTATGTGCGCCTGCACAGTCTACCGGCTGGCCGAGGGAGTGCCTGGCCGCTCCTTTGCGGTTGTGCTCAATTGAGGTTATAAGTATTAGAGTCCGGTTTTCAAACAGACTCTAGGATGGGCTTGTTCCATCGAGAAAAATCGGGGAGCTCAAACCTTCGAAAAAAATTAAAATTATCCCTTGCATTTTGGGGACAGACGTGGTATCATATCAGTTGCGTTTATGGAACAGCGGACGCAGATCATCCACAAAGAGAAAGAGGTGAACACCCATGAAGGAAGGCATCCATCCCAACTACGAACAGACTACTATTCGATGTGCTTGCGGCAATGTGATCGAAACCGGGTCAACCAAAAAGGACATCAAGGTTGAAGTCTGCTCCAAGTGTCACCCCTTCTTTACTGGCAAACAGAAGATGGTGGATACTGGCGGACGTGTCAGCCGCTTCAACAAAAAGTTCGGTCTGGACAAGAAGTAAGTTGGTCGTTCAAAAACCGTACCGGTTTCGGTACGGTTTTTTCAATAGGTCGAAAAAGCGCAGTACTGCTGTTTTTGGGGAGGTCAAATGACGGAACAACAGAGTTATGAAGAGAAGATCGACCGGGCAGTGTTGGTGGGGTTAAGTGCCTATAGCCTGCCCAAGGAGGAGTGCGCCACAGACGCGTCTATGGAAGAGCTCTCCGCACTGCTGGAGACCGCCGGCGGAATCTGTGTTGGAATGGTCCTCCAGCAGAAGGACACCCCCGATCCCCGTACCTTCATTGGGGAAGGAAAGGTGGCAGAGGTCAAAGAGCTCATTGCGCAGACCGGGGCAGATATGGCCGTCTTTGACAATGCCCTGTCGCCCTCCCAGCAGCGGGCGCTGTCTCAGGATTTAGGGGTCGGTGTACTGGACCGGGCGGCGCTGATTTTGGATATCTTCGCCCAGCGGGCCAGAACCAGGGAGGGCCGCCTTCAGGTAGAACTGGCCCAATACCAGTACCTGTTGCCCAGACTTACCGGTATGTGGGGACATCTGGTACGGCAGACTGCATCGGGGGGAAAATCCCCCATTGGAACCCGCGGCCCTGGTGAGACCCAGCTGGAGACTGACCGGCGGCATATCCGCCGAAAAATAGCCAAGCTCAAGGAGGAGCTGGAGCAGGTCCGTCGTGTCCGGGGCGTACAGCGGGAACGCCGGATAAAAAACGAGATGCCGGTTGTGGCCTTGGTGGGCTACACCAATGCGGGGAAATCCACTCTGCTCAACGCTCTGACCGGGGCGGATATCCCGGCGAACAACCGCCTGTTTGATACGCTGGATACCACCACCCGAACACTGGAGATCTCGGATACTTGCACAGTGCTGTTGTCAGATACCGTAGGTTTCATCCGTAAGCTACCGCACCATCTGGTAGAGGCCTTTAAGGCCACGCTGGAGGAGCTGACCTTTGCCGATCTTTTGATCCATGTCATAGATGCCTCCAACCCAGAGTGGCGGGAACAGGCGGCGGTGGTGGAGGAGCTGATTCAGGAGCTGGGCGCCCAGCAGACTCCATGTATCGATGTATTCAACAAGTCGGACTGCTGTCTGGGGGATATTTTACCCCATGGGGAGAATATCATATCCATCTCGGCCAAAACAGGCCAGGGGCTCCCCGGACTGATTGAGATGATTGGAAAGCGGCTGGATACCGGCGCCTGCCGTGTGGTGATCCACCTTCCCTATGACAAGGGAGGACTGTTGGATCTCCTCTACCGGGAGGCCAGTGTAGAGCAGGTGGCATATCAACAGGCCATCGAAGTGACAGCGGTGTGTACTCCAGTTCTGCTGGGCCGCTTGAAAGAGTATATTGTGTCTGGGTGGACCCCGGAGATAGACCTATAACAGAAAAATACTGTGCTGGTGGGGATATGCCAGGTCCTGGGACATGCTTATAAACAAAACAATTCCCCCCTTTTCCAAGTAATAAAAAGGGGGGATTGTAGAATTTAAGAAGGTGAATCCTTTGCAAATAGAGACAAAACGACTGTTGCTGCGCCCGTTTGCGGATGGGGACGCGGCAGATTTATATGCTTATGCCAAGGATCCACAGGTGGGACCTTCGGCGGGCTGGCCGCCCCACAAGTCAGAGGCTGAGAGTTTGGAGATCATTCGTACAGTCTTTCCGGCGGAGAGCAGCACCTTTGCCGTGGTTCTCAAAGAAACTGGACGGGTAGTGGGGTCCTGTGGGTTTGTAGGCAGAAGCTATCCTGAGCTGCCCAGACCAAGCGATGAGATCGGCTACGCACTCAGCTCTGCCTGGTGGGGCCAGGGGCTGATCCCGGAGGCGGTGCAGACTCTGCTGGAGTATGGCTTTGGGGAGATGGGTCTGGAGACTATCTGGTGCAGCCACTATGCGGGCAATGAGAAATCCAAGCGGGTGATCGAAAAAAACCACTTTTTCTATCGGTTTTGCCGGGAGGAGGATGTGCCGCTGATGGGGGAACGCCGGATGACGTTCTTCTATGCTCTGACCAAATCGGAGTGGCTGGACTTGCAAAGGAGGCCGATGCAATGACAGAATATTATATTCCAACCGGTGTGTCTGAAACCGAGCTGGTGGAAAAACGCTCCCGGTTTATCGGCCATGTCTTCCCGGTAAGCAGCGAGGCCGAGGCCAAGGCGCGGATCGAGGAGATGAAAAAGAAGTACCACGATGCCCGTCACAACTGTTGGTGCTATCGTATTAAAGACGGATTGGAACGCTGCTCAGATGACGGCGAGCCCCAGGGGACCGCAGGGCAGCCCATCCTAAACGTCTTCCAGCGGGAGGCTGTCACCGATGTGTGCTGTGTTGTCACACGGTATTTTGGCGGAGTGCTTCTGGGAGCCGGAGGCCTGGTGCGGGCCTATTCCAAGAGCGCCAAGGACGCATTGGACGCAGCAGGGCGGTCGGTGGTCCGGCGGTGGATTGAGGTGGCCGTCTCCTGTTCCTATGCGCTGTTTGAGCGGATGAAGCTGGAGGTAGAAGGGGCCAACGGTGTACTGGGTGAAATAGAGTACGCCGCCGAGATCACTCTTCATGTACTGTTGCCTGAGGAGGAGGTCACAGGCTTTCAGGCCCGTGTTACCGAGCTGACCTGCGGGATAGGTGCTGCGGTTGTCGTAGGGGAGACCTGCCGTCCAGATCCTTAGAGCAGTTCTCAAGATTGCCGATGTTGATACTGTCTCCACCCCCTCCGTGGGTGGAGACAAATAAAAGCTCTATTGCTATTTCTGAGAACTGCTATGAAGAAGAACCAGACTGGTATATTTGTGAACAAAGAGAAAATATTTTTCTAAAAGAAGGATTTTAGAAAAAGGAAGCGTATATAACAATAGAAAGCGGAATGGAGTTTGTAAAAAAGGGGGTCCCCGCCCGCCCTTGGGCGAGTGGGGAGAGGAGGAGCAACGCAGTGGAGCGGATGCCCGCCGTCCCGGCGGGCACAGCGGAATGGAGTTTGTGACGACGAAATGACCATTCGTGAAGAGCGCGAGGCCTTAGAGGAGCGGCTTTTATCTCCATATGCCTGTCTGTCTGCCAAGAGCAGGGGGCGGGCGCGTCCTCTGGAGCCATGTAAGGTACGGACCTGTTTTCAGCGGGACATCGACCGGATTGTCCATTCCAAGGCATTCCGGCGGCTCAAGCACAAGACCCAGGTATTTCTCCAGCCGGAGGGGGACCACTACCGGACCCGGATGACCCATACCCTGGAGGTTTCCAGGATTGCCCGGACCATTGCCAGAGGCCTGCGGCTCAATGAGGATCTGGCTGAGGCGGCCGCCCTGGGCCATGACCTGGGGCATACTCCCTTTGGCCACGCTGGAGAGCGGCTTCTGGATGAAATTATTCCAGGCGGTTTTGAGCATAATGCCCAGTCTCTGCGGGTGGTGGACCGTCTGGAACAGGATGGAGCGGGGCTTAATCTGACCTGGGAGGTCCGCCGGGGAATTTTATGCCATACAGGACCGGAGCAGGCAGAGACGTTAGAAGGTCAGATTCTCCGGCTGGCAGATAAGATCGCCTACATCAACCACGACATCGATGATGCAATTCGGGGGGGAATTATTGCCCCGCTGGATATCCCACTGTCTACAGCCAGAGTGTTGGGCTTTACCCACTCTGAGCGGATCAATACGCTGGCCTTGGATGTGATTACGGCTAGTGCCGGAACAGGCACGATCCAGCAGTCCCCAGCCTGCCGGGAGGCGATGAGTGAGCTGCGTTCCTTTATGTTTTCCGCGGTTTACTATAACCCAGTGGCCAAGGGGGAGGAGGTCAAGGCCCAAGACATGCTCCGCCAGCTCTTTGAATACTATAGAAGGAACCCGGACAAGCTGCCAGAAGAATTTCAGGACATCCGCCAGAAGGAGGGGGAGACCCAGGCGGTCTGCGATTATATTGCGGGTATGACAGATATCTATGCAGTCCAACAGTACAGCGATCTCTTCTTTCCCAAGGCGTGGTCAGTGAAATAAGAACCTATATTCATAATCGGAGAATAGTGGCTGGGCGTGGGAGCTTATCGTCCTACAAGGCAAAAAGCCGTAGTAATACTTTGTGTATTACAAGGATTATTAACACAGTAGGCCGGCAAGATACCCGTTCAGACGATGTTGAACGGTTGTGAATACAGGTTCTAAGACGAAGAATCCGTATATTTCGGTATGATAGTGGGTTCTTATGGCAAGAATGAACCGAAAGGAAGATGTCTATGGCAATTCCAGACGCCTTTCTGGATGAGTTAGTAGCCAGAAGCGAGATCTCAGATGTAGTATCTTCCTATGTCCATCTCAGCCGGAAGGGTAATAATCTGTGGGGGCTGTGTCCCTTTCATACCGAAAAAACCCCTTCCTTTTCGGTCTCCCAGGAAAAGCAGATTTACCATTGTTTCGGCTGCGGCAAGGGAGGCGGCGTGATCTCCTTTATTATGGAGGTGGAGAACCTGCCTTTCCCAGATGCAGTACGCCTGCTGGCCCAGCGGGCCGGGATGGAGGTGCCAGACAGCGGTCAGGATGTCCAGCTGCGCAGGCGCCGGGACCGTATTCTGGCAGCCAACAGAGAGGCTGCCAGATTCTACCACGATTATTTGAAACGTGCTGGTGGAAGTACAGTCCGTGCCTATTTGGCCAGCCGGCAGATTCAGCCCTGCACATCAACACGGTTTGGCCTGGGAGCCGCCCCGGAGGAGTGGGACGCCTTGACCAAGGCGCTGACAGCGAAGGGGTATTCCAAGGCGGAGCTTGTGGAGGCAGGACTAGCGGTAGCAGGCAAAAACGGTGTGGTATATGATAAGTTCCGGGCAAGGCTCATGCTCCCGGTGATTGATATCCGAGGGGATGTAGTGGGCTTTACCAGCCGCATTTTACCCGGAAAAGAGGGAGCAAAGTACCTCAACAGCCCAGATACAGTGGTATTCAAAAAAAGCCGGTTGATCTATGCCCTCAATCTCGCCAAATCGACCAAACGACCCAACTTAATTTTGGTGGAGGGCAATATAGATGTGATCACCCTACACCAGGCGGGATTTGATAATGTGGTGGCTACTATGGGTACCGCATTGACGGAGGACCACGCACAGCTGCTCTCCCGTTATACCAAAGAGTTGGTCCTCTGCTACGACAACGATCCGGCGGGAAAGAAATCTACGGATCGGGTTTTGGAGCTGCTCAAAAAGGCAGACCTTCAGGTACGGGTGTTGCAGCTCCCTAATGCGGTAGATTCGTCAGGGGCGCCTATAAAGCAGGATCCGGACGATTTTGTCAAGCGGTTTGGCCCGGCGGCCTTTGAAAAATGCCTCCAGGGGAGCGTAGCCCCTGGCACATACCGGTTGGAGGTTTTGCAAAGCAGCCACGAGCTGGAGGATGAGGAGGGACGACGGACCTATCTTCAGGAGGCAGTGCGTACCGCCGCCGCCATTGAAAGTCCCATTGAGCGGGAGATCTTCTGCACGAAAGCCGCTGCGGCCGCCAAGATATCGGTGGATGCTATGCTGCAGGAGGTAGTCCAGTTTCGGAAGAACTGGGCAAAACAGGAGCGAAAAAAGCAGACTAGGAGAGCGTTAACCCCAGCAACGCAGCTTCAACCCCGCCAATACGGGCTGCGCTATGAAAATTTACGCTCTGCCAGGGCGGAGGAGGGGGTACTGCGGCTGATGCTGCTGGACCCTTCTCTTTGTAGCCTGATGGAGGAGCTGGACGGCGCTAAGTTTTCTGCGCCGTTGCTGGGAAAGGTGTTTGAACTGCTGCGCAGGCGTTGGCGAACCGGGGCGGGTATGCAGCTGGCCGCCTTAGCCCAGGAGCTGACCGCCCAAGAGATGAGTCACTTGACCGCCGTGGTCAGCCAGCCGGAGAGCCTAGCCCACAGCCGGCAGGCGCTGCACGATTACATAGAGATCATAGAGACTGAAGCCATCAAGCGGGGTGGGACAGGAACACGCGATCCCCTGCTGGCGGCACAGGAGAAGTATAGAGAGAAAAAAGGGTATGGAGGATGACCGCATGAGCGAGAAAAAAATGACCGGAACAAAGGGAGAAAAGATGGAGGGCAAGTCCAACGAGGAAAAAATGGAGGCCGGCAAAATCGAGATCATGAAGGTCGTGGAGGGTGTCCCAGGGGCGGAGAAGCTGGCCGACCTGATTGAGCGCGGCAAGAAGAAGGGAAAGCTCTCCTCCAGTGAGCTAATGGATGTACTGGAAGAGATGGACCTGGAAAGCGAGCAGATGGACAAGATCTACGATACCCTGGAGAACCTGGGGATCGACACAGCAGGAGATGACTATCTGCCCGAACTAGCTGATATTTCGGATGAGTCGGTTCCACCTATAGAGGAACTGGAGGAGATCCCAGAGGAGGAATTGGTAGACCCCAATACGCTGGTGGACTCCTTTGGAATTGATGACCCAGTGCGTATGTACTTGAAAGAAATTGGAAAGGTAAACCTGCTTACCCCAGACGAGGAAATTCAACTGGCCCAGGACATGGCAGCCGGCGATGCTGCCGAGGAACAGATAAAGGAGATGGAGCAGGCGTGCAAAGACGGCGCCGATCCGCTGACTCCAGAGGCAGAGAAAGAGCTAAAAAAGGCCATCAAGCGTGGAGAAGCCGCCAAACAGCGGCTGGCGGAGGCCAATCTTCGGCTTGTGGTGTCAATTGCCAAACGGTATGTAGGCCGGGGGATGCTCTTTTTGGACCTGATCCAGGAGGGTAATCTGGGGCTCATCAAGGCGGTGGAGAAGTTTGATTATGTCAAGGGCTTTAAATTCTCCACCTATGCCACCTGGTGGATTCGCCAGGCCATTACCAGGGCGATTGCCGACCAGGCCCGCACTATCCGTATCCCGGTCCACATGGTAGAGACCATCAACAAGGTTATCCGGGTCTCTCGCCAGCTTCTTCAGGAGTTGGGCCACGATCCCTCCCCTGAAGAGATCGCGGAAGAGATGTCCATGCCGGTGGATAAGGTACGGGAGATTTTAAAGATCGCCCAGGAACCTGTTTCTCTGGAGACCCCCATCGGAGAGGAGGAGGACTCCCATCTGGGGGATTTCATCCCCGATGAGGACGCCTCCGAGCCGTCGGAGGCCGCCAGCTTTACCCTGCTTAAGGAACAGCTTGTGGATGTCCTGGGGACCTTGACGCCCAGGGAAGAAAAGGTCCTCAAGCTGCGCTTTGGCATTGAGGATGGCCGCACCCGCACGCTGGAGGAGGTAGGGAAGGAGTTCAACGTCACCAGAGAGCGCATCCGTCAGATTGAGGCCAAGGCGCTGCGCAAGCTGCGCCATCCCAGCCGCTCCAAAAAGCTGAAAGACTTTCTGAATTAGATTTTTGGAAAAGAAGGAAATAAAATTCCCCACCCGCAGGGTGGGGAATTTTTGCTGCTCTTTTGTGGTGCGCCCTAATATTTAAAGCTGTCTTTCAAGCTGACAGAGCGGTTAAAGACCAGATGGCCAGGCGCACTGTCCTTGCTGTCCACACAGAAATAGCCCTGACGCAGGAACTGGAAGGAGGCGGGAGCTGTCACATCCGCAAGGCTGGCCTCTACCTTTGCGCCGGTGAGGATCTCCAGGGAATTGGGATTGAGACAGTCCAGGAAGTTCTTGTCTCCGCCGTCGGGATCGGGATCAGAGAAGAGGCTGTCATAGAGGCGGATCTCTGCGTCCACGGCGGTGGCGGCGTCTACCCAGTGGATGGTGGCTCCCTTGACCTTGCGGCCGTCGGCAGGGTTGCCCCCTTGAGAGGCTGGGTCGTATTCACACAGCACCTCGATCACATTGCCGTCATCATCTGTGACACAGCCGGTACAGGTGATAAGATAAGCGCCCTTGAGCCGGCACTCAGGGCCGCCGGGGTAGAGCCGCTTATACTTTGGGACCGGGACTTGCAGAAAGTCCTCCGCCTCAATGTACAGGTGGCGGGAAAAGGAGAGGGTACGCTCTCCGTCTTCAGGCCGGTTGGGGTTGTTCTCCACGGTGAAAACTTCCTGTTTGTCCTCCGGGTAGTTGGTGATGGTGAGCTTGACAGGCCGAAGCACAGCCATAATCCGACGGGCGTTCTCGTTCAAATCCTCCCGAAGGCAGTGCTCCAAAAAGGCGCACTGGACCGTAGAGGCCGCCTTACTCACTCCATTGCGCTCAGAGAAATTTCGGATCGAGGCAGGCGTATAGCCTCTCCGGCGCAGGCCGCACAGAGTGGGCATCCGGGGGTCGTCCCACCCGGAGACGCGGCCCTCTTCCACCAGGGCCCGGAGCTTGCGCTTGCTCATAACGGTGTAATCAATCCCAAGCCGGGCAAATTCGATCTGCCGGGGCCGGGCGGGGAGATCACAGTGCTGGATCACCCAGTCATAGAGGGGACGGTGATCCTCAAACTCCAGGGAGCACAGGGAGTGGGTAATTCCCTCCAGCGCGTCCTCAATGGGGTGGGCGAAGTCATACATGGGATAGATGCACCACTTATCCCCCTGGCGGTGGTGGTGCATGTGGTTAATCCGGTAGATAACCGGGTCCCGCATATTGAAGTTGCCGCTGGCTGAATCGATCTTGGCCCGCAGTGTCAAGGCGCCGTCTGGGAACTCCCCGGCCCGCATCCGGGCAAAGAGGTCCAGACTCTCTTCAATAGGCCGGTCCCGGAAGGGGCAGCAGGCAGGGGTGTTTATATCGCCGCGCATCTCCCGCATCTGGTCGGGGGTGAGTGCGCAGACGTAGGCCAGTCCCTTTTGGATGAGGGAGACGGCGTACTGGTACATCTGTTCAAAGTAGTCGGAGGCATAGAAGAACCGGTCTCCCCAGTCGTAGCCCAGCCAGTGAATGTCCTCCTGGATGGCCTCGACATATTCCACGTCTTCTTTGGTGGGGTTGGTATCGTCCATGCGCAGGTTACACAGACCGCCGTATTTCTCGGCGGTACCAAAATCAATAAAGATCGCCTTAGCGTGGCCGATGTGGAGGTAGCCGTTGGGCTCAGGTGGGAACCGGGTGTGGACGGTCATCCCCTGGAACTGTCCGCCCTGGGCGAGATCCTCATCGATAAAGTCGTGGATAAAATTCTGATTCATGACAGGTTTTTCCGCCGGAACGGCGGCGTGCAGCTCGTCGGCCATGCCTTATATCACTCCTGTTGTCTGGAATTGCGGGCCTGGGGCCCATACACCAACAGCAAACGCGGTCGGTGCAGTAGGCATTATTGTAACTTGAAACGGAGAAAAAAGCAATCTCAATCTTTCCGTGCGGTATGGGACAGGCCGCAGGACAACGGGTATGAGAAAAGGCGGGGGACTAAGCCCCCCGCCTCAATGTGACAAAAAATCTCTTGCAAGCCGCCCTCCCCGCGCACTTTGTCAACCCCTGGGGATGGTCGTCAGGGTCACGTTGTAGAACTTACAATAAGTCCCGACTAGAGAAATTGAGAGCCTATCCACGCCTGTCAGATCCGCATGGACCGGGATCGGTTCTCCCATACGCTCAGGTGCGCCTTTAAACAGCACCGCGCCTGTGTCCGCATCCGAAATAGTGAGCGTAATTAACTCAGGAAGAGTCATGTTTCCACCGTCAGGCACCGCGAGAAAGCCGTTGAGTTCCGCGTAGTCCCCCTTCAGAAGGAATGTACCACCAAAATTATTACACACGTTAAAAGGAGTCCAGGTCTGCTGGCGCAGCTGGAACGACTGCCCCGCCTGAAACACCTGCTGATTAGCGGGATAGGTTTTCATATCCACCATATCCACGATTTTTCCCGGCTCGACGGGGCGCTCGCCAATGTAGACGGTATACGTACTCTGGTCCCAGCTCACGGGCTTGGCCCCGCCGGTGAGGGCGTTGGAAATCGCGCGGAGGGGCAGATAGGTGGTGCCGTTGTAGACGAACGGTTCAACCACTTTGCCGTTCGCGTCGCGGGGTGTGACCTCATTGCCATCGATCACCAGCTTGATGTTGTTATACACCACATCAATGGTGGCCTTGCGCGCGCCCGTTGCGTCCGCTGTCACAGGGATGGCGGTGACAAGCGCTACGAGCAAAACGCCCAGAACGAAGCCGTGCAGCATGTCTCTGTTTTTTCTCATAAAAAAATCCTCCTCTCATACTATCGAACTATGTAATATTGTACTTAAATGGGTTATAGTTGTCAACCTGTAAAAAACGTTAGGTGTGTTCACCGCGAAGATTTACTTGCGTGTTTCCCCCGCCTCCGGCGGGGGAAACACAGATAAAAGCTCTGCGCTTGGGACACACCCAAAACGTTGGGCAGGTAAATTTTGATAAAGTTAGGGCTTGCACTCTCTATATTATTGTGCTATTTTATAGATGGTACTGAAGTTGGAAGATATAACCGAAGGAGGAAGTTCGGTTTATCGCGGTGCTGTACGCCCCGACGTCCGAGGAAGGGCGGGGACGAGACGGCAAGATCGTGTCTGATCAGCAAAGAGCGGCGAAGAGGAGGCGCCGCCCGGCGCTCAAAAAACAGTTGGCGATCTATTAGCAATCTTCAAAATTGCTGACACCTGGTTTCCCCCTCCCCGGAGGGGAGAGGGGAAACCAATTGACTGTCACTATTTTTGCTGATTGCTATAGAGCACATACCGCCAGAAACGAGGTGCTCTGCTTTTTGCGGAGTGGAAGCCTTTTCAGGGTGCGGACCGGCATCACGGTGCTGAGTGATGTACGGATCCCCTTAGACACGAAGCTTTATCAAAAGCCCTCATCCCACCTTTTCTGCTGGTTATATCGTACCGGAGGAGAAGGGAAGGTTTTTATGGATTTTTACAGTATTATCAAAGCTGCAAGCGACTTTCTGTGGGATTATATCCTCTTAATCCTGCTGTGTGGCAGTGGTATTTGGTTTTCCATCCGCACAGGGTTTATCCAGGTCCGTAATTTTGGCAAGGGTATGAAGCAGGTCTTCGGCAACCTCAGTCTCAAGGGAGAGACGGCGGGAGCGGATGGTATGAGCTCCTTTCAGGCCCTTACCACCGCTATTGCAGCCCAGGTGGGAACAGGGAACATCGCCGGATGTGCAACTGCCATTGCCTCCGGTGGTCCTGGCGCTATCTTTTGGATGTGGGTGTCCGCCTTTTTTGGTATGTCCACCATGTTTGGTGAGGCGGTGCTCGCCCAAAAATATAAGACTACAATTGACGGAGAGGTGACAGGCGGCCCAATTTACTATATTCGGGCGGCATTTCAGGGCGGCTTCGGCAAATTTTTAGCCGGGTTCTTCTCGGTAGCTATTATTCTGGCCCTGGGCTTTATGGGCAACATGGTACAGTCCAACTCGATAGGAACAGCCTTTAAAACTGCGTTTGGAGTCAGCCCAGTTATTATCGGTGTGATTGTGGCGTTGCTGGCGGGCTTTGTCTTCATGGGGGGTGTACAGCGGATCGCCTCGGTGACGGAGAAGCTGGTGCCTCTGATGGCGGCGTTCTATATTCTAGGCTGTATCGCCGTATTGGTCATCAACCATAACACCGTATTGCTCGCCCTCCAGCAGATCTTTGTGATGGCGTTTCAGCCCCAGGCCATGGCTGGCGGTGTAGTGGGTGTCACGGTCAAAGAGGCTATGCGTTTTGGCGTGGCCAGAGGGTTGTTCTCCAATGAGGCAGGTATGGGCTCTACCCCCCATGCCCACGCCATCGCCAAGGTGAATAAGCCAGAGGAGCAGGGAAATGTGGCCATGGTGGGTGTGTTTATTGATACCTTCGTGGTGCTGACTCTGAATGCACTGGTGATCATCTCCTCTGGTGTAGTGGGAACCATTGACCCCGCTACTGGTGAGGCTAGGACTGGCGTTGTTATGGCGCAGTATGCCTTTGAAAAAGCATTTGGCGGCTTTGGCAGCATCTTTGTGGCTGTCTGTCTGCTCTTCTTTGCGTTTTCTACCATCGTTGGGTGGTACTTCTTCGGTGAGAGTAACATCAAGGCCCTATTTGGCAAGCGGGCAGTCAAGATCTATGCCGCCTTGGTCGTGGTTTTTGTGGCCCTTGGCTCTGCACTGAAGGTAGATATTGTGTGGTTGATGGCTGACTTCTTCAATGGCCTGATGGTATTACCAAACCTAATCGCCCTTTTGGCCCTGACGGGAACGATTGTGAAGATCTCCAGGGGGCAGGATGGGCTAGAACGACTGAGGAAATAAAAGGAAACTATTTAAGGCTCCCTCTCTTTTTCAGGAGAGGGAGCCCGCTTTTTTATGATGGAGACAGTAGGCCTGTTTCCCCGCCCGCAGGGCGGGGAAACATTGCTAAAGCCAGCGATAGGTATGGACAATCCCTAAAATGATGCCGTGACAGATGAGACGGCTGGATTCCCGAACCTGGATAGGCTGAACGCCTACATTAATGGAGACCAGCTTTGTCACTCCGCGCTTATGGTAGAACCTGCGCAGAATAATCTCTGATCCAATTTGAAACAGGCCCAGTTGATCATGGCTTGCAATTCCGGTCTGCACAGCTAAAATATCTCCAGCGTGGAAGGTGGGGGAAAGCGTGTCCAAGGGGAGCTTTATTGTAAAGTCGGCGTTGTGGATCAGGGAATCGTTGGCTGCCCAAAGATATTTCATCTGTAGCGAGGTGGTTGAAGCACCATGGGTACCAAATACAGTTGGGATATAGCAGGGGAGAAGTCGTTCTTTCGGGTTGTTTTGTGATGTGGTATGACAGCGCCACAGGGTTTGGAGCAGATGCTGGATCATCCGTTGTTCCTGTGAGAAGAGCTGACGGAACTTGAGGATCAGCTCCATCTCCTGGTTGGTGAAAAAATGGACGCCGGGGACTTGGGCATAGGCCATCAGATCACAGTGGATGGGGATGCTATCGTCCATCAGATAGCAGACAGGGACACGAAAGGTTCTGCTGATTGCATAGATAGGACGCATGGCCGGATTTCGGGTTTGTCCAGTGAGAATTTTGTTCAGTGTGCTGAGTGGAACGCCGGAGAGAAGGGAGAGCTTTTCCGTGGTCATCCGATCCCGCTTCTTCAAATAGGTGAGCTTTTCTACCATTGACATTGTCTGCGCTCCTCTCTTGCCAACCGGCAGATAGGGGTTTCCAAATGTGGAAAGATCCTTCCGGTTGATTGGTCCAATTGCCTAAAAGGAATTGACAAAACCATAGAAATACTTTATATAGTGAATAGAGCTGGAGCAAAACACAAGATATGGGGAAGAAGAGGAAGCACGGTGGAACAAATTTTGTAATGTCTTTCATGGTATCATGAGAAAGGAGTCGAAACAGCGTCTTTTTTGTCGAATGGCGGAAAACTTGGTATATCACGGTTTCACAGGAGTGCACCTGTTCCATTGTGTACAGGGTGACAGGGAGCAATAGAAAAACGGAATCGTATGAAAAGGGAGAGAGCGAAAGCATGAATGTATGCAGCGCGAACTATCACGTCTTCTTGGAAGGAGACAAAACACCGCCTATGTATGGCATTGAGAGCGGAGACGGCATCCGGGCCTGCCGGATTTCGACCGACTTTTTAGAGGTCAGCCGTCTGGCAGAATGGTATGGGAGAGCTGGCCTGTCCTCCGTTCATCTGTGTGACGCAGTCGAGGACTATTGCCGTGGTCAGAGCTGACAGATAACCACAGGAGTAACGTCAAGCACTCTATCTATGGCGGCCGCCGTAAAACGAAGGGAGACAATTGGTTACACTACATCTTTCTTTCGGATACATCTACATCCCCCAAACTATCTATAGTTTTGCGCAGAGTCTATACCACGATGAAAAACGGACGCCGTTTGCGTCCGTTTTTCGCTGTTTTGGAGCAAATTAGGGGTTGCCAGAAGGAGCGCTACGGTTTAAAATAAAACATTGTCTCGACTAATTTCACGCGCCCTTTTTGCTGGAAGGAAGAGAACTCGGAATACACGGGGGATGGGGTATGAATCGTTCATTAGAGCATATTCTCCCGCGGGTGCAAAAGCCGGCCCGCTACACCGGAGGAGAATACAACGCAGTGGTTAAGGATCGTACAGCTGTAGATACCAGAGTGGCCCTTTGCTTTCCTGATACCTATGAGATTGGCATGTCCAATTTGGGGGTACGGATTCTCTATGGGGTCATGAATGCGCTGGAAGGGGTTTGGTGTGAGCGGGTCTTTGCCCCCTGGGGCGATATGGAGCAGGAGATGCGTCAGGGCGGTATCCCGCTCTATGGACTGGAGAGCGGAGATGCCATCTCTGACTTTGACATCATCGGGTTTTCTCTGGGATATGAGCTGGCCTATACCAATGTACTAAATATGCTGGATCTGGCTGGTCTCCCTTTGCGCAGTGAAGAGCGAGAGAGTCTCTCCCCGCTGATCATCGCCGGTGGAACCTGTGTCTACAACGGGGAGCCGCTGGCCCCCTTCATCGACATCTTCTCTTTGGGGGAGGGAGAGGATGTTACCGTAGAGCTGATTGAGCTCTATCGAAAGGCAAGAGAGGAGTGCTGGAGCAAGCAGGAGCTGTTGCTGGCTGCTGCACAGATCCCAGGTCTCTATGTCCCCTCGCTCTATCAGGTGGATTACCACGATGATGGCACCATTGCGACAATCATACCCCAGGCAGGAGTCCCTAAGGTGGTGACAAAGCGGATTGTCCAGGATTTAAACAAGTCTTATTTCCCGGTCAATCCCATTGTGCCCTCCACGGAGATCGTCCATGACCGGGTGATGCTGGAGGTCTTCCGGGGCTGTATCCGGGGGTGCCGGTTTTGCCAGGCGGGGTATGCCTACCGGCCTGTTCGGGCCAAGGACCCGGCGCTGCTGGTCCGGCAGGGGATCGACGCCTGTCGGAACTCAGGCTATCAAGAGATGACCTTGGCCTCCCTGTCCACCAGTGACTACCGGCCCTTAGTGGACTTATGTGACGGTCTGCTGGCCTACTGTGAGCCAAACGGGATCTCCCTGTCTCTGCCCTCCCTGCGGGCCGACAACTTCTCTATGAACCTCATGGAGCGGCTTCAGCATGTGCGTAAGAGTGGCCTTACGTTTGCCCCAGAGGCTGGGACTCAGCGTCTCCGAGACGCGATCAACAAAAACGTCACGGAAGAAGATCTGATGCAATCCTGTAGGACCGCCTTTTCGGGCGGCTGGAGTGCGGTAAAGCTCTATTTTATGTTGGGACTGCCCACAGAGACCGACGAGGACGTCTTAGGGATCGCCGATTTGGCCGACAAGGTCTACCATGTGTGGCGGGAATCCACTCCCAATCCTAAGCGGGGAGTGCGAATTACAGTGTCCACCTCCTGCTTTATTCCAAAGCCCCACACTGCCTTTCAATGGGAGGGGCAGGTGAGTATGGAGGAGTACCGGCGGCGGGTGACCCTGCTGCGGAACAATATGCGGGGCCGGTCCATCAGCTACCGCTGGCACGACCCGGAGACCAGTTATCTAGAGGCAGTATTCGCCCGTGGAGACCGGCGGCTGGCCGACGTGCTGGAGCAGGCTTGGCGCAATGGTGCCAAATTCGATACATGGAGCGAGTATTTCTCCTACCAGCGCTGGATGGATACCTTTGCAGCCTGCGGTCTGGACCCAGACTTCTACGCCGCACGGGTGCGGCCCCGTGAGGAGCTGTTGCCGTGGAGTGTTACTTCCACGGGGATACACACCAATTTTTTCTGGCGGGAACGGGAACGGGCCTATGAGGCTGTCATCACCCCTGACTGCCGGAAGCAGTGTACCGGCTGCGGCGCCGATCAGCTCTATCCAGGAGGGAACTGTGATGAATAGACTGGCGTTTTGTAAGGCCGATACCGCCAAATATATCTCCCATCTGGACCTTATGCGGACCTTTCAGCGGGCTTTTCAGCGGGCGGGCATCGCCATCAAGCACACCGAGGGGTTCAACCCACATGCCTTTGTCTCTCTGCCTCTCCCGCTTCCGGTGGGTTTCTCCAGCGGATGTGAAGTACTGGAATGTGAGATTGTAGACGGCACCGCTCTGGAGACCGTCCCGGCACGGATGAACCGGGTTTTGCCCGATGGTATTGTGATACAGCGATGCTATGAGGGGGACAGGCCGATAAAGACGTTGAGTTATGTCAATTATATTGTTATGATGGACTACGAGACTGGTGCTCCCTATGGGGTGGAATCGAAAATACAGGATCTGCTCTCTCAAAAGGAGCTTATCGTCTCCAAGCGTTCTAAAAAAGCAAAGAGCGGCCAGGTAGAAGTGGATCTCATCCCGCTCATCGCCAAGGCCGCCGTAGAAGAGCGCCGGGATGCTATTGTGTTGGATCTCACCCTCAAGGCCCAAAATCCAGGGCTGAATCCTACCCTGCTAATGAGTGCAATCTGCCAGGCATACCCAGAGGAACAGCCCGACTTTATCAGCTACCATCGCCGCAGTTTTTTCGATACGGCATTCCAACGTTGGGAGTAGAGCCCAGTTTCAAACAGCCGCTGAGAACCCTTGAATTACGCCACAGGCAATGCGGTTTCCGCTATTCCCAGCGGGCTGACTGTGGTAATCGTCAGGGGAACCGTGGATTAGAACAGAGTGGCCTAGGACCTGTTCGGGCCGGAACCGGCCTGTATAGACAATGGTATAAGCACATCCGCTGCTGGAGAGCAGAACAGGGAGATCGCCGGCGTGCTCTGGATGAATTGTGTTGGTGGGGTTGTAATGCCCTCCGGCACAGTGAAAGGGGAGATCCCCACCCGTACAGCAGTCGCCGGTTTCATGGATATGTAGGGCGAAGAAGCCGTCATGGGGCAGCCCCACGACTCGGACGGCCAGCAGAGAGCCTGCTTGGTAGGGATAAAACAGCAACTCTCCCCGTAGCTCTGGGTGCGCATCATCTCCCTGGAGCAGGGCGAAGGCGGTGGGATGGTTTTCTAACAAAACTTGGGGCAGAGGGCTGGGTAGTTCTGACATAGAAATCAACTCCAATCCCTCTAGTCTATGGAAATACACAGGAGGAGGTTCCAATGAAAAAGACGGCTTTTATTGGGAGCGGGACGATGGGGGGCGCACTGATTCAGGCAGCCTGCCAGGTTTTATCCCCCCAAGATATCATTATCACCAATCGGAGCAGGGCAAAGGCGGACGCCTTGGCGGCGGCACTGGGCTGTACCGCAGAGGCGGATAACCGCTCTGCCGTCCTTCAAGCGGAGTGCTGCTTTCTGTGTGTCAAACCGCAGGTACTGCCCCAAGTAGCGGCAGAGCTGGCCGACAGCCTGCGGGGTAAGCTGGTGGTATCCATCGCTGCCGGGGTGACGATCCAGACCATTCGACAGTGTCTCGGCGGGGCGGCCCAGGAAACGGTGATTCTTCGGCTGATGCCCAATACCCCAGTACTTTTAGGGAAGGGAATGCTGGCACTCTCCGGCGACGGGATGGCAGAGGAGACCCATTTTGCTCTGGTAGAGGAGCTCCTCCAAAAGGCTGGGCGGATTGAGCGCATCACAGAGGGACAGATGGATGCCTTTTCCGCTGTGGCTGGCTGCGGCCCGGCCTTTGCCTATCAGTTGATTGAGGCCCTGGCCGACGGCGGCGTCATGGCTGGACTGCCGCGAGGACAAGCCCAGTCCTATGCGGCCCAGATGATGCTGGGTGCTGCCACAATGGTTTTGGAGACCGGAAAGCACCCTGGACAGCTCAAAGACGAGGTGTGCTCACCGGGCGGCTCTACCATTGCTGGTGTGGCCGCCTTGGAGGAGAGGGGATTCCGCGCCGCCGGTATTTCTGCCGTGATGGCGGCTTATCAGAAAAATATCGCATTGGGAGCATGCACTGCCTCGCCTAAATCATAAAGTACACCGAAAAGATGGCAGATATAAAAGGGGACCAGATACAAAAAAACCACCGGTGACATCCGGTGGTTTTTTGCGGCAATTTTAAATTACACAGCGCGGGTAACTTTACCCGAACGGAGGCATCTGGTACACACATAGACATGCTTGGGTGTACCGTTGACAATCGCCTTGACGCGCTTTACATTGGGCTTCCAAGTCCGGTTAGAGCGGCGGTGGGAGTGGGAGACCTGGATTCCAAATGTAACGCCCTTGTCACAAAACTCGCATTTGGCCATTCGCTTGAACCTCCTCGCTTGACAAATATCACGCTTTTTACCGTCAACAAGGATCTCCGTTCTCACCCTGCGGGTGGGATCATACAGATCCTTCCGCTTTGTTGACTACAAAGCATCGTATGATATGATAGCAGAAACGGAAGAAAAAAGCAAGTAGGAATTTTTCGACTTTTTGAAAATCGAGTACACAGATGATGGGTTTTGAATGATCCTTGCAATGAGAAGGGAGGTAGTGTTATACTAAACAGACAATGATTGCTTTTTTGTTCCCAAATGGGATGCTCAAGATAAAAAGGGAGGGCGCACAATATGGAGAGCTTATATAGTGTCAAGCTGGGAAAGTTGGTGGAGGAGTTTCGTCTGGAAGTCCTGCGCAGTGCTGAGGGATTTGAGGAGACCCCCATCTGTACCGAAGACGTCAACCGTCCCGGCTTACAGATTGTCGGATTTTTTGACTATTTTGATCCCAATCGTATTCAGGTGATAGGCCGGGTGGAGACCACTTATCTGGAAAAGCTCACGGTAGCGGAGCGCCGGACCAGCTTTGAAAAGCTGATGTCCTATGACATCCCAGCCCTACTGATCTCACGTGGACTGGATCCATATCCAGAGTGTATGGAGATGGCGGAGAAGTACAACCGCACGGTCCTGCGCAGCAAAGAGACCACTTCGACCCTGATGGCCTCTATTATTGAGGCGATGCGGGTCTATCTGGCTCCGCGGATCACCCGCCACGGGGTTTTGGTGGAGGTCTACGGCGAGGGTGTGTTGCTATTAGGAGAATCCGGCGTAGGGAAGAGCGAGACCGCCATTGAGCTAGTCAAGCGCGGCCACCGGCTGATTGCAGACGATGCGGTGGAGATCAAGCGCCTGTCCGCCAAGCGGCTGGTGGGGAGTGCCCCCGAACTCATCCGCCATTACATCGAGCTGCGGGGGATCGGCGTAGTGGATGTCCGGCGCATTTTTGGTATGAGTGCGGTCAAGGAAGAGAGCGAAATTGACATGGTGATCAATCTGGAGCTGTGGAAGGATGGCGCCATGTACGATCGGCTGGGACTGGAAAACTTATACACCTCCATTTTGGATGTTCAAGTTCCCTCTGTTACGGTACCGGTAAAGCCGGGGCGGAATCTAGCGGTTATCATTGAGGTGGCGGCTATGAACAACCGCCATAAGAAGATGGGGTATAATGCGGCGATGGAATTTACCAAACAAATCAACGAGCACTTTGACCAGGCTATGAGTGCCCAGAATAGGGACCATCGATGAGCCGCAGACAGCATCAAAGGATCGACGCGGGGTGAGTACCGGATGGCCTTTCTTTCTCTCTCGTTTCTGTTGTTTTTTCCCATCACAGCATTAGGATATTTTCTCCTGCCCAGGCAAGTAAAGAACCTTTGGTTGTTGGCGGCTAGCTGGTTTTTCTATCTATGCGCCAAGCCGATCTACTTGACCCTGCTGCTCTTTGTCATCCTCACCTCTTACTGCATGGGGCGCATTTTGGACAAATATAGACGGAAAGGGATACTGGCTCTCTGCTTGACGGCTGATGGTATCCTGCTCTTCGCCTTTAAATATGTTCAATTTGCCCTTTCCCTAGTAGGACAGGGACTCCAAAGGGTGGGGATTGCATTTGAAATCCCGGTTTTGACATTAGTCCTACCGGTAGGGATCTCCTTTTATGTGTTTCAAGCGATGGGCTATGTGATCGATGTGTACCGGGGCGGCGCGGTGGAACGAAGCTTTTTGCACTACGCACTCTTCCTCTCGTTCTTTCCCCAGATTATCTCTGGCCCGATTGGACGGGCGGAGGAGCTGCTGCCCCAATTTCGAACGATTCACCCCTTTGACTGGGATGCCTTCCGGCGGGGATTGCTGCGTTTTTTATGGGGTGCCTTTCTAAAGCTGGTGTTGGCCGATCGGCTGGCTGTCCTGGTGAACACCATCTACGCCGCGCCGGACACTTTCGGGGCCCTCCAGGTGATGGGGGCGGCGGTGGCCTTCTCCTTTCAGATCTACTGCGATTTCTCGGCCTACTCCCATATGGCCTTAGGTGTGGCGGGGAGTATGGGCTTTATCCTGCGGGAGAATTTTCAAGCCCCGTATTTCTCCCGCTCCATTGCGGAATTCTGGCGGCGGTGGCATATGTCCCTGTCCTCCTGGTTCCGGGATTATTTGTACATCCCCCTAGGCGGCTCACGCCGGGGAACAGTGCGGAAATATTGGAACATAATAATCGTTTTTACGGTGAGTGGACTGTGGCATGGGGCAGCGGTAACATTTGTGGTATGGGGACTGCTCAACGGACTCTATCAGGTAGCTGGGGCTGTCACCGTGCCACTGCGAAGCAGGATTGGCCGCTGGCTGGGGCTGGGAGAGGAGCGGTTGCTCCGGCATCTGATTCAGATTACGCTGACCTTTCTGCTGACCACCATTGCGTGGGTCTTTTTCAAGGCGGACGGACTGTCCAATGCTTTGGCGATCTTGGGCAGGATGTGTTACGGCCCTCTCTGGGTCCGGCAGAGCATGGGGCTCAACAGACAGGAGCTGATAGTGGCCCTGATTGGCCTAATAATTTTGCTCTTTATAGATCTAGGCGCTCAGAAATGGGACTGGCCCCGCATATGGCTGGAGGCCCGCCGGCCAGTGCGCTGGGTGGTCTTGTGGGCCCTGCTGTTTGCATGCCTCCTCTGTGGCAGCTATGGTACGGGCTATGATGCTCAGGCCTTTCTCTATGGATTCAGTTTTTGATCAAAAACTCCCGCCTCCCTTTCGGGAGGCGGGAATCAGAATTGTTACAGGAGGGGATTGTCTTGTCTCGATCCAAGGGCAGATATAGATGGTGGAAGGAGTTCGCCTTTACCACGGTATTTCTGCTGCTAACAGTCTGGATGATCCAATTTGCTTCTGATGTGTTGCGGCCTCCTCAGAAAGTCTATGGATCTACCTGGAGCGCTTTCCGGGCCGAGCCGGAAGATAGCCTAGATGTCATCTATTTGGGCAGCTCCTATGCCTACTGCGACATCAACCCCTCAATGGTATATGCCAGCTCCGGCTTGACCAGCTATGTGATGGCGGGCTCGGAACAGACGTTGTCCATTACCTACTGGTATCTCAAGGAGATCTTGGAGACTCAATCTCCGGCGGCGGTTATGTTGGAAGTGACCTCCCTCTTTTTCAAAGCCAACCAGAATTATACCCAACAGAACATAGTCTATATGCCCTTCTCCTGCAATAAACTGGGGGCCATTGTTACCGCTGCCGAGCCAGAACTGCGGCTCGGCTTGCTGTTTGATCTCTATTTCTACCACAGTCGGTGGAATGAAATAGGTTTCGGGGATATCTGGCGGGCGCTGAACCCCATCCAGTGGGACGCCAGGAAGGGGCATACTGCAATGGAGGGGACTAAGGAGGGCGCGGGGGAGGTTCTCAGTGAAGTGGACCGCGTTGTGACAGCAGAGGATTATAGAGCCAACCTGGCCTGGCTGAAGAAAATCACGGATCTGTGCCAGGAGCATAACATCCAATGCTTCCTGACCATATATCCAAGCTATACCCGCAGCCGTCCAGAGACCTATGCCCGCATTGGACGTGAGCTCCAGGCTATCGCCCCAGAAGCAATTTACTGCGATTGGAGCGATGCCTTTGACACCATAGGTCTGATCCCAACCGAGCACCTATACGACGGAGGGCACCTCAACCAGGAGGGTACAGCGATCTTCTCGAACTGGCTAGGAGGGTTTCTGATCGGACAAGGCGTGACACCCCGCAGCCAGACCGCAGAAAATACTGCTGCCTGGCAGGCCGCGGTTCAGGAGTGGGAGGAGACAGAGGCGGTATCCAATCCATAGCAGTAAGCATTGTTTTCTGCATTATACTGTAAGACGCAATCGGAGGTGCCGACATGATCTTATACCGGCCTGTTGGAGAACAGGAACTAGCTTTGATTGCGGAGAGCGGTTATACCGTCTTTCCGCCGCGTCTGCCGGGACAGCCTATATTTTATCCTGTGCTGAATGAGCGCTATGCGGTCGAAATCGCCAGCCGGTGGAATATCAAAGACAAACGGTCCGGCCATCGGGGCTTTGTCACACGCTTTGAAGTAGAGGACAGTTTTCTATCAAGCTATGAAGTTCAGACCGTTGGCCGCGCTTATCATCAGGAGTATTGGATTCCAGCCGGAGAATTGACGCAGTTCAACCAGCATATTATCGGGAAAATTGAAGTGATCAGAGCCTTTCCGTGACAGTCTAAAAAAAGACTTGCACAGCAGGCGGCTCTGTGCTAAAATACCAAAGTATGTGATTACACACATCCGTGGGACAGGGCCCCATGTGCCGGATACCGGTGGGCGGTTCTGGAGGAACCGGATGGAGGAATCAACAAATAAGGAGGAATTACCATGGCAGTCGTATCTATGAAGCAGCTTTTGGAGGCAGGCGTCCACTTCGGACATCAGACCCGCCGCTGGAACCCCAAGATGGCCACCTATATCTACACGGAGCGCAACGGGATCTATATCATCGATCTCCAGAAGACCGTAAAGAAGCTGGAAGAGGCCTATCACTTTGTCCGTAGCCTGGGGGAGAGCGGTCAGAGCCTGCTCTTTGTCGGCACCAAGAAGCAGGCCCAGGA
>JAAWBF010000132.1 GCA_022792555.1 Oscillospiraceae bacterium
AGACAAGAAGGAGACCGCTGCCGCCATCGCCAGGGACGCCGGCCTGATCACCGCCGGGGATGACCTGGCCATCACCAGCGAGGAATTGAACGCCATGAGCGACGCGGAGCTCAAGGCCGCCCTGCCTAAGCTTCGGGTGGTCGCCCGCGCCCTGCCCACCGATAAGAGCCGCCTGGTCCGGGTCTCCCAGGAGCTCAATCTGGTAGTCGGCATGACAGGGGACGGCGTGAACGACGCCCCCGCCCTGAAAAAAGCCGATGTGGGCTTCGCCATGGGGTCTGGAACCGAGGTCTCCAAGGAGGCCGCCGAGATCACCATTTTGGACGACAACTTCAATTCTCTGGTGAAAACAGTCCTCTATGGCCGCACCATCTACAACAATATCCGTAAATTTATCGTCTTCCAGCTCACCATCAACATCAGCGCCGTTTTGATCGCCCTGATTGGCCCATTTATCGGTATGGGAACCCCCCTGTCGGTGACACAGATGCTGTGGGTCAACATCGTCATGGACACCCTGGCGGCCCTGGCCCTGGGCGGAGAACCCGCTTTGGACCGCTATATGGACGAGCCGCCCAAGCGCCGGGACGAGTCCATCATCAGCAAGGATATGTGGTCCTCCCTCATCGTCATGGGGCTCTACCTCACCGCAGCCAGTCTCATTTTCCTGCAGGTTCCCTTCTTCAAGGGCCTGTTCCGCACTGACGGCGCAGAGGTCTTCAACGGGCGGGACATCTACTTCATGACAGGTTTCTTCTGCTTCTATGTTCTCAGTGCCATGCTCAACGGATTTAACGCCCGTACCGACCGGATCAATATTTTTGATAATATCATGGGCAATAAAAACTTCCTGTGTGTTATGGGTCTGATCGCCGTGATCCAGGTACTGATGACCTTTGTGGGCGGCTCCATTCTGCGCACTGCACCGCTTGCCCTGAACGAGTGGGGGGTCGTCATGCTCCTCTCCCTCATCATTCTGCCGGTGGGAACCCTGCGCAAGCTGATTTTCCGTCCCATGCAGAACACCTGAGTTCAGGAGGCGCATCAATATGTTGGATCTACAGCGGGGACAAAAGGAATCGATCCGTAAGCTCTGCGGAGGCCTAAGCCTGGACGTGGAGCTCTACCACAAGGCGCCTATGGAGATTGACGTGACCTGCTTTGGCCTGGATGGGACAGGCCGTCTGTCCGACGAGCGCTATTTTATCTTCTACAATCAAAAAGAATCTCCAGAGGGCGCCATCCGTCTGGGGCCTGGTCCCGCCACCGGGACGGTGCGATTCCACCTGGAGCTGGACCAGCTGCCCCCCCAGATTGTAAAGCTCTCCCTAACTGCCGCCATTGACGGGGTACAGACCCTGCGGGGGCTTGAGAAGGGCTATGTCCGCCTGCTCCACGGGGCCGCTGAGATGGCACGCTATTCCTACAGCGGCGCCGAGTTTCAGGGTGAACGGGCTATTGTGGCGTGCGAGATCTACCGCAAAGGGGATGACTGGCGGATCAACGCAGTGGGTCGGGGCTTCAACGGGGGGCTCAAGGCCCTGGTAGAGAGCTTTGGAGGGTCGGTGCTGCCTGGTACCGCCCCCACTCCGCCCCCTGCGCCTGCGGCTGGGGGAAGCCGCCGGACCGCTTCCCCCTCCAGATCAGCGGGCTCCGCTCCGGCTGACCTGGGGAGTATTGTCAGCTCCTTACCCAAGCATGTCTGCGCCCGGATGGACAACCTGGCCCGGCAGTGCCGGGGGGAGACGGAATTTCTGGCCAGCCTCTACAAAAATATGTTCTCCGCCCTGGCCAAGTATCCCAAGGTGGCTGAGCGCTCAGTCAAAGTGGTCATGTGCGCCGACGCCTCCGGATCCATGTTTGATATGTACCGCAACGGGCGGGTTCAGCGGGCGGTGGATAAGTTCTTCGCATTTGCCACCACCTTGTCCGATGAGGGCTACATGGATCTGTGGGCTTTCGCAGCCAAGAGCCGGCAGCTGGGGGCTGTCACGATGGACAATGTGCGCGACTACACCTTTGCAGAATCCGGGGGATTTGAGCGGTGGATGAGTATGCTCAACTACCAGTATAACAACGAGCCGGAGGCCATGCGGGATATTATGATGATCTACGGCGCCCTCAGAACCCCTACGCTGGTACTCTTCCTCACCGATGGACGTCTCAGCTCGGACTGGGAGATTGAGGAGATCTTGATTAAAACCTCCCGGTTCCCAATCTTCTGGCAGTTCGTCGGGCTCCACGGGGAGGAGTATGGTATTTTGGATCGTCTGGATACCATCGACGGGCGGTACATCAACAATGCCGATTTTCTTAAAACGGGCGACATAGACGACCTGTCCGACGGCGCACTCTACAGCCGCCTGCTGTCCCAAGTGGACGCCTGGCTGGATGAGCTGGCCTTTAAACGGATGCTGGAGCAGTAACAACGCCGTTTTCTTGTTCCCACTCCCCCTTAAAAGGTGTGGGAACAAGAAAACAAGATTGAAAGGAAAACATTAGCTGGCACATCTGAGGCGTAACGTGGGTGGCATTTTAGCAACGACATTGCCCAAGTCCAAATGCAGCTGGTCGATTTATTTCTTCGCCACTTTCTTTGTAAGAAAGTAAGTAAAAGCACTTTCACACCACTGACGGTGGTGTGAAAGTGCCTTTGTGTGTTTCTGCGAAAGTTAATATGAAGTGAAAAGGCTTGGGAGAGTGAAATAAAGCTGTGCCGTATAAAAAAAGGACAAGACAAACCGAAATGGCCTGTCTTGTCTTTCGTCTCTTTATGGAGTTCCGAACGAATGCTTTGGAAAGCATCGGAGCAAGGCAAGTTTCTTAATGTATCGATAAAAAAGAAAGTCCACCAGGTTCGCACCAAGAGCCAAGCCACAACCCAGCGGAGCAGCTGTGGTTCGGGGAGGAGGAGCAAGGAAGCGGAGCGGATGACGCTTTACAAAGAAAATCGTCGGAGCAAAGTTCACTTTGCTCCGACGATGGAGGCGCCACCCAGACTCGAACTGGGGGTAAAGGTTTTGCAGACCTCTGCCTTACCACTTGGCTATGGCGCCACAGAAAAACAGGAGCAAGGAGACTTGTTCCTGTTTTTCTTTCTTTTGTGTGCTGGAGCAGGTGACGAGGCTCGAACTCGCTACCTCCACCTTGGCAAGGTGGCGCTCTACCAGATGAGCTACACCTGCGAATGAAATGTTAGGGTAACTCCCCCTGAGGCAGAGGTGATAATACCTCAGGGG
>JAAWBF010000133.1 GCA_022792555.1 Oscillospiraceae bacterium
GGTCATCCCCCGGACGCTCCCACTTCGATTCTCTCCTGCTGGTCGATCACCGCCTTTCCAGCCTCTGTCATTCTGCCACAAATGAACCGTCAGCCAATGTGTATTTGGGTGGTGAAACCACCCTTTACACAATACATCTCACCTCTAAAATACAAAAAGGCCGCCCGAAGGTGCGGTCTCCAGTGTATCGAAAAGCGGCCCGTCTGACTTGTTTCCAGACAGGCCGCTTTTTTGGTCTATAGGGCTCTATCGGTTCATAAACTGATAGAGCATCACGGCGGCATCCAGCCGGGTGGCGGTGTTGTTGGGGTGGAAGTTCCCGGCGCTGTCGCCGTTGACCACCCCCATACCCTGGGCGATGGCGGCATAGCCGTAACAATCAACGGGGATGTCGGCCTCGTCCAGGAAGGAGCAGCGGAAGATCCCCTCCAGCTTGGCGATGGAGCCATAGCCGGCGCCGTCCAAAAGGAGGCGGAGGGTCTCGATCCGGGTGAGCAGGGCGTCGTCCTTGCGCTGTTCGGCGGTGAGCAGACCCATCTCGTAGGCGGTGCGGTAGAGTGCGTCAGCACTCTCCTCTTGGGTGGGATCGTAGTAGTAGCCCTGGGTGCTGGCCAGCAGGGCGACTAGGTCCAGCTGGGTGAGCTGTTTGTCCGGCTGGAAGGTCCCGCCGGTGTAGCCGATGCCGTAAGCGGCCAGGGCCTCCACCTGTGTCTTGGCCCAGCAGTCCTCCAGATCGCTGTAGGACAGGCTGCGGTCCACTTGGACAGGGGAGATGGGTGCGCCCGTCTTGGCATCCAAGCCGGTGATTGTCTCGGTGCGCTCCAGGCAGTAGGCGAGCTGGAGCTTGACGCCATTTTGCAGCCCCCGGTCGATGAGGGCCTTTTCCTGCGCGGCCTCTGGATTGAGCTTGTAGGGGACGGCCAGGTAGCAGAGGGTAGTGGTGTAGGTATTGAACCAGGCCTCCAGGGCGGCGTCCGCCTGGATCAGCCCCTCGGCGGCGTCAAAGGTCGCCTCGTGGTCAAAGGCCTTGTCCAGGCCGCAGATGGAGCCGTCGGTTACATTGACCGAGACGGTAAAACAATTAGCAGGGAAGAAATAGCCGTTGACCTTATGGGCAAAGGTATAGGTGTCATAGCCGGCGGGGAGGTTCCGGTCCTGCTTGTACAGCGCGGTCAGGGCGAAGTCCTCCCCCCACTGGGCGGTTAAAAAGGCGGTGGCCTTCTCCAAAGTCTGGGCCTCGGTGAGGGCGGCGGTCCGCTCCTCGTCGTAGGGGACGTAGCCCGACATTGACTGGAGTGCTCCAGTCCGGGCGTCTACCACCACAGTCCGGCGGCTGATCTCCTCCTCACCGGTGACGTACTGTATCCGGGCAAAGACCTCGTCGGTCTCCCGGTCCACCCAGTAGCTGGCCGAGCGGAGGAGATACTGAGACAGACCCAGAGCGGACAAAGTCCGGATCTGCTTATCCAGCTCCTCCTTGGGGCGGACTCCATCCAGCTTGGCGATCCCCGCCTGCTCGGCCTGGGACAGGCCGCTGCTGGGGGCTGTGCTTGCCTCCGCGGCAGGTGCTCCGCCGCCGTTGTCCATGCTGTACTTGCGGTTGTTTTCCCCCAGCTCCTCATAGAGCTGTGTGAGGTTGACCAGCTTACCGGTGACAGCGTCAACATAATAGCTGTCGGTGGAGTCGGGCAGATAGCGCAGGACCGCCTGACTGCTGTTCTCCTCCAGTACATACTCCAGACGCAGACCTAACGTGCCCTTCAGAGCCTGGGCCGCGTCTCCAGAAGGCGTCTTGGCCGCTGCACTGGGGATAGTTTGCCAATAGCCCTCATATAGATCGCTGCGGCGGAAGCGGATGACCTGATTGTCCTCTGCGCGTACCGTAATTGAAAAGGTGATCGGGGCGGACAGGCCGTTGAGCTGAATGGCGCCGGTGAAACGGTGCTGGTTGCTGCCCGCCAGGGTCGTGCCGTCCTCAAAGACCGCGCGTTCCTGACTGTCGAGAACTTTATTTAAAAAGGCCTCGGCGGTCTTGCGGGCCTCCGCCCGGCTGATCTTGGGGAAGGTGGGCAGACTGCTGGAACCGGGGATGGCAGGACGCGTGGTGGCGGCAGATGCATCTAAGGTGTAGCTGAGAACCTTCCCGTCCAGGCTGGCCTCCACCGACAGAGAGCGGCCCTCTCCGCTCCAGTTCAGGCTCCAGAAGTTGGAGATGCCGTTGTCCTCCAGATCGCCATAGAAGCTCTCGTATTCATTGCCGATCCCTAAGAGGGCCTTAACCCGTGTGGTTACCTGGGTGAGCTGCTGGTCGGTGGATACCGCTCCGGTAGGGAGGGCCAACGTCCCCATCAGAACTGCGGCCAGGGCAAAGCTGACAAGCCGTTTCATTTTCATTGATAAAACCTCCTTTACACTTGTTCCTGCTGTTCTGTTGGACGGATTTATTGGAGAAAGGTTCCGCCTGCTGCCGGAAAGTTTACCATCAGGATTCCACTATTTTTCGACAGATCGAAAAATAGCTCTTGCAAAACTCGAACAGATATTGTATAATAGCAAAAGTAGAACTGAGGTTCTAAGAAAGAGAAAGGAACTTTTACAGGCTTGACTTTGGGAGGGAACAATCAATGGAGACCACTTACTTTGTAATCCATACCAAACATCAAACGGAGTGGGAGGAGGAGGCATGCAGAGCCAGCGGCGGTACGGCCCTGACCTGTATTCGGATCCCAAAGCCTTGTCAGGGTCAGAAAAATGGAACCATACTGTGGCTGGATGATTACCGCTCCGAGGCATTGGAAGAACCGGATTTATGCCCTGAACCGCCCGCTCCGCCTGTACGGAAAAAATGGGGGAAGCTGGAGGTCTTTCTGGATGCCTGTGCAACGGCCGCCCTAGTGGGCTTATCGGCGGGATTACTGATTCAGTTTTTAAGGTGAGAAAATCAAATGGAAGTTGGCCTTGAAAGCCTGTAAAATATCAAAAAAGGGATTAGCATGGACACACGATTTTGAATCTCTAAGGCTTTAGATGTCCCTCCCTATAAATTTTGTCCCAATTCGACTTCGTGTTCCCGGTAGAATCTTCTGAATAAATATTTATATCAATGCAATAATTATACAACAGCTGCAAAAAGAGACTGCTCACCATAGGTGGACAGTCTCTTTTTGGCTTTCGTTATAA
>JAAWBF010000134.1 GCA_022792555.1 Oscillospiraceae bacterium
CCATACATGGGTTACACACCCGCCTATAGTCCGGGTATCCCTGCATACGGAACAGGCCCAGCACAGCCTGTGCAGCCTATGATGCCCTCACAGGCTGTACAACCGGTTCCACAGCCTGCACAGGGGCTTTCCAATGCTTCCAGGCCTGTCACCTCTAAGGAGGAGGCTTTGGGAATAGCAGCGGACTTTTCCGGCGCGTTGATGTTGTTCCCGGATATCACACATAACCGGGTCTACATGAAGCCTTGGAATATGCAAACCGGTTCGGCTGAGTTTGGAGAGTTTGCACCTGTGAATTCAATGGCGGTTCCTGAAAATCAACAGGAGCAGCAGGGGACGGCCTTTGCAAGCCTCCAGGATTTGCAGATTCTTAAGGATGTGGTAGACAAGCTGCAAGCCGAGATTGATCGGCTGAAAAAGCCTGCTGGAAAGACGGTGAAGAAGAATGATGCCTCCAATGATGAATAACCCAATCATGCAGTTAATGAACGTCATGCGGGGCGGTGGAAATCCCATGCAGATGATGCAACAGATGGCCCGCAGCAATTCACAGGTAGCCCAGTTGACACTCCCCCCGGCTAAGCCGGGGGATTCTCGGTTCAGCGACCGCAGCCTGCACCAGCGAGGTCTTACATGGTCTCCACGAGCGTTCGGTTCCGGTGTGTCCCACCGTACCATATGTATCGGTTACGCCAGCAGGCGCAGCCCTTCATGCAAGATGTTCCTTGCGGCATTCACATCCCGGTCATGGACAGTGCCGCAGACGGGACAAACCCACTCTCGCACGGACAAATCCTTTGTGCCGGGCCATTGAGCGCCGCAAGCGGAGCATAGCTGACTGGATGGAAAGAAGCGGTCCACCGTGACCAGCTGTTTCCCATACCACCCCGCCTTATACTCCAACTGCCGCCGGAACTCGCCCCAGGAAGCGTCGGAGATAGACCGGGCCACCTTGATTCTCGCTTCCTCCCGGCGGTTACTCCCCTTTGATTTTCGGGACAGCTGCCGCTGGAGCTTGGCAAGTTTTTTCTAGCTCTTGGTCAGGTACTTATGGTTTGGGTATTCCATTAAATCACCAAGAATATTTTACCGCAAAATCTTTGAAAAGGGAAGCGCCTTATATCCCCATGCCTAAAGGCAGGGGCTTTACGGCGCATTTGGTAAAGGTTGTGTACCATTTATGAAAACAATTGTTGTACCGGCTAAGACCGAGGAGCTCGATACCGTCAATGCAGTGATTGACGCGGAGCTGGAGGTCTGCGGCTGTTCCCCTAAGGTTCAGATGCAGATCGCCCTTGCGGTGGAGGAGATCTTTGTCAACATCGCCAGCTATGCCTACAATCCAGAGATCGGAGAGGCTGAGATCGAGGTCGGAATCTCTGGGACACCGCCTACTGTTACCATCCGATTCCTGGATCACGGAAAACCTTTCAATCCATTGGCCAAGGAGGACGCCGACACTACCCTGCCCGCAGAGGAACGCGGAATTGGCGGACTGGGGATTCTCCTGGTCAAAAAGAATATGGATCAGGTGAGTTATTCCTATGAAGCGGGAAAGAACATTCTGACCATCCAAAAAAAACTGTAGCTGTGTGGATGCCGAAGCCATATTTATCGCATCTTCGCGTTGAAAAAAGGAGGCATATTCGATATGACCATCGCACCCAACCGCCAGGGGGATACACTGACCCTTACCCTAGACGGACGTCTGGACACCAATACATCCCCTGAGCTGGACGCAGCGCTGAAAGCCTCTCTGGATGGCGTCAAGCTGCTGATTTTGGACTTAAAAGATCTGGTCTACCTCTCCTCCGCTGGGCTGCGTGTCATCCTGGCCGCCCAAAAGAAGATGAACCGACAGGGCAGGCTGGTGATCCGCCACGTCTGTGCCACAATTATGGAGGTCTTTGAAGTCACAGGCTTCTCTGACATTCTGACCATCGAGTAGTATGGCCTACATAGAAGAACAGCTACGAGATAACGATACCTTTTTGCGTGCCACCTTCCGGCGCCACCTGCTGCCCGCTATCTTATCGGTGGCGGGCGTCACCATCAGCACGATGGCCAACAGCCTGATCGCCAGCAATCTGCTGGGCCATAAAGCTCTGGCAGTGATGAGCATTGTCAGCCCGGTGTACTTCCTCTTCGCTACGGTTGGTGCGTTGCTGGGGGTGGGCGGGTCCTCTATGGCGGCCTGGTCCATCGGACAGGAGGATACACCGGGGGCTAACCGGGCGTTTACCCAGGCCACTCTTTTGGCCCTTGGAATCAGCTTGTCTATGGCGCTGGCCGGCCTGATCATGCTGGATCCTTTTTTGACCTTGCTGGGGGCAGAGGGGGATTTGCTCCCCTTGACCCGGCAGTATACCCAAATTTTTCTCCTGGGCGGCGTAGGGACCACGATGATCTATATCCCGTTTAACTTCCTCAAGCTGGAGGGCCGGCTCAAGCTGTCGGTCTCCATCTTTGTCTTTATGGCCGCACTGAACATCGGACTGGATTTTTTCTTTGTGCTCGTCATGGAGCGGGGGATTGTGGGGATCGCCCTTGGAACTTCTGTTGCTGCCCTGACTGCCGCTGTCCTGGGAATGATCAGCCTGCTGGGGCGGTGGGGGACCTTCCGTCTGTGCGCGGTCTGGGGCTCTTGGAGGAGTGCCGGAAAGCTGATGGTCACAGGCAGCCCTGCCTCCCTGAACAACCTGGCCACCACCGCCCGGACCATCTGCTTAAACCTGATCCTCACCCCCCTGGCCGGGACCATCGGCCTGTCCGCCTTTAGCATTGTCACCACAGCAGCCAACCTGGCGCTGACTGTCATCTCTGGTGTTGGACAGACCACCGCCCCCTTTATCGGGGTCTTCACCAAGGAGAAGGACAACGCCAGTATCCGCCAGCTGGAGCGGCGGGCGGTCTATCAGGGCCTGGCCCTGATTCTTCCCATTACTGCTCTCTTTGTCCTGTTTGCCCAGCCCTTCTGCGGCCTGTTTGGGATCCGGGATCCCCAGGTCTTGGAGGAGGCCGTCCCCGCCGTGGCACTGTTTGCCTTGAGTCTGCCGCCCTCTATGCTCTCCACAATTCTGCTCAACTACTACCTGGCCAGCGGCTATACCGGCATTGCCAACTTGATCACCGCCTGCCGGGCCTTTGCCTTTGTCGTCCTGCCCGCCTGTCTTCTGGCGCCGCGTTTCGGCATGCCCGCTGTATGGTTGAGTTTTACTGCTGCCGAGCTGCTTACCTGGGCCGTATTGGCGATTGCTCTGCTGGTCCACCAGAGAAAACATCCCAATCGGAAGGGGCTGTTTCTGTTGGACCGGCGCTACGAGGACGCTGGACAGTATATCTCCTTTGCTGTCCATAGTACAGAGGACGACATTGTACAGGCCTCCACTCGGATTTCCGACTTCTGCGATCAGAACCACCTGGACGCCCGGCAGTCCATGCTGATCAGTCTGGCCTTAGAGGAGATGCTTATCAGTATTCGGGACCACTGCTTTGCCAGCGGGCCGACGCAGGAGATGAATGTTCGGATTCTCATTCTCTCCTCAGACCAAACCGCCGGGGATGAGACTATTGTTCTGCGTATCCGCTGCTCTGGAACCCCGTTTAACCCTATCGACTACTACAAAACCAATCGGCGGGAGAATCCGGATGAGTTTGATGACAGCGTGGGGATTCAGATGATTGTCAAATCCGCCCTGTCTGTGGATTATAAGAGCACCTTTGGGGTAAACAATTTGACCATTTTATTGTAACAGCCTGGTTAGGCCTTGTTTGATAAATGACGAAATGCACAACAGTAAGAGATTCAGATCTCACTGCCTAAAAGATTACCGCACCACTGTTGGTTCCCCCAGCCCAGAATAGCTGGGCTGGCCTACGCTACAAATGTGCCACTGGCACATTTGCTTTACGCTGCGGAGGCAAAATTTCGCGGGAATACTTTGTGTATTTCAAGAATTTTTAACGCCGTATGGTGAAAAAAGGTCTGCTGCTTGGGCGTTTTGACATTTTTCAAACAAGGCCTAAGGGCCGCTACATGAGAGGAGACCTACGGCACCATTATGAAATTGACCAACCATATTACCGGAGAAACCCTTGAGATGACCTTTCGTCCCCTATGCCCCGCGGATATCCCAGAGGCAATCAATTGTATCCGGGAGGCCTATGGAGACACCTATGTCAAGCCTTATCTCTACACCGAGGAGGGTTTTCTCGCCCACAGCTTCCACGGCAATCTCTCCTTTTCTGTGGCACAGGCTCCAGACGGCGCCCTGGGCGGGATCATCGCCCACGAGACCTCCCCACTCTTCCCAGGCCAGGCAGAGATCGCGTGTCAGGTCATCCATCGGAGCGCCTCCGGCTATGGATTGGCCCTCCCCCTGGCCCTCTACCAGCTCCGCCAAGCTGAAAAGGAGATGTTTTCCTCCTACTTCGCCCGGGCGCTGGGGTGCCATGTGATCTCCCAAAAGACGTTGGCCGGCATGGGGTTCACCCACTGCGGATTTCTACCCTCGGTATTTGACAAGACCCAGTTTCATACGCTGTATCAAACAGGACGCAATCTGAAGATCTCTCAGACCGTTGCCGCGAGGCGCGGGACCAAGAGCGATGCCGGTCCGCTCTCCCTGCCGGACCGACTGGTCCCCCTGGCCCGGCTGGTCTATGATGGAATGGGGATGTCCTGGAGGCTCCGGGGGACCGTCCTCCTGCCCCCAGGGGAGGGGCGCTGGGAACAGACGGAGGACCTGCGTCACAAGGTCCTGACCTTGTGGGCCAGGCAACTGGGGGACGGCTTCGCCCAGGCGCTCTCCGCCCGGATCGCTCCGGTCCGAGACCGGCCCTTACAGACCGTCAACCTCTTTTTAAACTTGAGCAGTCCAGGCGCGGCCCAGGCTGTTCAAATGGCCCAGGCCCAGGGCTTTTTGGCCACTGGCTTCCTGCCCGGTGGGCAGGATGGGGAATACCTAATCCTCCACCACCCCTTAAACACCCCCTTTGACGTGGATCAGATCCCGTATCTATCGGACTACAAGCCCTTTGCGGCGGAGATTAGGAGGCAGTGTTCATGAAAATAAAACGCCAGTCCATACGCGCAAAGCTGAATATAGTGGTCCTAACGGTGGCCCTGCTCTCCATTCTTCTGCTGGGCGTGATCGCCCTGACCGCCCTGTTTCGGATGCGGGCTACCACCATCAATATCAATGCTGGGATGGGCCAGCAGGCCGCCTCCGACAGCCGCCAAATGCTGGAGGACCAGGCGATGGACCAATTAAAGTCCATCGCCGCGCTCAAAGCGGAGACCATCGACGCGCAGCTCCAGACCATCATGAGCCAGATTGACGTGCTGGCCGCAGCGGCTGAGGAGCTCTACGCCACACCAGAGCGGTTTAGCGCCATTCCGGTCTCCCCGGCGGATGCCTCCACCCAGGGGACCTATACCGCCCAGATTGTCTATGCCGAGCGTACCACCCCCCAACAGGTGGCTGGAGAGGTCGGCCTGCTGGGGAACTTGACCATCCCGATGAAAAAAGCCACCGAATATCTATCTGGAGCTGGGACCACCCAGATCGGTACCGAGAGCGGCTTTATCATCATGTGCGATGAGAATGCAGGACTAAAGGTGGATCTGGGTCATCTGGAGCCCACCGAGCGCTCCTGGTATAGAATGGCGGCAGACAGCGGTGAGATGACCTGGTCGGATGTCTTTGTGGACTCCTATGGCCGGGGGTTGGCCGTCACCTGCGGCAAGCCGGTGTACGGGCCGGACGGCCAGCTGCGAGCTGTCCTCTCCATTGGCTCCACCCTGGACGACATCAGCTCCTCCGTGGTCAATACCAGCATCGGTGAGACGGGCTATGTCTTCGTGGTGGACCACAGCGGCGATGTGATCATGTCAAAAAATATTGAGCTGGACGCGGCGGGCCATGTGACCAACAATGAAAACCTGCTGGAGAGCCAGGAACCCTCCATCCAGGCTGCCGCCCAGCAGATGATCAGCGGCGGACAGGGGGTTATAGAGGCCAACTACCAGGGCCGGGCGGTCTATCTGGCCTATGAGCCCATGCACACCGTCCCCTGGACGGTGGTGACAGTCATTGACGTGGAGGAGGTCCTCTCCCCCAGTGTGGCTGGAGAACAGCGCATCCAGGCCCTCACCCAGGAGGCCGGGGCAGATATTGACCAGTTTATCCGTCTGGCCTGCCTGCTGTTTCTGGCGGCGGTTTTGATTGCCACTATCATTGCAATCGTGTTGGGCAATACCTTCTCCCTCCGCCTTTCCAAGCCCATTCGGGAACTGGAGACTGGCGTGGAGAACATCAGCGGCGGCGATCTGGACTATCAATTAAATATTCACACAGGGGATGAAATCGAGTCATTGGCCGGCGCCTTTAACACCATGACCACCCGGCTACAGACCTATATCCAGGATCTTACCGCAGTAACAGCCGAAAAGGAACGCATCGGCGCCGAACTGGGGGTGGCCACCCAGATCCAGGCCTCCATGCTCCCCTGTATCTTCCCTGCGTTCCCCGGACGGCCCGAATTTGACATCTTTGCCGATATGCACCCGGCTAAAGAGGTGGGCGGTGATTTCTATGACTTCTTCATGACGGACGATGACCACCTCTGGGTGGTCATGGCCGATGTGTCCGGTAAGGGGGTCCCTGCGGCCCTGTTTATGGTGATCGCCAAGACGCTGTTGAAAAACCACGCCGGGTTTCAGGCCTCACCCGCCGAGGTCCTTGAAACGGTCAACAACCAGCTGTGTGAGTCTAACGATGCGGGGATGTTTGTCACCACCTTTATCGGGCGGCTGGAGATCTCAACGGGACAATTTGTCTTTGCCAACGCCGGGCACAATTTCCCGCTGGTCCGCCGCCAGGGCGGGGACTTCGACTGGCTGAAGACCAAACCGAATTTCATCCTGGCCGGGATGGAGGATATCCACTACCAGAATCACGAGATTACCCTCTCGGCGGGGGACCGGCTCTTCCTCTACACCGACGGCGTCACCGAGGCGCTCAACCCCGCGCAGGCGCTCTACAGCGATGACCGGCTCATCCAGACCCTCAACCAACCAGAGGTCCGCACCATGGGAATTGAGGCGCTGATAAGCTATATGAAGGAGGATATCCACACCTTCGCAGACGGCGCCGCCCAGGCTGACGACATCACGATGCTGGTGTTAGAGGTCAAATAGGCTTCCTCTTTCCCGTAGTCATTCCCTCCCTATGGGGGCGGGAACCGCAAAGAGACAAAAAAATTCCATCTTTTTGGGCTCCAGGTATATTTTATACCTGGGGTATTTTTTATGTATCCTGCGGGTCAAACATCAACGAGTTGTAAAACGTCCTGCACCCACGCCTATCTATAGAGCATGGATGCAGGACGTTGTTTCAACACATAGGCAATGGCGGCTCAATTCCCCGCTGAATACTGGCAATCAAAGCCTTGATAGAATCTGACATATAGACATTTCGTTTATAAACAATACATAGTTCCCAGGACAGCGGTGGATCGAAAGGAATCATGACTAAGCCTCTATTGTTAAAGTAGGAGACACAAGGGGCTGGAAGAATACTAGGTATCCCACACAGCCTGCTCATTTGTAGGAGAAAATCTACCATCAGACTGGTATTTTCTATCGCCGGAGACAATCCAGCTTCAACAAACTTGCAAATGATTTGCTGGTGTACTGCATATCCCTCTGGAAAGGTATTAAACGATACTGTGGACAGCTCTTGAAGTGTTATTGTCTGCATCTGCGCAAAGGGATGGTCTGTTGTTGTGACACAGACGATCTGATCGGAGATCAGAGGCAGTTCGCTGAGACCATCGGCTGTGACAGGCCGCATACTAATCGCGATATCCACTGTCCCATCCAACACTGCGTTTTCCAAATTTCTGGCGCCCGCCTCCCGGATGTGCAGCGAAATTCCAGGAAAGGATTGGCGGAATCGGAGGATAATATTGGGAAAATCAATCGCAGAAATCATGGGTGGTATGCCTAAAGTAACTTTACCGCTTTTCATGGATTTTAGATCCTGGAGTTCTTCCTGAAGCGTGGAAAAATCCTTGGTAATGGACTTTCCCCATTTTAAGACCAGCTTTCCTCCATCAGTGGGAAATATCGTATTGCCGTCTCGGAAGAATAGCGTTATCCCTAACTCGGCCTCTACCTTTTTAAGCGATTTGCTAAGGGCTGGCTGGGAGATATAAAGATTATTGGCTGCCTTTGTAATATTTTGTGTTTTAGCCACCTCCATAATATAGCGCAGTTCTCGAATATCCATGCAATTTCCCCCTCCATTTCATCAGCGGCAATCCATAACTAAAAGTAATTTTATCCATAGCCCTTGGATATGACACTGTCATAAGGACTATGAAAAAATGTTATGGATACGAAGACTTTTGTGTATTAGACAACACATATTTCTCTGTGTTATGCTGAATACGTCGGGATGCCTCAGCACAGGCCGTTATGAGCTCAAAGGCCTGTTACCACAAAAAGAAAGGAGGGACAGCTTCAAAATGTCGCTGCAGGTTTTTGAAGGAAAATTTCCTAAGATTGGAGAGGGCTCTTATGTCCATCCCAACGCAACCCTGATAGGGGATGTTACAGTTGGGAAAAACTGTTTCATTGGACCTGGCGCCTGTTTGCGTGCCGATTGGGGATTCATCCGCATTGGAGATAACTGCAATATCCAAGACGGCTGTATCATCCATGCCCAGCCTGGAAAAGGGACTCAAATTGCCGACCGCTGTCATATAGCCCATGGGTCCATCCTGCATGGAGCTGTACTAGAGGAAGAAGTTTTTGTAGGGATGGGTTGTATCGTTATGGACGATGCTATTTTAAAGGAGAAGTGCTGTTTAGCGGCTGGAACTTTGGTCAAGGCCAAGCAAGTAATTGCTGAAAACAAACTGGCAATGGGACAGCCTGCCAAAGAGACCAAGGAGATTCCACCCCAGATGCGGGAAACCCTGGAGTGGGCCAGAGGAGAATACATTGCACTGCCACGGCGATATCTCAGTACACAGTAATCCTGCTTATTGTAACAGAAAATAGTCTGGTTTGTAAATAAAAAAGAGGTAAAAATACAAGAAGTAGGGAGGTTGGACGTTATTATCTGGCTTTTGATAGGAATTATTCTTCTGATTGTACTTATTTTCCTAAGGGTAGATATCCTGATTGTCGCGCCAATTGTAAGCATCTTCCTGTGCATTGTCAGCGGACTGGATGTAGTGGACGCCATGACGACCGGTTTTATGCCTGCTTTTGCCGCTTTCGCACAGAATAACTTTCTTGTGTTCGCCTCCAGTGCTATGTTCGCCCGTGCAATGCAGGATACCGGCATGGCAGCCTCTATTGCCCAGACTATTTCAAAGAAATTTGGGTCACGCTTCGCCATCTTCTGTGTATTCGGCGTTAGCGGTCTGCTTACCTACGGCGGTGTGAGTCTGTTTGTCGTTGTCTTCGTTGTCTATCCAATCGCATTGCAGCTCTTTAAGGAAGCAGATTTGAGCCGTATCCTTATCCCAGGCGCAATTGCAGCGGGTGCATTTACTTGGGCGCCCTTTTGTCTGCCAGGCTCCCCTCAGGCAGGTCCCATTGTAGCCACACAAAATTTAGGGACTACTCTAATGGCAATGCCGGTGCTTGGAATTGTCTGCGCCCTGTTCCTGTGTGTGTTGCAAGCGATTTATATGCGTTTTGTGGAGCAGAAAAGCCGGAAGGCTGGCCTGCACTTTGAAGCGGACACCGAAACAGAAGCACAGATTGTCCGCCTGGCCACCCTCACACTGCCCAATTTCTTTGTCTCCCTGGTACCTATGCTGGTTGTTCTAATCACCCTGAATGCCATTGGTCTGCCTGTTTACTATTGTATGGCCGCTGGTGTGGTTATTGCTATGGTTCTGGGCTGGAGAAATATCCCTAACAAACTGCAAATGCTGAATGCAGGTGTTCAAAGTGCCATTTTTGCCCTGATTAATACCTGCGCTGCAAATGGGTTTGGCGGCGTCGCCAAAATGACCAGCGGTTTTAATGACCTGGTGACCATGATGACCGACACCTCCACCATGCCGCCGCTGGTCGGCCTTGGAGTAGCCACCACATTAATCGCTGGCGCCTGTGGTTCTGGCACAGGCGGTATCACGGTTGCGCTGTCCACCATGGCGCCTATTTATCTAGACATGGGGGTCAACGCTGGATTGATGCATCGTGTCGCCTGCCTGGCATGCTGCGGACTGGATTCCCTTCCACACAACGGAGCGGTGGTGACATTGCTGAACTACTGCGGTGTTGCCCATAAGGACGGCTATATTCATATTGGTATCATGACGGTACTTATGCCAATTATCACATTAGTCTTTATGATTATCCTGGCAATGGCGGGTTTGCAATTTTAGCGCTTGTATCTCTATCGCTCCAAACAGAAAACGTTTTGTACGATAAAAACAAACGATAGGAGGACATTACAAATGGCAAGCAAGTATACTGATTTTATGCTGGGCGAGGATATCATAGGAATCCGTGATCTGGCGAGAGACTTCGCTGACAATGAGGTGGCGCCCACCGCGATTGAGATGGATCAAAAGCATGAGTACCCTATGGCACAGCTACAGAAGCTGGGCGAACTGGGGATGCTGGGTTCTTTGATCCCAGAGGAGTATGGCGGAACCGGGCTGGGCTGCCTGGCCAATGCGGTTATCATTGAGGAGATGGGCCGTCACAGCGGTACTCTGGCGCTGTGTGTGGATGCGCACTGCTCTCTGGGTATGGTACCCCTGATGGCGGGTGGTAATGAAGAGCAGAAGAAAAAGTATGTCATGCCCGCTGTTCACGGCGAAGAGATCCTGGCCTTTTGTCTCACGGAGCCTCAATCTGGTTCTGACGCCGGCGGCACAAAGACAACTGCCATTCTGGATGGAGACGAATGGGTGATCAACGGAACTAAGAGCTGGATTACCAATGCGGGTCCTGCTTCTACCTATCTTGTGTGCTGTAAAACAGATCCTTCTGCGAAGGGCAGCTCAGGTATCAGCCTGATCGTTGTGCGTAAGGATACCCCAGGCTTTGAGATCGGCAAGCCTGAACTCAAGCTGTCTGTCCGAGGCTCCAATACCTGTCAGCTGTTCTTCTCCGACTGCCGTGTTCCCAAGGAGAATCTGGTGGGCGAGCTCCATCATGGCTTCCCCTATTTTATGAAGGGACTGGACGAGGGTCGTATTGCTATCTCTGCATGTTCTATCGGCATGGCCCAGGGTGCGCTTGAACGCGCTGTGCGCTACGCAAAGGATCGGGTGGCATTTGGCAAACCCATCACCGAATTCCAGGGCGTTTCGTTCCAGCTGGCCGAGATGGAGACCGAGGTTAATGTGGCTCGGACTATGTTATATAGCGTGGCAAAGCTGGCGGATGCCAAACTGCCTTTCTCTAAGGAGGCAGCTATGCTGAAGCTGTACGCCTCTGAGATGTGCGACCGCGTCTGCTGGAAGGCCATCCAGGTTATGGGCGGCAACGGAATCAGCGAGGAGTATGAAGTGGAGCGCTTCTACCGCGATAATAAGCTGAACACAATTGGCGAGGGTACGTCCGAAATCAATAAGCTGGTCATCTCACGTCACCTGCTGAAAGAGTATTAAAGCCTGACGCTCTTGCAATAGCGCTGGTTGAACGAGAAAAGCGTGTGGGTTGTGGATCGTACACAGCCCACACGCAGACCATTTTTGTATATTCCTTTTTTGGTTGCAGTGCAATGGAAAGGTATGGTATTTATATGTATCAAGTGATTACAGGGCAGCAGGCCGCCGCGCTGATTCCAGATGGCAGTACTGTAGCTTGCAGTGGATTTATTGGCTCTTGTTGTGCCGAGTATGTTATGGCATGTATTGAGGATTATTTTTTAGAGACCAATCATCCCGCTGGCCTTACCTATTCTCATAGCGGCGGGATTGGAGATCGCGGTAAAAGAGGCGCTACCCATTTTGCCCATGAGGGCCTGGTCAAGCGGGCAATCTGCGGCCATTATGACCTGTGTACAGGACTTCAAACTCTGGTTGATAACAATAAAATTGAGGCGTATTTGATGCCCCAGGGAACGCTGTCCCAGCTGTACCGTGAGATTGGGAGCGGTCATCCTGGCGTCATTACAAAGGTTGGTCTAGAGACCTTTGTCGATCCCCGCTTAGAGGGCGGAAAATGTAACGCATCCACCACGGAAGACCTGATTGAAGTCGTTACCCTAGGCGGGGAAGAATATCTCTGGTATAAGCCCTTCCCGATCACAGTTGGTATTATCAGGGGAACGTCAATAGACGAAAACGGAAACCTGACCGTGGAAAAAGAGATCACAATCAACGACCAGCTTGTAATTGCCCAGGCGGTCAAGCATTGCGGCGGGGTTGTGATTGCGCAGGTTGAGCGGATTGTCAGCAACGGAGCCCTCAATCCGCGGGATGTTTTGGTGCCAGGCAACCTGATTGACTATGCGGTCGTCGCGCCACCAGAGATGCATACACAGGATTTTGCGTCCAATACCTATAACGCAGCCCTTGCACACGAGTACCGTGTGCCATTGAAAACACTGCCCCCTATGCCGATGTCTGAGCGTAAAATCATCGCGAGACGCTCCGCATTCGAGCTGGTCTTCAACGGCGTAACCAATCTGGGACTTGGTATCCCTGAGGGTGTCTCCAGTGTAGCCGTGGAAGAGGGTGTGTCCCAGCAGATTATTATGAGTGTGGAATGTGGTCATACAGGCGGTATTCCTGTCTCCGGTCTGGGTTTTGGCGGCTGTTATAATGCGGAATACACAACAGATATGACACGCCAATTTGATTTCTACGATGGTGGCGGACTGGATATCAGTTATCTGGGAGCTGCGGAGGTGGACAGCCACGGCAATGTTAATGTGAGCAAATTTAAAAAGACCGTTGGACCTGGCGGGTTTATCAATATTGCACAGTCTACCAAAAATATGGTGTTCTGCGGCACCCTTACTGCTGGTGGTCTGAAAACATCGGTCAAGGATGGCAGGCTGATTATCGAGCAGGAAGGACGCAGCAAAAAGTTCGTCAAGCAGGTACAACAAGTAACCTTCAGCGGAGACTATGCCAGAGAGCACGGCCAGAATGTTCTCTATATTACAGAACGAGCGGTATTCAGGCTAACTGACGAGGGCGTAGCTTTGGTTGAAATCGCCCCAGGCATCGACTTGCAGACGCAGGTCCTGGATCAGATTGAATTTCCGGTTATAGTATCTCCCATGTTGAAGGAGATGGACGCTAGAATTTTTCGCCCCGAAAAGATGGAGCTAAAATTAAAGGAAAGGACGAAATCAAGCCGTGAAAAACTATGAATACTTTCGTGTAGAACTGGAAGAACACATCGCTGTTATCACGATTTCCCGTCCCAAGGCGCTGAATGCGCTCAGTACTGCCGTTGTAACCGAGCTGGAGACAGTCATCTCTGATGTCTCTGAGATGGAAGATGTCTGGGTGGTTATCTTTACCGGAGACGGAGATAAGGCTTTTGTTGCCGGCGGCGATATTAAAGAGATGTATGAGATGGACCCAGCCGCCGGCATCGCCTACTCCAAGCTGGGCAATCGGGTGCTGTCCAAAATTGAAAACATGCCGCAGCCTACCATTGCGGCAGTGAATGGCTATGCTCTGGGCGGTGGTACAGAGATCGCGATGGCCTTTGATATCCGTATTGCATCCTCAAGGGCAATCTTTGGTCAACCGGAAACTGGTCTTGGCATCATCCCCGGCTTTGCAGGTACCCAACGCCTGCCGCGGTTGATTGGAAAGGGAATGGCAAAGCTGCTGATTTACTCCTCTGCCCGTATCAATGCGGAAGAGGCCTACCGTATCGGTTTGGTACAAAAGGTCGTCCCTCACAGCTCATTGATGGATGAGGCAAAGGCCCTGGCCGCCCAGATTGTTTCTTGCAGTCCCCACGCAGTACGTTTGGCAAAGACTGCGATTAACCAGGGCTTGGAGATGGATTTTCAATCTGCTACAATGTATGAGGCCCATGTCTTTGGACATTGCTTTACCAACGAAGATCAGGTGGAAGGGATGCGCGCCTTCGTTGAGAAAGGCAAGGCCGTTTTTAATGGAAAAGCGCTCCCCAAAAGTATACCTCAGAACTAAAAACTTGTATTTAGAGAGCTTTTGCCAAAGGTGAATTTAGCTAACTGGCATAATTTTATTAAGGAAGCAAGTCATCTACATCGTTGGCATTCTCCGGATCCATTTCCCATAAAAGGTTTTGTGCTTCTCAAATAGTTATATTGAGCACCATACTTTCCGCTCATAACCGCGCTTTTACTATTGACAGCTTTAATGTTGAGCGGACGGTTCCGGACGAAAGAACGGAAGAAATATTGTAATAAAAAACTCCCATCTGGTAAAATGA
>JAAWBF010000135.1 GCA_022792555.1 Oscillospiraceae bacterium
GACGGCACTTCCGGAAAAGACCGGGTCAATGGTCTGATTCGTGTAGACCTCCTGCAAGCGGGCGTTGTACTCCATCACGGAGGCCTGGACGGTATTGAGCAGGAAGGGGGCATTGGGGTCATCGGCGGGCAGGCCGCAGAGGACCGACTCATAGGCCAGGGGGAGATCCTCCCGCTCCCAGCGCTCCCCCCTGTTCAGGGCGGTGTTGATCCGGCGGTTGAACTCCGCAATGGACATGGTTTCATAGCCGTCAAATTTCAGCTTTTCCAGCACCAGATCATACTGGGCCTGGGTATAGCCGCCGCCATAGGAGCCGGTCCCCGCAAGTCGATCCTGAGTCTCAAACGCCCCAATGATTCCGGATCCTTTCGGGATCATCTGAACATAGGCGGTCCCCTCGTGTATCGGGCGGAGACCCATATCAACTTCTCGTACAGGGGTATCGGAGCGCTGGTTTTTGGGGGCACAGGTGGCGAATACCGCGGCCACAATGGCCACTAGAGCCAGCCCGCCGATGAGCCCCCCGCGGGTGGTCAGAGGGGATCTCATAATGGCCCGGATGCGCTCCTCCATGGCGCTGCGGTTAAAACAGCTCGCTAGAGGGGCAAACCCGCTGCGCCCAGCCTCAAGATCCACCAGAGTGGTCGCATAGGCCGCCCGGCTGTCTGGACCGTGTTCCGAGATCACCCAGGCGTCACAGGTCAGCTCCAGATCCCGATTGGCCAGCAGGTACATCAGATAGACCAGGGGATTGAACCAATGGACACACACGGCAGCGGCCAGGAACCACTTCAGCAGGGCGTCAAAGTGCCGGATATGGGAGAACTCATGGGCCAGGATAAAGGACAGCTGATCCTCGTCAGACCAATCCAGGCGCTTGGGCAGCAGGATCACCGGCCAGAGGACGCCGTAGGTCAGGGGAGAGTCGATCTGGTCGGAATAACGGACCTGGATTGGACGGCGCAGGCGGTGCGCCGCCAGCCAATCCCGGACAAAGGGGTGCTCCACTGGCAGAGAGGCCCGATAATCCCGGCGGCTGCGCAGGTGGGCGATTAAGAACAGCAGCGTAAAGACAACCAGCCCCGCCAGCCAAATCCAGACCCACAGTGCGCGGGCCCCATCTCCTCCGGCAGCTGTCAATGCCTGGGGGTTCTCTGACATAACAGGGGGGACTGGCGCGGCGCCGGTCAGTACCCCGGAGCGCCGGGGCAGAACACCCAGCTGTCCGGCGGCGGCGTAGACGCTGACCGGAGAGGGGAGGGCCACAGGGATCAGCAGGCGGCACAGGGCCACCAGCCACAGCAGGGAAAAAATCCGCCGGGGGATGCGCCGTCCGGCGGCCAGCCGGAGCAGGGCGACAGCGGCGATCAGAACGCCCCCTGACACGCTCAGTTCAAACAGAGACAGCATAGCATTCACTCCAATTCTGCAATCATTTGCTTCAGCCGGGCGATCTCCCCCTGGGACAGCCGCTTGCGTCCCAGCAGGGAGGCCACCAGCAGATCTGCCGAGCCGCTGTAGTTGCGGTCTAGAAAGTCCTGGGTCTCCTGGTCCAGGACTTGGGTGCGCGTCACCAGTGGGTGGCAGACAAACCCTGGGTCCCGACGCTCCACGGCCCTCTTATCAATGCATTTCTTGATGACGGTGTAGGTGGTGGTCTTACTCCACCCCACCTGGAGGGCGAGCTGTGCGGCCAGATCCTTTGCCGTACAGTCTCCCTTGTCCCAAAGCAGGTCCAATACCCGCCGCTCTGAGTCAAATAGCTTTCCATTCACGGTTACTCAGCCGCCTTTCTTGTTATTCTATCGCGGTAGAATTTAGTGCTATTCTACCACAATAGAATAGCGCTGTCAACTATAAATTCCAGTAAAATCCCTGCAATGGATAGAAAACAGGCGCAGGACAGAAATCTGTTGTTTCTGTCCTGCGCCTATGCGTTTTATCGCAAGCCCACACCAATCTCATAAAGCACTGTCCAACTAAACCGTGGACAACACAGCGGGCCGATGGGGAATCGGCCCCTGCAAATAAAGGCAGCCTGTTTGCCTGTTAATTTAGGCTCTTGGGACCAAACCCGTGAGGAAGCAGATCGCCCAAGGGCAGCTTGACAAAGGTACGATCCTCACGGGCTACCAGAAGTTCCAGATTGGGGGCAAATTCATACAGCATCTGGCGGCAGGCGCCGCAGGGCCAGCAGTAGTCAACGGAATTGCCCACCACCGCCAGCCGGACAAAGCCGTCCTGATGGCCCTCACTGATCGCCTTCACCAGAGCGGTGCGCTCGGCACAGATCGTAGAGCCATAGGCGGCATTCTCTACATTACAGCCGGTGAACACTGTGCCGTCAGAGCACAGCAGCGCGGCGCCCACCGGGAAATGGGAGTAGGGAACATAGGAGCGTTCTAACATGGTAAAGGCCAGATCCACCAGTTCCAAATCGGTCATAGTGACAACCTCCTCATAGAATTTGACAGCAATTAAGCTGTTGACAATGTTATCTTAATGATTCCTCTTGCAGCTTGTCAAATGCCTCCATACACGCATCCACAGAGGCGCCATTCAGCAGCTCACGAACGATCAGACAGGTATTTCCCCACTGCTCTATCTTCATTCCAGCATTGGAACCAAGGACATAGATATTTTCTTTGATTTTGTCATTCAGCGGCTGTAGGGCAGGGATACAGTCCACCTCCACATTTTTGGAGGGGGAGATCACCTTATTGCGTTCAGAATAAACTTGAAGCGCCTCATCCGAGAGGATGACATCCAGCGTCCGCATTGCGTCCTCCGCATGCTCCGATCCGGCCCCTACGCCATACCCTGTCATAGAGACCACCGGCATTTGGCCCCGGCTGCTGGGAAAGCCGATGACCTGCAATTTGAAATCCGGATTTCCATAGGCCGTGTCTGTATTCGCCGCGCCCCAATAGGCCATGAAAAAGGGGGTCTTCTGCGCCAGAAAATCGGGTCCTTCTGCCTCAATTGCCTCGCTGACATACGCCTTTTGCGCATCAATATAGCCGCGGTCAATCAGCTCCTGGAGAAATTCAAATCCAGGACGCATATAGTCGCTGTACTTGCGCTCCCCGCTGTTTAAGGCCGCGATCTCCGCCTGGGTATTTCCCCCGTTGTACAGATCTGCATAGGCCTGTGCAAAGACAAAATTCTCCAGCCACCAGCGGTTAGCGCCCACGGGGGTTTGGATCCCGTTCTCCTGAAAAACCCGACAGCACTCCAAAAAATCCTCCGGCGTCTCTGGCAGTTCCAGACCATATTGATCGAACAGATCCTGGTTGACAAATAGGCCGTGAGCCACGATCTCCTGGGGAATCGCCACCAGTTTGCCATCGACAAAGTTCGCTGTTTTCACGATTTCCCGCAAATTCTGCGCACTTTCCAAGGATGAGAGGTCCATTAAGCTCCCCTCAGAACCTAGAATCTGGATGGTATCAGGATTTAACAGATACAGATCGTCCATATGATTGCGCACCCTGTCTAAGGTAACGTCATCATAGGTCTTCTCCTGAAAGTTCTCCGCTGTATAGGTCCTATAATCCACCTTGACCCCAAGCTGCTCCTCCGCCATTGCAATCGTCAGGTCAAAGGCGGTTCTCGCGGTATTCTCGGCATCTGGCTTTGATTTCTCCATTGGTCCAAATAGATTAACAGTTCGAATGTCGCTTTCCTGTGTTGAAAGCAGGTTTTTGTCTGCTTCCGCTTTTGGCACGCAAGAGGCCAGTGTGAGCATGACTGTCCCTGTTAGGCAGAGGGCGGCCAGCTGTTTCAGGCTCCGTTTCCTCTTCTTCATACCCTACTCCTTTCGTTTGACATAACGTTCGATCACCTTTTTCAACAGTGCTACATCAATTGGCTTTGCAACATGGGCATTCATCCCGGCATCCAGCGCCGCTTTTTCATCCTCCGCAAAGGCATTTGCCGTCATGGCGATGATAGGAATCTCGCCTGCGTCCGCCCGCTTTAAGGCCCGGATTACCCTTGTTGCATCGTAACCGTTCATAACCGGCATTTGAACATCCATGAGTATTGCGTCAAACTCGCCTTTTGCGGCACATGCAAAGCGCTCCACCGCCAACTGGCCGTTTTCTACGATCTCACAATTGGCCCCCTCCATCTTCAAGATCTCTTCTAAAATTTCTGCATTGATCTCGTTGTCTTCCGCGGCGAGGAAGTGCAGCCCCGCCAGACTGTTCTCTTTTGCGCCCCCTGCTTGGTCTTTCTCCCATGCAGCGCCCCGGAGTTCCAGGATCTTCTCCTTCAAGGCAGACACAAAAAATGGCTTTGTCAGCAGTCCGGTGTGCGCTAGTTCGAGTACGCCGTCTATCCCCACCGTGTCAAACGCCGCCAAAAACAGAATCGGGACCGTATCCGGCAGGTATACCCGTAGCTTCTGAACCGTCTGGGTTCCCTCCAGGTCGGGCAGCTCCCAGTCCAGCAAGAGCACATGATATTCGGAGTCCTTTTGTATCAGCTCCAGGGCCTCCTCCACACTTGACACTGTGTCTACCTGAACACCGACGTTTTTCATCAAAAGTACAATATCCCTGCACGTCTCTGGAGCGCCATTCGCCACCAGCATCTGGTTGATTCCACTGTTATCCCAAAACTGTTGATCTACCTGGTCCTCCGGAATGCGGAATTCCAGCTCCACCCGGAACAGGCTCCCCTTGTCTATCTCACTAAAGACCTCGATGGTACCGCCCATTAGTTCAACAATGCTCTTTGTAATGGCCATACCCAGTCCGGTCCCCTGCACTTTATTGGTTGTACTGTTTTCCGCCCGTGTAAAGGCGTCAAAAATCGTCTTTAAATACTCCTGGGTCATCCCATAGCCGTCGTCTTCTACTTCGATGCGGATATGATCGTACTGAGCGGAACGCTGCTTGAGTCCTACAATACGAAACCAGATATTCCCGTATTCCTGGGTATATTTCACGGCATTGGAGAGCAGATTGATCAAAATCTGGTTGACGCGTGTCTCATCTCCGATAAAGTATTCGTGCTTGATGCCCGACACTTCAACATGAAAGTTCTGATGCTTGCCCTTTGCCATGGGCTGGATAATCGCATCCACGGAGGAGACCAGGTCGTTTAAAGAGAACGGCTCAAAATTGAGGACGACTTTCCCGCTCTCGATCTTTGAGACATCCAAAATATCATTGATTAAACTCAGCAGATGTTGGCCGGACGCGGTAATCTTCTTTGTATACTCCCGTACCTTGACTGGATTGTCAGCCTCCATGGCCAGAAGGGTTGTAAAGCCGAGGACCGCGTTCATAGGGGTTCGGATGTCGTGCGACATATTGGACAGGAAGGTCGTCTTAGAATTGCTCGCAATCTGGGCTGCCTGGAGGGCCTGCGCCAGCTGCCTGTTATGGATTTCCCGCTCAATCTCCCGCTCCTTTCGGAGTTTGTTCTGCTGTCTCTGATTGAGGTAATACAAAAGGCAGCATAGAAAAAAAGCAATCAGCATCACCAAGACAACAATCAAAATGTTCTGGTTGACGGTACGTCCCTCCTGCTGGATCGCTTCTATGGGGACATAACCGACCAGATAGAGGGACCCATCATTCACCGGCCACATATAGATTAAAGCATTGACGGACCGGATATCATGGTAGAACATGATATTTATTCCGTTTTTCAGACATTCCGCCACGTCACGCTTGAGTGTTGGGTCCTCGATGCTGTTGGCACGGTAAAAATCCTCCAAATTCAGGTGCCCTGCATCCCGCAGTCCCCTCCCCTTTGGCTTCAAGACAAACCGCTCGCTCTCTGGGTCCATTACATAAAGAATGGCTTTCCCATTATAGAATCCATCCGGAAGCAGTTTATCCAAGGTATCATATACATATTCGATATAAAGAGATGCGATCTCCTGGCCCTCTCTTTCAACAGGGCATTTGATACAGTAGGCCCATGTACCCATGTAATTCAAGTAAGACTGTGAAACTGGCAGGCCATTTATCCTTCTCTCCATGGAAAAATCCAAGCCGGCCTCGGAAAACTGCTCTCCTGTATTGGAGATTCCCTCCGTCTCCCCGGTCAGGATGAGCGATATTTTTACCATCGTATTGTTTTTTTCACGGGAACGGATATAGGCGATTGGATCCTCTGCTGCCGCGATCTCCTGCGCGATCAGGAGCTGGAACTCTGTTTCCTTGTTTAATATAGTTTCAATGGCATATTGGATGAGATCGAGGCTGTCATTTAGATTCTGGATAGCCGATTCTGACATCTCTTGTGAGATCTTCCGAGACACCGAAAATACGATCATTCCTAAGATGCAAAAGACCAATACAATGGACAGGAGCAGCGGAAACCCTCTATTCCTTCCAGTTGACTTCATTTTCATGGTGGATCTCCCTTTCACGACTTGTTCGAAGGGTAGAAAAACCTATATTTTATTATAGCATCCTGATACATCTTCTGTCAATCGCTGGACAAGGCACTACACTCCACGGTCCCGGCGCTATCATACACTTCACTGTCACTATAGCAGTCAGAAAAATAGCGATTTTGTTCTGCACCGCTGGACGGCACTCCGGGACAGCCCCAGAGCCTCGCCAATCTCGCTGTCCGTCAAGTCCAGCACCAGGCGCAAAATCAAAATGCTTTGCGTTTGCCAGCGTTACCGCATCGCTCACTTTGAGGATAAAAGAACGGCGGCTTTGATTTGTAAGCCGTCGTTCGCAAAATGAGCGTGATTATAGACTGCTGCACAACAGCTCTTTTTTTCCATTGTGCGGCAGTTTTTTAAATATTGGCTATAAGGTAGCTTCCCGATCTGGTATTACTGCAAGAAGTTGAGAACCAGGGCAAGGGTGACAATTCCGAATATCATCAGCGCCAGCACCACACTGATGATAGTGGACATGATATTGACGACGCTCCGACTTTCCTCGCTCTTTACGCAGATCACGGAAAGCAGGAGGCCCGACAGCGCAAGGACGATGTTGCAGACCGCCCAAACCATGCGTACACCATCCGGCAGGTTGATTTTCAGAAACACCGTGACAAGTGTTGCCAGCGGCAGCAGACTGACTATCAGCTCCGACAGACTGAGCTTTTGCATTTTTTTTTTGACTTCCATACGATTACCTCATTTCCTTTTTTCCAAATGGTGTAATTGACAGGGCGAGCAGGACAGCAAATACAGTAATTGCACAGGGCAGGAACGGCATCAACGCAAATGCGACGTCAGAGGTTTCCGCCGTAAAATCGTGCAGAGAGCAGGACACCAAATAGCCGCTGTAAC
>JAAWBF010000136.1 GCA_022792555.1 Oscillospiraceae bacterium
TCCCCGCCCGCTGCGCTCATGATGTACCCTCGGCCAGTCTGGCCCGCAGGCCGCTGTACCGCCGCTGCTGGCGGTTATTGGCCGTCATTTTGGCCACGACCTGCTCGTCCCCCACGCAGATAAAGAGCTCTCTGGCCCGGGTGATGGCGGTATAGAGGACCCCGCGGGTGAGCAGCATGGGCGCACCGTCCAGGGCGGCCAGAATCACCGCCCGGTACTCGCTGCCCTGGGCCTTGTGGACGGTGATGGCGTAGGCCGGTTCCAGCTCCAAAAGCATGTCCGGGGTGTACTCCACCAGCCGGCCGTCAAAGTCCACGGTGATGGTCTCCTCCCGGTTGTCCACCGCTGTAATCTGGCCGATGTCCCCGTTATAAACCCCCATGCCGGAGGACAGGTTGTCCCGCGCCCGCCACATGACGTCGTAGTTGTTGCGCACCTGCATTACCCGGTCCCCCTCCCGGAAGAGAAAGGGCCCGTAGCGGCGCTCCTGCCTGCCCTCCGCCGGGGGGTTCACCGCCGCCTGGAGGGCCTGATTTAAGGCGACCGTCCCGCAGGGGAGCTTGCGGGTGGGGGAGAGGACCTGGATCTGGCCGGATGGAATACCCATCTTGTCGGGCAGGCGGGTCTTGACCAGCTCTACAATGGTGTCCACCGTCCGGGCGGCGTCATAACGGCGGAGAAAGAAGAAGTCAGCGGCCTTGTTTTGCAGGTCGGGCAGCTCACCATGATTGACCCTGTGGGCGTTGCGCACAATGGCGCTCTGGGCGGCCTGCCGAAAAATCTCGGTCAGCCGCACAGTGGGCAGGACCTTGCTACGGATGAGATCGGAGAATAGGTTCCCCGGTCCCACTGAGGGGAGCTGGTCCGGGTCCCCCACCAGTACCAGGCGGCATTCAGGCCGCAGTGCTGTGACAAGGGCCTCCATGAGGGAGATATCCACCATGGAGGTCTCGTCCACAATGACCGCGTCCGCCCGGAGAGGGTCACGCTCGTCATGGGCAAAGACCAGGCGGCCGGAGGCCGGGTCATACTGGGTTTCCAGCAAGCGGTGAATGGTAGTGGCCTCCATGCCGCACAGCTCTCCCAGGCGCTTGGCCGCCCGGCCTGTGGGAGCGGCCAGGGCGGTCTCCAGGCCCAGGTGGTCAAACAGGGCCAGCACCCCCCGCAGAGAGGTGGTCTTGCCCGTCCCCGGTCCCCCGGTGAGGAGCATGATCTGCCGCCGGGCGGCCAGCGCCACCGCCTGGCGTTGCTGGGGGGCGTAAGTAATTCCCTGGGCCGCCTCGATCTGGGTAATCAGCCGATCCAGGTCCTCTGGAGGGTGCAGCTCGGCGGATGCCAGCTCTAAAATCCGGGCCGCTACCGTACACTCGGCCTCCCAGAGGGCGTCCAGATAACACGCTTCCTCCCCGGCCACCTGCTCTGTGACCACCTCGCCCCGCTCCTCCAGGGCGCACAGGCAGTCCTCCAGCAGCTCCTCCTCCACACCCAGTAGCCGGGCGGTGGCTGCCAGCAGCTTCCTCCGGGGCAGAAAGGTATGGCCGTTGTTCAGGTTGTGGGACAGCTCAAAGAGCAGTCCCGCCTCCATACGCTGAGGGTCATCTCCCGCCAATCCCAGGCTGATGGCCATCTCATCGGCCAGGTTGAAATTCAGTCCCAGGCTCTCGTCCACCAGCAGATAGGGGTTGCTCTTAATGACCTCCAGGGCATGGTCCCCATACCGCCGGTAGAGGTGCATGGCGCAGGAGAGGGGGACCTGGTGCTGGCCCAAAAATTCCAGCAGACGGCGCATCCCCATCTGGAGCCGAAAGTGCTCCCCGATGGACAGGGCCCGCTTGCGAGTGATCCCCCGGATTTTTGTCAGCTGTTCCGGGTGCTCCTCCAGTACGGTCAGGGCCTCCGATCCAAACTCCTCCACCATCCGCCGGGCAGTGGCCGCCCCAATCCCCCGGACGGCTCCAGAAGCCAGATACTCGTAGATGGCCTTCTCCCCAGCGGGCATTCTGCGCTCTACCGTCTCCGCCTTGAACTGTTCGCCATAAGAGGCATGGCGCATCCACCGGCCCTGAAGGGCCAGCTCCTCACCGGGGGCCGCGTTGGGGATGGTCCCCACGATAGTAATACCACCCTCGTCCCCTGCTGTGAGCCGGAGGACGGTGTATCCGTTCTCTTCGTTCTGGAAAATGACTGTATCGACAGTCCCCTCTATGAGAGTCAGCGCTTCCTCCATAGGCGCCACCGCTTTCCTTTTCAATCATTCGCCGCGCTTCCGCACAGGCGGCTTTTCGGGTTGTATACAAAAACCATGTTACACCAATTCCTCTGTCTTGCTCTGGTCCCAGGCCCGCACACAGGCGGGCAGGCGGTCCATGGGACAGATCAAGATCCGGGGGTCCCGCTCGGCCAGCGCGGCGGCCACCACCCGGCCAGTGCTGTCCAGACCGTCGTCCGCCAGAATCACATGGAAGCGCCCCAGACCGCCCCCTCTGAGCCAGCGCAGTCCCGCCAGATCATATTCCATCCGGCCCCCGTCTCCCCGGACAGGGAGCACCACAAATCCGCTGGTCTGCCGCCCCGCCGGAAAGAGCAGCCGTCCAAACAGCAGCCAGCACAGCCACAGCAGTCCGGCAGCCGCCAAAAAAGCGATCAGCGCCTCCCAAAAAATTCCCATATAATTCACCTCCGGCCCATTCTATGCCAAACCGGAGCAAACGGGTCCTCTTTCCAGCGGATTTGCCGCCCTTATGGGACCACGGGCAGCATGGAGACCACGCCATAGGTCAGCATGGTCACCACCAGTCCGGCGGTCACCACGCCGAAAAAAATCGAAGGCAGGGCCTTGCGCAGCGGCATGTCCAAAAAGGCTGCCGCCAGAGAGCCTGTCCAAGCCCCCGTCCCCGGCAGGGGGATGGCGACAAAGAGGAAGAGACCCAAATACTTATATTTGTTGACCTTCTTCCCCTTTAGATGGGCCTTTTGCTCCAGCCGGTCCACCAGATGGCCCAGCTTGGGAATCCGGCGGCGCATCCAGAAGAAAATCCGCCGGATATATACAATGATGAAGGGCACTGGGATAAGATTCCCCACAATACACGCGGCCAGCGCCAACAGAGGATGGAGCCCCAGCGCCACCCCAAATGGAATCCCGCCCCGCAGTTCAACCACCGGGACCATAGAGACTAGGATCGTAAAGACAAGCTCTCCTAACTGGTCCCCCGTAAGCCACTGCATGATATTCAAGAGAAGATCACCTCATAGATAGTTTATCATATTACAACTGGGGTGAGTAGTGAAGATTTTATGAATATCTTATCTGGGTCCCGATACCACGTTCTGAGGATGCCCCTGGCGCCAGGCCGTCAGATTTTCAGCGGCGATTTCCATCAGACGGCTGCGGGCCGCCTTGGCCGCCCAAGCGATGTGGGGGGTGATGATGCAGTTAGGCGCGTTGAACAGAGGACTGCCCTGTCGTGGCGGCTCCTCCGCCAGCACGTCCAGAGCCGCACCCCCTACCTTGCCGGAGAGAAGGCCGGCCCGCAAGTCCTCCTCCACAATGAGCCCCCCGCGGGCCGTGTTGACCAGAAAGACCCCGTCTTTCATCTGGGCAATCGAGCGGGTGTTGATCAGCCCGGCGGTCTCTGGCGTCAGGGGACAGTGGAGGGAGATCACGTCCGACTGGGCGAAGATCTCCTCCAGCCCGGCAGGCCGGAGGCTGGAACCAGGGCAGGCAGCGTGCTGGGGGCTGTAGGCCAGCACCTGCATCCCAAAGGCCAGGGCCAGCCGGGCCACCGCCTGCCCAATCCTGCCATAGCCCACAATCCCCAGAGTCTGTCCCTCCAGGAGAACCTGAGGGAAGTCCCAATAGCAAAAATCCGGGCTGGCCGACCAGCGGCCCCCGTGGACGGTATCGCTGTGGCGGCCAGCTTGGTGGCACAGCTCCAGCAAAAGGGCAAAGGTAAACTGGGCCACTGCCGCTGTGCCATAGGACGGGATATTGGTCACGGTCACACCGCAGGCTGTTGCCGCCGTTACATCGACGATGTTATACCCGGTGGCCAGGACCCCCACATACCGGATACTAGGGCAGGACTGAAATACCTCCGCAGTCAAAGGCGTCTTATTTGTCAGTACAATTTCGGCGTCCCCAATTCGGGCGGCCACCTCCTCCGGCGCCGTTCGGTCATAGACCGTAAACGTTCCCTGACCGGCGACAGCCTCCCAGCTCAAGTCCCCCGGATTTTCTGCATATCCGTCCAATACAACAATCCTGCTCATGACACAGCCCCTCCCGAAAATCTATTCCTACATACTACCCTATTAAACGGAAAAAGACAAGTGGGCGCATGGATAGAGTTCCATTAAGATAGCATAAGAAACAGCTGCAGCCTCTTAATTCTGAGGCTGCAGCTGCTGACTGCTTGCGGTTCTTACAAGTTTTCTTCTTTCTGGTCCAGTTTTCAAACAGGCTCCAGCGCCGGTGTATTTGGATTCAAGTGGTCTGCTTATCCGATGGGCAGCCAGTTCACACCTGCATAGCAGAACACGGCCAGGAAGACCAGGAAGATCACACAGTAGACACAGGCCTTGCGGATGATGGTCCCGTCGGCGCCGACGCAGCCGGTGGCCGCGGTGGCCATGGCGATGGACTGGGGAGAGATGACCTTGCCTACGGTGGCTCCGGCGGCGTTGGCCGCAACAAGCCACTCCTGACTTAGGTTAAGGGCAGCAGCTGTCTGGGCCTGAAGGGGGCTAAACAGCGTACAGGCGGAGGTAACGCTTCCGGTAATAAAGGTGCCGATACCGCCGATGATGGGGGCGAAGAGGGGATACATCGGACCGGTCAGGGCGACAAGGCCCAGGGCGATGTCGTTGACCATTCCGGCGTAGCCCATCACCTTGGCAATGGCAATGATGGAGACGATGGTGATAATGGATTTGTACATCTGCTTCAGAGAACCGCCCAGGACGCCAAACATGTCACCAAAAGAGGCGCCTTGGATTAGGCCACCGATGATACCCGAAATCAGGATCAGCACGCCGGGGGTGTTGACCCAAGAGAAGGTGTACATTGCGGTCCGTTCGCCTGCGGCATTGATGTAGATCCCCACCGAGGATTTGATGGAGGCCAGAGGGGCATTGATGACGGGGAACAGCTTGGAGGTAAAGAGGAGCACCACAAACATGATGAGGAAGGGGCTCCAGGCTTTGACCATCTGGGCTGTGGTGAGAGACTTCATCTTCTCACGGGCGGCCTCGACGCCGTCCATGTAGTATTCCTTATCCGGTGTCTTATTGACCGTCTTGGCCATAAAGAACGTGCCGATCAGGGAGCAGATAGCGCCAATCAGGGTGCTCAGCTCAGGGCCGACAAAGGCGCCGATGAGGTAAGCGGGGATGGCAAAGGCCAGGCCGGAGACCAGAGTAATGGCCCAAACACCCTTGAGTTTGCCGGCCAGCTTGACCATGAAGATGGGGCAGACCACAATCAGGACAAAGAGCTGGAGCACCGCAAAGCCGCTGACGGTGGTAGCGTCCAGATTGGTCAGGCCAGCGCCGGTGATGACTGGGATTCCGATGGCTCCCAGCTCGGCCACCGGGACGTTGGAGATCAGGCAGATAATACAGGACTGGATGGGGTCAAAGCCCAAGCCAACCAGAATGGCGGCGGGAATGGCCACCGAGGTACCAAAGCCGGAGGCGCCCTCTAGGAAGCCGCCAAAGCCCCAGGCGATGATGAGGACCTGGATCCGGCGATCGGCGGAGATAGAGGTCAAGGTAGTCTTGATGGTGTCCATACCGCCCGTTTTCACCGAGAGGTTATAGACAAAAATAGCTGCGATAACAATGATACCGATGGGCCAAATGGCCATAGCTGCTCCTTCCAGAGCGGCAGTCAGGGCGCTGGCCACTGGCATATGCCAGTTGAGGATGGCCAAGAGGATGGTAATCGCCAATCCTATGGGACAGCAGATGTGGCCAGGCAGCTTGAGCACCACAAAGCCGATGATCAGCCACACAATCGTGATAAGTGCAATTAAGTAATTGAATGACACGACAGATCCCTCTTTTCTTTGTGCTGAAAGACAGCAGGCGTTTGGACAGCGCCGCTTCCTGCCCAGGGGCGGAGATAGGAGGTGCCCACCCCCAGTACATGGAAACGGTGCAGACACTGTCCCCACCGGGATGCTTTCCCGCCCACGGACACGGTGGAGGTCGTATCCATAGGGAGAGCACATCTGTGTACCGCCGTCCCGCAGTGGAGGTGCGGGAACGGTCTGCCATACAGAGGAGAGAAGCGGAGCACAGTGTTGAAAGAGGACCAGCCTACGGATGGCGTTGTACCCAGACAGGTGATCCTCTATCCAAAATCCAGTATAGCCCTTTTTATTCCATAATGAAAGCGAATGATTCTTATGTTAAAATAAGTATATCTGATTTGAGGAGGAACGCACATGGAGCGATACTGCGCATTCTTAAAAATCCTGGAAATGGGCAGCTTTACCAAAGCTGCAGATGCTCTGGGCTACTCTCAATCGGCGGTCAGCCAGATGGTCCAGTCCCTGGAGGAGTCCCTAGAATTACAGCTTCTCTACCGCTCCCGCCACGGGGTAAAGCTGTCTACCGAGGGGGAGGCCCTGCTGCCCTATATCAAAAGCGCAGTGAACCACTATAACGCCATGCTGGAGAAAACACGGGAAATGCGGCACTTGGAGGGAGGGCTTATCCGAATCGGAACCCTGTCCAGCTACTCCAGTCAGTGGCTGCCTGGGGTGATCAAGGACTTTCGAGAGCGGTATCCTAAGGTCCGCTTCCTCTTCCATCAGGGGGACTACACTACCATTCCTGAGTGGGTTCGCAGGGGAGAAATCGACTTCGGCTTTATCAATCCAGATGCCGAGAGCGTTAAGGGGCTCCAAACGGTATTTATTCGGACTGGAGGACACAAGGCCATCCTCCATCCCGACCACCCCCTGGCTGCCCAGTCTGAGGTGACGTTGGAACAGCTGGCCCAGGAGCCCTTTCTGCTTTTAGAGACCGGCTGTCTCAGTGAACCCCTGGAGGCCTTCCACAGCTTGGGCCTGGAGCCCAAAATGGAGCTACGGATGCACGACAATTTCTCGGTCTGTTCTATGGTGGAGGCCAATGTAGGGGTGAGTATCTTGCCCGAACTGGCGCTTAAAAAAATGAATTTCCGTATTGTTAAGCTCCCTACCATTCCACCGGTGATCCGCAAGGTGGGTCTTGTGATGAAAGACCACAATACCCTTCCGATTGCCAGCAAGTATTTTATTGACTTCTTTCTGCGCCAGGCCAGCAAGCTTTCCTGAGCGAGTGATTGACAAAAAGGACCGGTAGTAGTTGATATCCTCCACTGAAATTATGTCATAGGTGTTGGCAAGGCAGGTGCTTCCCTTGTTCTTCTAATTTTTCCTGCAATTCTGGAACTTCTCATAGACGCAGGCAACCTTGCTACAGGCTCTGCGTCATACTCTGTAATGTTATACGAGGGTTGGATATACTCAAAAATCTCCCTCAATCTTATGGATATAGTATCTATCCTAATCCTTGGAGGGAATTCCAAGTCAAGTGTTTTTTAGCATTCCAGAGATGTATCATACATGCGGTAGGATTAAGGCCATATCTGAACGGCCACTGTCAATGTGTGGGACTTCGCGAATCACACCACCCGTTCTTGACAGGGGCAAGCTGTTGTGGTATTCTAAAAACAGACCGGCGGTTTGTTTAAAAAGGATGGTGTCTATGGGACGGAATAAATATCCAGAGGAGACGGTGCAGAAAATTCTGGACACAGCAGAGCAGCTGTTCATCGAAAAGGGCTATGACCATGCCTCCCTCCAGGATATCATTGATGCTACCGGGCTGTCCAAAGGGGCCATCTACCATCATTTTGCCTCCAAGGAGGATATCTTCTACTCTGTCTGTGCCCGCATTGGCCAGCGCAACGGTGAGGTGCTTGCCGAGGTCCGTGATAATCCCGCACTCAATGGCTTAAATAAGCTACGTGTTATCTTCAAAACCTCGCTCCAGCCGGAGCGGCAGGCCAAGATATTCTGCATGATGCCCTATCTGATGGATAACGCCAAGTTTTTGGCCACAGAGATGCGTAGCATTTTTTCAGAGGTGGTACCAAGATTTGTAGAGCCTATCATCCGTCAGGGCATCACCGATGGCTCTATCCGCACGGATCACCCAAAGGAATTGGCGGAGGCTATGATGATGCTGTCCGACGTGTGGATCAACCCGATTGTCCAGCCTACCACGCCGGAGGAGATCCGCGCCCGGTGTGCCGTATACAACCAGTTGTTCCGCGGCTTTGGCATTGATGGGCTGATCGACCAGGAGATCATAGATACCTTGGTGGGATATGCGCAGCTGGCCCATCACCCGCCCTTAGACAGGGAGAACAAGGACTAAAAAGAAACTGCCATATATGGCAGTTCCTTTTTGAGAATATAAAAACCGACGGTCGGTTTATAAAGGAGGAGCTTTTATGACACAAAAACAAACTGCACTGTTCCAGCGGGATTTTACCTTGGTGGTGATTGGACAGATTATATCCCTGTTTGGCAACGCTATTTTGCGCTTTGCGCTACCGTTGTATCTCCTGCGGCAGACCGAATCCCCCGCCCTGTTCGGCGCGGTAGGGGCGGCAGCATTTATCCCCGCGGTACTGTGTTCCCCCATTGGCGGCGTGATAGCAGACCGGGTGAATAAGCGGAACATCATGGTAGTATTGGACTTTTCTACGGCAGGTCTGATCCTGTTTTTTACCCTTCTGCTGGGACATATCTCATTAGTGCCACTAATGGTCGTCTGTCTCATGCTGCTGTATGGCATCGCGGGAGCCTATCAGCCAGCGGTACAGGCCAGCATTCCACTGTTAGCTGGAGCAGAACAGCTTACCAGCGCTAATGCAGTGATCAATATGGTAAACACGCTGTCTGGCCTGTTGGGACCGATGGTAGGTGGTGTGCTGTTTGGCTCCTTTGGCATCCGGCCCATCCTGTGGGTCAGCATCGGGTGCTTCATTCTTTCCGCCGTCATGGAGCTTTTCATCCAAATACCCCACCAACCCCAGACAACAGCGGGCGGGGTGCTGGCCATCGTAGGAAAGGACCTGAAAGAGAGCTGGCGGTTCATCCGCCGGGAACGGCCTGTGTTTCTGACTGTGATGGTGGTACTGGCCCTCTTTAACCTGGTGCTCTCTGCCGCGCTGATTGTGGGCATCCCTGTTGCGGTCGTCCAGGTGCTGGGTATGAGCGACAGCCGCCTGGGGATTACCCAGGCGGCCATGGGGCTGGGAGGACTCTTTGGTGGGGGACTGGTGGCCTGTCTGGGAGCGCGGCTGAGGCTCCGCTGTGGAAATATCCTGCTGCTGGCCGCAAGCTTGACGGCGGCAGGGATGGGGGCGGCCCTGCTGCCAGGGGTGGCATTCTCAGTCGGCTGGTGGGTGGTGACAGGGATGAGTTTTGCCATCATGGTGCTGTCCACCGCGCTGGTGGTCCTGCTCAGTGCCGCCGTCCAGAGACAAACACCGCCAAATCTGCTGGGAAAAGTGATGGCTTTTATCATGGCGGTGTCCAACTGCGCATCTCCGCTGGGGCAGGCCGTCTATGGGGTGCTGTTTGAGAACTGCCCAGCTTGGGCCGTACTGATGGGGGCGGCGGCCGCCGCTGTACTGACCGCTGTCTATTCCCGGAAGGTATTTTGTGCCTTAGAGAAGGGCTAGCGTCTGTTTTAACATGGAGCGGGAATTAAGAATAAGAAGATACTGTGGTGTGCTGACGCCGATAGGTATCGTTGTCCTTTCGGCGCAGCTCATTTTCTACCTGTGCCAGCTTTTTTTTCAGGTCCTTGATTTTAGCCTCGTCCTGCTCTGCGTTAAGCCGCTGTTCCAGCTCCGCCTGTTTCTTTTTTAACTGTTTGATTTCACGATCAACCTTGCTGGTATCGCCAATACAGGTCTCGGTCTTTTTGTCTGCGGCTCTCTTCTCCGGTTCCTCTGCCTCTTTTTTCTGCTCTGGGTCGTCAAAATAAATTTTGGGCTGGCCGTCCTCATCCTTGCCCAGCCAATAGCGGCCGCCCGGCTCCTGTTCTTCTTCCGGGACATACGTATCCAGTACAGGATTCGGGGTGCGGCCCTGGGCTTCCTCTTCAGGCCGCTGGACTTTAGGTGGCTCTTTCACGCCGGCAGCTTTAGCTGACGCTTGTGCCGTGCCGGAGGTGATAGCAGAAATTAGCTCCATTGATTGCGCCTCCAATTCAAAAAAGAGTGTGGGCATTGCTGCTATTAGAGCCTATATTCACAATCTCAAGCACTGTCTGGACGGATCTAATTTCCACTGTTCTGCGTTAAATTTTCTTGCAATCCACCCAGGATTCCTGCAAAAATTTTCCTCCGCAGCGTCAAGCAAATGTGCCGGCGGCAGTAGGCCAGCACAGCTATGCTGGGCTGGGGGAGCCAAAGCAGGTACAATAATCTTTGGGAAATTGAGCTCTTAATTCCTCGCCCAGACAGCATTTTCGATTATGAATACAGGTGCTTACAGTTTACTGTCTGGTAAAGAAGATTACAATCCATTTGGACTGAGATGCCCGCTGGATGTCATGAGATGTTCAGCAGCACATGCAGAGAAAAATTCCCTCCCGTCTTTTCCGTCAATACTGCTCCGCGGTACTTTTCCGCCACCGATTTGATGTTGGAGAGCCCGGTTCCCGCCGGAGGGAGGGGCGCTTCAGAGCAGGTATTTTCAAAGGTCAGCATATAGAAATCCCCCTGCTGTTTTCCGGTGATATAAATGGACCTGGCTCCCTGGCTGAAACGGCAGGCATTGATAGCGTTGTCCAGCGCGTTGGCGAAAATTACGCACAGGTCGAAGTCGTCAATCCTACAGAGCTTAGGCAGGAGCAGCGCAACCTCCGCCGTAATTTCCTTTGCCAGTCCCAGCTTTTCTCCCAACAAGATATCCACCACAGGATTACCAGTTTGATAGGGGAAGGAGAGCGAATTTGAAGCTGTTTCCAGCTTTTTCAAATAGGCTTTGCTCTCGTCCAGCGCCCCGCGGTTCAACAGCCCGTCCAATACGGACAGATGATTTTTGATGTCGTGGCGAAAGGCCTTCGTCTGTTCATAGCGCGTCTGCGCTTCGGCGATGTAGATCTTTTGAGCCTGGGCCGCCTGGGTCAAGGATTGCAGGGCCGCCTGGGCCTGAAATCCCCGGCAGAGCTGGCGGTAGGCGTACAAGGTACACAACAGCGCCGCCAGACCCATGACTTGCAGAAACAGCAGAGCGCCGTGTTTTCCGGCCTCCTCCAGCGAGAGGGAAGGCGGCAGAAAATTGTACGCGGTATGGAGAATATACAGCTCGGCGGCAAAGAAAAACAGGCCGGGAAAGAGCAGCAGCTCCAGATAGGGCGTTTGACTCTCAGCCGTCAAGGACAGGAGCTTTTGTACAACGTGATAGCAGCAGGTACACAGCACGAAAAAAACAGCCAGCACCGCGATAAGCAGCAAATACAACAGTGGAGTTCCAAGGTAGCGGGGGAAAATCACCGCCTCTGCTGAGTTGATGATGCCGAAAGAGAGCTGTGAAATATAGAATGCCAGAATCGCGGTGAGCCAGGATAGGGACCGCTGATTTTTCAGCACAAAGCGGCTCATGCCATAGAGCGCGCACACCCCCGCACCGATGGATACTATCCCGCTCGGGGCGAGCTTGGCAAAAACACGATCGATGGTGCAGAACAGGAGGAGATAGGATATAACATGCCACAGCTTCAGCCTTTTTCCAGTCAGACGGCTGGCAAAGAGGAGGTGCATGACGGCCTGTCCTGCAAGGCAAGCACCGTCCAAGCATAGGCTGAAATAGTACATCTCAAAACTCCCTCTCTTTCATATGGTGCAAAAGAGCTTGTATCAGATCCCGTTCACGCAGACGGGAGACGGGAATCGTCTCCCCCTGGAGCAGTATGACCTGTCCGTTTTGACACCCGCGTATATAGTCGAGATTGACAAGATAACTTCTATGGCATTTGAAAAAGCGCTGGTCAACACGGTGTTCTAAGTGCTCCAATTTGTCATAGTAGTCGGTGATTGTTCCATCCCGTTTGTGAAGATAGATTTTCCGGCCCAGCACCTCGCAGTACACAAGCTCATCCAGCGAGATGACCTCGCAGGCAGTTCCCCGCTGGACAACGATGGTCCTTGTGGTCCTCTGTTCCAGTCTCCTGACTACCCTGTCCATGGTCTGTTTAAAATGGACATCGTCCAACGGCTTGAGGAGATAATCGTATGCCTCCACTTCAAAGGCGTCAAACACACATTCTTTCAGAACTGTCACAAAGATCAGCAGGCTGTGAGTTCCCCGCTGACGCAGCAGTTTAGCGGTTTCCATTCCATTGGGGTGTTCCATTTGGATATCAAGAAAAATCACATCAAGGCTGCCGCTGTGCTCCAGCAGGGCACGGCCATTTGAAAAACTGCTGATACAAAAGGAGGTTTGCTGGTGTTCCTCCATATAACTTGAGAGATGACTTGAGAGTTCCTGTATCATAAGTGGCTCGTCATCACAGACTGCAAATTGTATCATTGTTATCACCACACTTCTCTATCAGAGTAACAGATATAAAGCAAAGGGGCAATCCTGCTATTCTAAAATGTCACAGCTATGTTGTGAAATGTTATTTATAAAATCTATAAAGTCTCATTTAAAAAGTTAAAAAACCAATAGTTACTTGCCTTTACAAGATAAGGCTTTTGTGATACGCTAATGAATAATTTAAGGTCGAAATTTTAACTTATTCGGCATGAATCAGATCTGTATCTATATGGAATAGAACTTAGCGGAGTGTGTGAGCATGAGAGGGGAGGAAACAGAAATGAGACATCCATGTATTGAATACATCAGCGCCTGCGGGTGATGTGAGGTCTATGAGGGACTGGTTCAGTCTCTGGCAAAAGAGTATCAAGACAAGTTGGAAGTAGTAATTTATCATTCCGGCGTTGATACGGATTATGTGGCGAAGTACGGCGCGGTCTCCTCCAGTATGCTGGTAATCAATGAGCGTAAGGCCGTTGCTAAACTGAGCAAAAGTGCAGTGCGCAGGGCGTTTGAGGAGGCATTAAAAACGGCATGACCACATTTTTGGATTTTCTGTGGACGGTTGTCAAGTCCGCGATCAATATGCTCAATGGTGCATCGCCCTGGATGATGTTGAGCTTAATTGTGGCCGGCTGTCTGCACGAATTCCTGACGCCGGAGGTGCTGCACCGCAGCAGTCTGGGCACCACCCGCATGCAGGGAGTACTGTGGTCCACCCTGACCGGGATGCTCATTCCCATATGCAGCTGCGGCAGTATTCCTCTGGGGATTGGTCTGTACCATTCCGGGGCCTATTTGGGGCCCACGCTGGCCTTTATGACATCGTCTCCCATGATCAACCCCATTGCGATCATCCTCAGCTATGGACTGCTGGGACCCAAGATCACCCTCGTGTATGTGATCACCGGCTTTGTTGCGCCCTTCTTCATCGGGATGATCGCCAACCGATTTGCAGGGGAGGAGCTCTACTTAAAACGGGACGAAAACGCCCCCAAGCGGATCCAGCTCCAGATGGAGAAGCCTTCCGTTCCGGCGCGTATTTTGATGGGGCTGCGCTGGTCCTTCAGCGAGCTGGCCCTGATGATCGGCAAGTACACCGTGTTGGGGATGCTCACTGCCGCGCTGATCTTCAGTCTTGTTCCACAGACAGCCATCCAGCGCTATCTGGGCGACCCCGGCTTCGTCTCTCTGTTTGGGATTACCGTGATTGCAGCGGTGATGTATGTCTGCGCGGTGGGACATATTCCTTTTATTGCCGCCATTGTGGCCAGCGGGGCCGCGCCAGGTGTGGCGATTACCTTCCTGATGGCCGGAGCCGCCACCAATATCTCCGAGCTGATTACCATTCACCGTACCATTGGAAAGCGAGCTATGTTCATGTATTTTGGCCTGGTGGTGGTGATTTCCAATTTTGTGGGCTATCTGACCAACCAGATCTACCCCAACTTTGTACCTGTCCTCGACTATGACGCAGTTACCAAGTCCATCTCCACCGCCAACGCACTGATTGTAACCGGTCCCGAATGGCTGCAATACCTCTGCACCGGCGTTCTGGTCGTCTATGCCCTGTATGCCGGTGTCTCTGCCCTGCGCAGCCGGCTACGCAAGCTCTATCAGAACGCAGATCCCGCTTGATGAGGGTGGTACTCTTGAACCAGAAAGAACATCATGCGTCAGAAAGGCATATCCCCCTTTGGCTCAAGCTGATTTTGGTTCTGGCCGTGGTCGTGGGGGTATTTTTCCTCCGGCAGTATGTCTACGCTGCGGAGGAGGCCCAGCGCGCTAACCCCAATAACGGGATCGTCTATGCCACCCCAGTGGCGGACGACCACCCAACACTTGTCTATTTTAATGAACAGGTACCCGGACGGGAGATCCTGTTTGCCTTTGAGGAGGATCTGACGGACGACGGGTTAAACGAATTGGTTGTGCTCTATCACAATCCGGAGGAGGGGCGGAAGAATTGGATGGTCGCCCTTATCAACCGGGGAGATGGCACCTATGATATTACCTCCCCCACACCGGCTCCCATAGAAAATCAGCTGCTTCGCTTTTTTGAGATGGACAAAGCTCCCCCGCTGGAGTTCGTTCTCACAGGAGAGAAGGATGGAGAGGTCGGCTACGCCATTTACCGCATCATCGACGGCGAGCTGATCAATCTGTTTGGTGAAAATATGGAGGACTGCTGCTGATCGAAAGGAGACCGGAGCTGCCATGGACAGGACGAAGCGGGAGGCAATCCTCCTGGCCGCGGCCTTGGCACTAGGGCTGTTTCTTGCGTTCTCGCTCCCACAGACGGTATCCGACAGAGAAGAGGAAAAACTGGTGGTGGGCGTTGGAGACGACATCACCGGACGGCTGATGGAGCAGATTATGGCGCGCTATCAGGCGGACGGCCGCGATGACCTAGTCAATCCCGGCCATCTGGATATGGACGCATACTTATTTATCGACTGCTGCTCTAACGCCGGCCAGTGGTCCCTGTTGTCTGAGGATACAGACTTGGGCTTCTATTGTTCCCATATCTCTATGGCGATTGTCAATGAAAACAAGGGCTTTTCGATCTACGGGCCTGTCGTGATGAACGGCGAGGTGCTGGGTTTTTGGGAGGAGCCGTCGGAGATACGAACCATGGCAGTCCCAATGAAGCGGGAACATCTGACCCAATTGGTCCAAAAGGAGTACCCTGCGGTAGAGGAGATTCACGAGGTCTCGGCCACCTCTATTCTCTATGCCTTTGAGGACCATCAGGTAGACGGCGCGGTCATGGATATCGCCAGGGCGTTTCAGCTGCCGCAGTATAACTACACACGGGTGTCGGAGCAGGACTATGTGTCCTACTGCCTGGTGGTACGGGACGATATTATTGGCACACCCCAGTTCCAGACCTTTCTCCAGTATTACAATGAGACGGTACAGGCGCTGAATGACAAAGAGGTCATCCAGTCCCTATATGGGATGGATGACAGGTTCTGGGAAGCGATCAGATTGAAATTTCTGTATCTGCCGGAGACCGGACAGGCGTAAGCTACAGGTATCAAACGAAAAAAAAGCAAGGGAATGGGCAACTGCTATGTCGATCTCAGTACAAGGCATCACAAAATCGTTCGCGACAAAGGGAAACAAAAAGGAGCGCAAGCTGGTGCTGAAGGACATCTCCTTTGAGGTGAACGAGGGGGAGTTCGTCAGCCTGGTGGGACCGTCCGGCTGTGGAAAGACCACCACCCTGACCATTATCGCCGGGTTTCAGGCGGCGGACTCCGGTCAGGTCTTGGTCAACGGAGAGCCGGTGACAAAGCCAGGCCCGGATCGGGCTTTCGTCTTTCAAAATTACGCCCTGCTCCCCTGGCTGAAGGTCAAGGACAATATCATGTACCCTATGAAGAAGCAGGGGGTCCCAAAGGCCGAGCGGGAACAGCGGCTCCACGAACTGCTGGCCATTGCCCAGATGGAGGGAAGCGCAAACAGCTATATCTATGAGCTGTCCGGCGGGATGAAGCAGCGGGTGGCCATCCTCCGGGGTCTGGCCTGTGATCCCAAGATCCTGCTGATGGACGAGCCCCTGGGCGCGGTGGACTTCCAGATGCGCAAGCTGCTCCAAATCCAGATGGAGGCGATGCTTCAGCAGCGGAGGGTGACCACCATGATGGTGACACACGACGTGGACGAGGCGATCTATTTTAGTGACCGCGTGGTGGTCATGTCCCGGGACTATGGACGCATCATGACCGATGTCCGCATCGATCTGCCCCGCCCGCGGGACCGGACCTCCCCGCAGTATCACGCCTATATGGACCAGCTGACCGAGGTCCTCAAGCAGGCATTAAACGGCGAGGTGTTCAACGAAGAGGACAAGGACCTGATGCAGTTCATTGAGAACGTGGAAACCGGTGCAGACCTCCACGAGGGCCGTACTATTTTGGGGGAGGAAAAGCCTACCTCCGCCCCTAAAAAAGAGCACAAAAACATCCTGCACCGTTCCGGCGGACACGGCTGTATGAAACCGTGATCGATAAAAAAGGGAGCCATTCATTAGCGTATATTTTTAGGAGGGAACCACGATGAAAGTTGCTTATCTGTTCGAGTCTGAACACGCCCGCGAGATCCTGGAGCACATGATCATCCCCCAGCTAGAGAAGGGAACCCATGTGGCCGAGGTGGCCGGCATGATGTTTTTCTTTGACAACTGCTACATGCTGCAGGAGGGCAGCGACATCGCCAACCGGCTGGCCGCGCTGTCTGAGAAGACCGGTATGCTGCTCATGGCCTGCGACCGCTGCTGTATCCAGCGCGAAATCGATGACAAGCTCGTCACCCCCGCCGGGATCGGCTGCTTCCCCAACGTGTACACCGCTTTGGCAGGCGCCAATGTCGACCAGGTGATCACACTATAATAATCACCCCCCTGCGGATCCGTGCCGCAGGGGGGAACCCATGAAAGTGAGGGGATGAAGCCGCCCTATGAACCAAGGTGAGAGAGACATCCGGCGGATGCAGACATCTGTACGGATTGGAGATCGGCGAAATTTCAGGCGGATGTTCGGTTCCGCAGCCTACTACCTGGCTTTCGCTTTCTGCCTGGCACTGATTTTGGTGGTCTGGTATTTTGCCGCGCACAAAATTAACTATGTCATCACCTTCCCCTATTTGGAAGATGTGCTGGCCAGGTTTTTCGAGGCCCTGGTGGACTCCTATTTTTGGCATCACTTTTTGATCACGTTCGTTCGAGTCCTCAAGGGCGTGGGGATAGCCGTATTAATCGGGTTTCCAGTGGGTATGATCATGGGCTTCTCCCCCCTAATTATGCGTACCCTGGCCCCCTACATCAATGCCCTGCGGCAGATCCCCATTACAGCTTGGGTGCCCATGGCAATTATCTGGTTCGGGCTTGGGGATGGCCCCACCATCTTTATCATTACGTTCAGCACGGTATTTGTCGTGATCCTGAATGTAGTGGCTGGTATTCAGGACATCAGCCCCGATTTCTACCACGCGGTACGCAGTATGGGTGCCAGCACGAGAGATGTTTTGACCGACGTGGTGTTTCCCGGCTGCACCTCCGGGCTGATTACCGGTGTGCGTATGGCCCTGGGAGGGGCCTGGATGACAGTTATGTGAGCGGAGTTCATTGCGACGAGCGACGGTTTCGGCTATATCCTCAGCTATGCCCAGGCCCATCTCTGGACAGATACCGTGATCGCCTATATGGCCCTGGTGGGTATCTTTGGATTTGCACAGGACAGGCTGGTCCTGCTCCTGGAAACCGTATTGCTCCGCTGGAAGCGGTAGGCACTCTGCGGGAATAGACCCGCACGCTGTTGCAATGGACAGCTCCCGGTTCGGGAGCAGGAATTCCGCCCCGCCTTGACCAGAGGTGGGGCGAAGGCCGCCGGTCTGGCGGCAGCAGGCAGCAAAGGATGTGACCTGAAACAGAATGGCGGATCAGCGACTTAGATCCAGCGGACCAGGCGGCTCCCAGACAGACGTACGGAAGCGCCGGCGGCTTGCCGGGGCAGTACGCAGCTGGATGTCCTACTATGGAGGCTTTCTCCTGTCTCTGCTTGGTATTATTGTGCTGTGGTACCTCGCGGCCCACTGGGTGGACGACACGTTCAAATTCCCCATGATTGAGAAAATCCTGGGAAAGATGGGGTATGCGCTGGGCGACCTGTATGTCTGGCGCAGTATTGCCATCACCATGCGCCGGGTGACCGTGGGGGTATTTTGGGGCGCCGTAATCGGCTTTCCCCTCGGTGTGGCGATGGGCTTTTCCAAGCTAATTATGTATACCATCGCCCCCTTTATCAACTCCCTGCGCCAAATCCCTACCATGAGCTGGGTCCCCCTGGCCGTGGTTTGGTTTGGACTGGGCGACGGCCCAACCATTTTTATCATTGCGATCCAGGCGACCTTCAACGTCCTTCTGGCAACTGTGTCATCTGTGCAGGAGATCAGCCCTGATTACTATCATGCGGTGCGCAGTATGGGCGCCAGGGGATTTGCTCCGATTACGGATGTTGTATTTCCCTCCAGCATGGCGGGTCTTATTACCGGCCTGCGTGTTTCCATCGGCAGCGCCTGGGGGGCTGTCGTCTGAGCGGAGTTCATTGCGACCACCACCGGGTTTGGATTTTTAATTCACGATGCACAGGTACAGCTGGATACCACCGCGATCATGGCCTATATGCTGATTGCCGGTCTTGTGGGATTCCTGATGGACCGGTTTGTGCTGGTACTGGAGGATGTGCTGCTGCGCTGGAAGCGCGGGGCATAACGGCGGGACGGCGGTCCCATCGGGGGCGCAATGAACAGCTTCCGGTCGGAGGCAGGCACGGCGGCAGCCGTATTGATTGTATGACAGAATGCAAGGAGGAGATCATTGTGAAGACACATAAATGGATGGCATTGGCGCTGTCGGCGGCCATGCTGGCCGTCGCGCTGGCGAGCTGTCACGACAGCAGTGCGCAGCCTCAGAACAGCAACCAGCCCCAGGGTGGACAGCAGGGGGCTGATCAGTCCCAGACCTTGGGTAAGGTGGACTACGATCCCCAGGAGGCTATCGCCCCTTATCTGGAGTATCTGCCTGAGATCCCGGAGGCAGACAAGGACTATGTGATCGAGATGGGCTATAACAACTGTGACCACATGGTAGGCGCGATCATCGGCCAGGACACCGGCCTATATGACGCCCTGGGCCTACATGTGAACATCACGAAGACGGGCCAGGTGGCCTCCGCCATGGCCTCCGGCGAAATGGTGGTGGGCTATGCCGGGTTTGGCGGCCTGATCCAAAACTACAACAAGGGAGCCAGGGTTATCATGCCTGCCGGGTCTCACCTGGGCGGCGCCATGTATCTGGTGGTATCCCCTGAGATCCAGTCCCTGGATGAGGTAGTGGGCAAGACCTTGGATATGGGCGAAGGCTCCAACTACAGTACGTTCTGGCTGGAAATCTGTGATAAGCTGGGTATTCCCTCAGATATTACCAACTATTATGAGGGCTCGTCCATGGGAGACGAGGATGCGATGATGGCCCTGCGGGCTGGACATCTGGATATCTTCACCTGCTGCGATCCCTATGCCTCCATTGCGGAGGAAGAGGGGTTTGGCAAAATCCTGGCCACCGCCTGGCACGCGGATGTGAAGGAGGACAAGTCCACCGGCTGGGGCATCCACTGCGGCTACTATATCAATGAAGACTTTGCCGAGCAACACCCGGAGCTGACCACACGGCTGGTCCTGGCCCACTGCCTGTCCTTGAAGTATATGTATCAGCACCCCTACAGCGCCGGTCTGATGTTCGCGAAGACCTTCGGCACCTCTGACGCCGTGGGCCTGCGCACCATGTATTTGAAGACCAACGCCGAGGGCCGCACTATGTGCTGGACCATCAGCCAGGAGAATATGGACAACTATGCAAAGTGGTATGACATGCTGGGGGTTCCTGAGGAAGAACGGACACTGGTGACAGATGTTGACGGCTTCTTAGACTTGAGCTGGTTGGATAAATGCGGAATAGAGGATTTTCAGACGTTCCTCAAGGAGGAGAATATTGATGAGATCCAGCCCCTGGGTATGAGCTATGCCGACTGGCTGTACATGGCAGAGACCATTGACGGAGTAGATCACAACAGCGGGGTGGGCAAGGTTGACAAGTGGATGGAGAACGGCAGCAAGACCGAGAGTCCCATTGAGCCCTATACTGGTGATGGCGTCTATATCGCGCCCATGCACACCACGGATTAGGGGCTTGCGATCAGCCTATGGAACGGTTTATCATCGCGGTTTTCGCTGATTCCAAGACGGCGATGGCAGCACAGCAGGCCCTGACACAGGCGAAAATCTACGCGCCCGTTATGCCTACCCCACGGGAGCTTACCGACCACTGCGGACTCTCCCTCCGGTTTCCGCCTGCATCTCTAGCGCAGGTCAAGGGGACCCTGGAGGGCTGTGGGCTTCGGGAGGAGGAGGGCAATGTCGGCTTTTACCGTATGGAATATGACGCACACAGCCGCATTGTAGCTCCAATCGCCTGATCGTGCAGTTGATAGACAACCGGCCAGGGTACGGCAATCCTCCGTACCCTGGCCGGGTTCTAATACGCAAAATTGCTCCACCCCCGGAAGGGGGTGGAGACAAGTAAGAACGCTCCGAGCATCACAACCATTCGCTTTAGCTGGCCGCTTCCGCCCTGCGGGTCTGTAACAGCTCCAAAAACGCTCCGATCCGTGTGCGGATCTGCCCTGCATCTCCCTGGGAGAAGTCCGTAGAGATGTGCAGATGTGGGACACCGCATTGATCACATACCCGCTTGATGTTGGTGGCCTCGATGCCAAAGGGATTGCAGGAGTGCAGGGTCAGGCTCACAACGCCGTCAATCCTCCACTCGTCAATGGTAGCCGCCACCTGGGCAAAGCGGGCGTCGTTGGGGGACATGACCGCACATGGGACCTCCAGATACTTCTCTGCGATGCAGACAATGGGGTCCTTGGTCTCGGACTCCTCCACCAGCCGCCGCCGGGAGACAATGCCGCTGCACCCCTCATAACAGACAATTGCGCCGCCCAGCTCCTCAATCACGTTGATGGTCTTCTCCGCGGCCCCGCCAAAGCCGGCGCCGGAGACCAGGATCCGCACCGGGTGGACATCCAGGGGATACGGCCCCTTGCCCGCATGCCAGTTCTCCTCACAGCGGTCCAGGATCTCAGCGAGCTTGTTATACTTCTCCTCTTTGTTGAAGATGTACTGTTCTCCCTCCATGATATTCCGCATATCCACACCTCGGATGGCGGGCGGGTCATAACGGCCCAGCTCATAGATTCTGGCGGCCTGAATCCGCTCCTTGTTGCACCAGCGAATCGATGAACGGAGCATCTCGTCGGTGATGGTGATCTGGAAGCGCTGCTCCAGATCCGTCCGAAACGCCCGCAGCTCCTGAATCCAGCTCTCCAGGGAGCGCTCATAGTCGGGTACGTTGGGCAGATGGATCACTCGGGTGGGCTTGATGCGGCCCAGCATCTCGAACATCTTCTTTTTTCCATCACAGGTTGTCTCCCCCACCACCAGATCGGAGAAGTAGGCGTAAGGGCAGGTGTCCTCCAGCGCGTGGCCATAGCTGGACTTGATCAGGGGACACAGATTGGCGGGCAGCTCCCGCTCTGCCGCGGGGATGGGTTCTTGACTTTTGCCGCACAGCCCCACCATATACAATCCCGCAGCCCGTATGATTTCCGCAGGAGCATATTGGCAAAAGGTGCCGCAGATGTTGGCGCCGCTGTTTTTCAGCTCCATCACCTTGATAAAACCGTTTCGCCTGGCCTCGGCAAACTCCTCAAAACGCTCTGGAAGGGTAGCCATTGGATCATCGCCTCCTTAATTTGGAACACTATTAGTATGGATCATACCACAGTGCGCGCGCTTTGAAAAGCCGAATCGTCAAAATAGTGCCTTCTTTATGGAATGTGGGGAAAGCGCCACAGTATTTACAACTGCCGCTGTTTGCGGCCGAAAGAGAGGATTCTATGTATAGCATTGGAGTAGATATCGGCTCCACCTGTGCCAAGCTGGCCGTATTAGAGGATGGACACACCCTGGTCCACCATATGCTCATGCCAACCGGCTGGAGCAGCGGCGAAACCGCCCAGGCGATCTATGCCCATTTAGAGGCCCAGGGCTACTGCCCTGACGGCCTACCCTGTGTGGCCACCGGCTACGGCCGCCTCAATGTCCCCTATGCCCAAAAGACTGTTACAGAAATTACCTGTCATGCCAGAGGGAGCGGGTTCCTCTTTGGGACAGAGCCCTGTGTCATCTTAGATATCGGAGGTCAGGATACCAAGGTTATTGCCATGGCGGACGGGATGGTTCAGGACTTCTTGATGAACGACAAATGCTCCGCTGGAACTGGAAGATTTTTAGAGATTATGGCCAATACCCTGTGTGTCGATCCAGGCCGCCTGTGTGAGCTGGCCCGCTCTGGCTCTGGGGTCTCTATCAGCTCTATGTGTACAGTATTTGCTGAGAGCGAGGTCATCAGCTTGATTGGAAGCGGCACAGCGAAGGAAGACATTGCCTACGGCATTATAGAGTCTATCGTCAACAAGGTGGCCTCCCAGTACGGAAAGCTCTCTGCCTCAAACCTCCCATGCTATCTGACCGGCGGCCTGTGTGAGAGCGCCTATATCCTGGAATCGCTGTCTAAAAAGCTTGGAACGACGGTACGTTCCGCTCCGCTGGCCAGATATGCGGGCGCCATCGGCGCGGCGCTGACTGCCTGTACGATAGGAAGACAAGAAAAGACGAGATAGGAAAGGAGCGTTCTCCCTATGAGTGAATCTCAGCTTCCGGATCAGTTTGAGGAATTTACCAAGGCACGTAAAGAGGGCTTCCTCAAGGCCATGGCCATCAAAGAGGCCGGCGGACATATCGCCGGTACCTTCTGCACCTTTACCCCCTGTGAGCTCATGGATGCCGCCGGTATCCATCCTGTGAGTCTGTGCGGTATGAGCCCCGAACCGATCCCGGCCGCAGAGCGAGATCTCCCCAAAAATCTCTGCCCGCTGATCAAGTCCAGCTATGGCTTTGCCGTCTCAGACACCTGTCCCTACACCTATTTCTCCGACCTGATTGTAGGGGAGACCACCTGTGACGGCAAAAAGAAAATGTATGAGCTGCTGGGGAAGCTGAAGGATGTGTACATCCTCCAGCTCCCCCAGGGGATCGACCGCGACTATGCCCTGGAGCTGTGGACAAAGGAGCTGTACCGGTTCCGCACCGTTCTGGAGGAGAAGTTCCATGTTACCATCACCGATGCCGCGCTCCGGGAGGCCGCCGTCCTGCGTAATCAGCTCCGTCAGGCTCGGACGGCCTTGATGGAGCTACAAAAGCTGGACCCGCCCCCATTTACGGGCTTGGGTTTATATCAGCTCCTGGATGGCCTTGGGTTCAGCTTTGACTTACAGGCCAACCTAAAAAAGCTCACCGACCTCACCAGACAGCTTCTGGAAGACTACAACGCTGGAGCCCGCCCAGTTCCCGCCGGTCAAAAGCGTATTCTTGTCACCGGCTGCCCCATCGGCGGCGTGCTGGAGAAGACGGTCAAAGTGGTGGAGGAAAACGGCGGCGTTGTGGTCTGCTTTGAAAACTGCGGCGGCATCAAGCCCACCCGCTATCTGGTAGACACCCAGGCCGATGATATCATGACCGCCATTGCCAAGCGCTACTTAAACATCGGCTGCGCCGTCATGACACCCAATCCTCAACGTATGGAGCTGCTGCCGCAGCTGGTGGAGGAGTTCAGGGTAGACGGTATTTTAGAGATTGAGCTGCAGACCTGTCACCCCTATACCGTAGAGAGGCAGCAGATAAAACAGCTCGCCAGTGAGATAGGCGTCCCCTTCCTCGCCGTTGATACAGACTACTCCCAGTCCGATCTGGGCCAGCTCACCACCCGGATCGCCGCTTTTATCGAAATGCTTTGATAAACCTGTTATCACGGTTGATAATCGAACGTGAAACCCTATTTCCACAAGCTCAGACACCGCCTGACCGATTCTCCTGCCGCGCTATGTGAAATTTTCTTACAGAACACAAATAGTCTTGCGTTTTACCATATAGAGGGAGAGCCGCCGCTGGAGCTTCCTGTCCTGGCCCCTTGACCAGCCGTATCAGTGGACTTCAGCAAATAAATCAGTTGAGATAAAAGCAAAAGGAAACCGCTGGATAACCAGCGGTTTCCTCAGCCTGTCGAAAAAGCCTCACCGAGTTCGCGCCCGTAGGCGCGAAAAAAGTCAAATTCGTTTTCCCCGGCGGCGTGTACGTCGGGGAAAACACATCGATGCCATGCTATTTTCCATTTAAAGGATACGGTCAATAAGAATGATAAATCCGAACCCCTTCCCCTACTTGGGATTGGGTTCGGATTCTCATAGATTGGTCCGAGTGACTGGACTTGAACCAGCGGCCTCTTGAACCCCATTCAAGCGCGATACCAAACTTCGCCACACCCGGAGATGATATAAGAGCAAATCAAGCTCAAACAGCTTAATCATCTTACCACACAAGTCCAAAAGATGCAAGCATTTTTTTTGATTTTTGCAAACTATTTTTTTGGGGGGACTATAGTGCTCAGGCAAGGGGAACATCGACAGAAGAAAACGAAACTGCTGTGCTGCGATTGGAGATACAAAAGACTACCCAGTGCCCTTGTGTTTCCGATAGTGCGCCCCCGTTACGATTGGCAATCACAAAGTTGGAGGATGATTTCTCCTTGACGGCCTTCAAGCATTCCACAAGCTTCTGAATGGTCCTGTGTCAAAACAAATCATCGAAAATATCATCCAGCCGGATGACCAGATCATCGTACAGGTGACACTTAAACGCTGTCACAACAGTAGTCTTTTCTTCATCTGTCATCTCCTCTAATTCCTTGGCGGAGTAGAAGGTATAGATATTATCCAAAACATATCTGCCATCTTGCAAAGGGTAAACTTCTATAGACTTATGCAGCGGATCTACAATCCTTGCCACCAATCACTTCTTCACGCCAATTCTCCTGATATGCTAGGTTACTACTCATAGCGTTCTCCTTTGCTCTAGCAAACTATCACAATACCTGTGATAGTTTGACATTTTTCCAGCCAAAGGGATATTTTATGTTACGGCAGAAAGGAACAATCTATGACCAAAGAGGAAATTTATCAGGCCGCGCTGGGCACGAGCGCAGGGGAGCAGGCAAAATTTAAAACGTTTCTTCATGCTTTTCGACAGGCTGAGGGCCTGCTGCATATTTGCAGCAGGCCCTCAAGGGACTGTATGGGAGGCGGTCAGTCCACCCAATCGGCGTAGTCGTCATACTCCGAGGAGCAGCACCGATGCTCCGCCAGCCGATCCCGTGCGCAGCCAAAGGCCGCTGCAATCCGATCCCAATAGGCAATGATGCAACAGGTGAAGGCCGCAGCGGCCAGCGAGGCTGCTACGATCTTCAGTACAAAACGGGCAAGTTTCATCTCCGCGCCTCCTTTATCCGTTTCGGGGTGTATACACATCTAGTGTACACGGTTTCAGCGGAAATTACAATCACTATCCACAACTTTTTCCCTTGTAATTTTGCAGGAAATAGAATACAATAAGAACCATTAAAGGGGCTGTATAAACCGCGTTGCGGTTTATTTTCTTCCCACTGGCACACGCACCCGCGTGTCCGGCATCTCCTGCGGCTGTTGCCGCTATCCCCGACAGAAAGGAAGGGTCCTTTATGAAGCTGCAAACTGAAAAGGGAGAGATCCGCATCAGCAGCGAGGTCTTTACCAATATCACCGGCGCCGCAGCCACAAGCTGTTATGGCGTAAAGGGCATGGCTGTGCGCTCTAAGACCGATGGCTTGGTCCATCTACTGCGGCGGGAATCCATGTCCAAGGGTGTAAAAGTGATTTATCATGACGATACGACGATTACCATTGAACTCCACATTATTGTGGATAACGGAGTCAACCTCATGGCGGTCAGCCGTTCCATCATGAGCGAGGTGCGCTATCATGTCAGCCGCCTGACCGGTATCCAGGTGAAGAGCGTCAATGTGTATGTCGATTCCATGGTCATCGGCTGATGGGGCTGCCGATCATCGAAAGGAAGGAACGAGGGATATGAGACAAACCGTTGACGGAGCGTTATTCGCACAGATGGTCATTCATGGAGCGGCCTCTATCAGTCAAAGCAAACAGCAGATCAATGAACTGAATGTCTTCCCGGTCCCGGATGGGGATACCGGTACGAATATGAGTCTGACCATCGGCACCGCCTCTGCCGAGCTGTGCAAGAAATCCTGCACCACGGTGGGAGACGCCGCCCATATCACCGCCACCGCCCTGTTGCGGGGGGCCAGAGGAAATTCCGGGGTCATCCTCTCCCTGATTTTTCGGGGGTTTGCCAAGGCGGTGAAGGACAAGGAGACCATCGACGGGCGGGATTTAGCCATTGCTCTGGATTTCGGGGTAGCCGCCGCTTATAAGGCAGTCATGAAACCCGCTGAAGGGACCATCCTCACGGTCTCCCGCCTGGCTGCTGCCCAGGCCGCGGCCGCAGCCAGGGAGGACAACAGCATCGAGGCCGTGCTGGACGCCGCCATCCAGGAGGGCCACGCCGCCTTGGCGGATACCATCCACCAAAACCCGGTGCTGAAAAAGGCCGGCGTGGTAGATGCCGGCGGCAAGGGCTTTTTGATCATCCTCCAGGGGATGCTGGACGCACTGCGCGGCCTGCCCATCCCCGCAGGAGACGAGAACCAGGAGGTCCCCCAGCAGAAGGAAAAGGCCAACTTTGAGGTATTTTCCACCGAAGCGATCAAGTTCGGCTACTGCACCGAGTTTATCTGTGCCCGCGATACCAAGAAGGACCCGGAGGCCCTGCGCGGCTTCCTCTCCGCCCTGGGTGACAGTTTGGTCCTGGTGGATGACGACGAGATCATCAAGGTCCACGTCCACACCAACCACCCGGGCCGGGTGCTGGAGGAGGCCCTGACCTACGGCGCCCTTCAGACGGTCAAGATCGAGAACATGCGCAACCAGCACACCGAGATTTTGGCGGAGGCGGAAACAGAGACACCACAGCGCCAGATCGCCCCGCCGGAGCGCAAGTACGGCGTTGTGGCGGTGGCCGCCGGTGCGGGTCTGGCCGATGTGTTCCAGGATCTGGGCGTAGACGGCATCATCAGCGGCGGGCAGACCATGAACCCCTCCACGGAGGACATTATGCGGGAGATTGACAAGACCCCCGCTGAGATCATCTTTGTTCTGCCCAACAACAAGAACATCATCATGGCTGCCGAGCAGTGCATTCCTCTGGCGGAGGGCAAAAAAGTGGTGGTCCTCCCCACCAAGACGGTCCCCCAGGGTATTTCCGCCCTGCTGATGATGGATCCGGACCGCTCCGAGGAGGACAATGTGGCCGCCATGGAGGAGGCCATCCGCAAGGTTCACACCAGCGAGATTACCTATGCCGCCAGAGATTCCGATTTTGACGGCTTCGCCATCAAGCAGGGGGACTACCTGGCTCTGACGGAGCACCAGCTCTTTGGCACCGACCAGGACATCAACACCCTGTTAGACCGCCTGGCCCATGCGGACACCCAGCAGAATGCGGAATTTATCAATATCTTCTACGGAGAGGATGTCTCCGAGGCCGACGCGCAAAATACTCTCCAGCGCTTTCAGGAGATCTGTCCCAAGGCGGAGATCACCCTCCTGTCCGGCGGACAGCCCGTCTACTACTATATGATCTCCGCAGAATAAGAGTCTGTATTCCCCGCCCTCTAGGGACAGAGGGCAGCGTAAAAAGAGAATAGGCGTGCCAGCACGATTGATATGCTCCCTCTAAAGTAGACAGTGGAAAAACAAAACTGTCGAAATGGGGGGAGCAATCATCATGAGCTTAAAAGGGAAAATAGCACCGGTGGAAAAAATACAGGCAGTGGAAGATTACCTGGAAATGCGAAAGGTCAGCACACAGATACGGGAAGAATTGGGCATACGATTGAGTACCTTTCAGGCGTGGCTGCGAAAGTATCAGACGGAGGGGGCATCGGGTCTGCATCCGAAGAAGTGTTTTACCAAATGCGCCGTAAAGCCCCTGCCTTTAGGCATGGGGATATAAGGCACATTTGTAAAGACAGTCCCCGCTTTCGATATTTTGACGAATAATTTTGCAATCCGACCCCGATCAACACCAATCTGAACGGGAGTTTTTCTGTCTGCCGCGCAATTTTCCACCAGAATTCCCAACAGGGCCTATACCATCCAGAGATTTTGGTGTATACTAAAAAAACCCATGTGATAGATATCAGACATAGGAGGCTGACACTATGATTCATCTCGATCTCTCTAAGCTCTCCGGGTTTCTGCCGGAGGATTGGCTCTCCAGCCGGACGGACGCGTTAAGCCAGGCGCGGGACATGCTCTCCACAGGCAACGGCCCTGGCGGGAGCTTCACCGGCTGGGTCCACCTGCCCAGGGACTACGACCGGGCGGAGTTTGACCGCATCCAGCAGGCCGCCCAGCGCATCCGCACCGATTCCCAGGCCCTGGTGGTCATCGGGATCGGCGGTTCCTATCTTGGGGCGAGGGCGGTGGTAGAGGCGCTGAACTCCCCCAACTTCAACCTGACCCGGACCAGCGGCCCGGCGATCTACTTCGCCGGAAATGGCCTGTCCACCGACGCCCTGCTGGAGGTCATCGACCTGGTGAAAGACAAGGATTTCTCGGTGAACGTCATCTCCAAGTCGGGGACCACCACGGAACCTGCGGTGGCTTTCCGTATCTTCAAGGCTCTGCTGGAGGAGAAATATGGAAAAGAGGGGGCTCGCAGCCGGATCTATGCCACTACAGACGCCCACAAGGGTGCTTTAAAGGGACTTGCCGATGCAGAGGGCTACGAGACCTTTGTAGTTCCTGACGCGGTAGGCGGGCGGTACTCAGTGCTCACCGCAGTGGGCCTGCTGCCCATTGCCGCCGCTGGGGTGGACATCCAGGCACTGATGGCGGGGGCCCAAACGGCTATGGAGTCCCTCGATGTGCCAGGGACGGAAAACCCCGCCTGGCAGTATGCCGCTGCCCGGCATGCCCTCTATACCAGCGGCAAGCGGGTGGAGATCCTGGCCGCCTATGAGCCCTCCATGCGCTTTTTCACTGAGTGGTGGAAGCAGCTCTACGGCGAGAGCGAGGGTAAGGACGGCAAGGGCCTTTTCCCCGCCAGTGTGGAGTTTACCGCCGATTTGCACTCCATGGGCCAGTTTATCCAGGACGGTGAGCGCATTATGTTTGAGACGGTGATCCGCTTTGAAAACACCCGGCGTACCCTGGAGATCCCAAATGACCCGGACAATGTGGACGGGCTGAACTTCCTGTCGGGCAAGCCCCTGTCCTTTGTGGCCGAGCAGGCTCTGCGGGGGACCCTCTTGGCCCATGTAGACGGCGGCGTCCCCAACCTGATCATCGGCCTGGAACAGCGGGATACCCGCAGCCTGGGCGGGCTCATCTACTTCTTTGAATACGCCTGCGGCCTGTCCGGCTACCTGCTGGGGGTCAATCCCTTCGACCAGCCCGGTGTAGAGGCCTATAAGAAAAACATGTTCGCCCTGCTGGGAAAACCCGGTTACGAAGACCAGAAAGCTGCGCTGGAGGCCCGCCTGCACTGATGCTCGCCCCCTCCCTGAAAGCAAATTTTCCCCCATCATGGCAGTCCATTGTTTTCCCCCTCCCCTTTGGGGAGGGGGAAAACAATGCCGGCAAGCTTGAAGCCTGTTACAGACTGTGAATTTTTAGTAAACTTGGACAAAGCGGTTGCAATTCAGGGCTAAAAATGGTACTATAAGCTCAGAGAACAGTACCCCCGGCAAAGGCCGTCACAGAACTTTGCCCGCGTCAATGATAAATAAGTTTATGGAAAATAAGGAGTGATTTCCTATGGTGAGAGTGATCATGGGTGTCAAAGGTACCGGAAAGACCAAGCAGATGATTGAGATGATCAACGCCGCAGTCCACAGCGAGAACGGCAGTGTGGTCTGCATTGAGCGCGGCCCAAAGCTGACCTACGACATTCACTATAAAATCCGGCTGGTAGAGGCCAGTCATTATGATATGGACAACTTCGACTGTCTCAAGGGCTTCATCAGCGGCCTGTACGCCGGCAACTACGACACCACCCATGTGTTCATCGACAGCCTCACAAAGATTGTCCCTTCCGACCCCACGGATCACAGTGTGGAGGAATTCCTGGATTGGCTCAACCGCTTCTCTGATAAGAATAATATCAAGTTTACTGTCACCATCAGCGCCGACTCCGAGCTGGCCTCGGAGGGGATCCGCAAATACTTCTAATCATGAAATCATGCAGCAGCGCCCTCTCCA
>JAAWBF010000020.1 GCA_022792555.1 Oscillospiraceae bacterium
ATACGGACGATAAGAACGCCTTTGATATGGAAGCGCTCCTGTCCACCCGGCTCAAACCAAACCCCAACGAGGTCTACGATGTGTTTGAAGTTGATGTAGATACCGAGGGCGAATAAATTATACGATTTATGCCACAATCCATTATCATATCTATCAGTTTGACACTCCCCCGGCTAAAGCCGGGGGATTCTCGGTTCAGCGACCGCAGCCACTCCAGTTCCTTTTTCAGCACAGTCAAGGCTTTGTCCTGCTGAAAACGTGTCGGAGCATGACCGGTTTGCTTGTACTGACCCATTCGCTCAGCCAAGAAGTAGTTGAACACAAACCGGCTATGAATTGCACCTACGAGCGCCGGGGTTATCTTTGACAAAGGCGAGGATGTGGACCGTCATGGCGTCCTCTGCGGCGTGGGGATCGCCGGAACAGACCGCATCAAAGATATTGCGGTGCATCTTTAAAATACTTAGTGACTGTTTCCCGATAGCATCTGGCGTTTGATTCCAGAAGGTACTCAGGGTAATCGGATTGCTCAAGGTACTCAAGACATGGCTCATAATGGCGGCCACCTCGTTTTTTCCGGCACGGGCCAGGGAACTATGGAATGCCGGGTCCTGGTCCATAAAGCCCTCCCAATTTTTTGCTTGAATTAGGCGTTCCGACTCCGTGAGGATCTCTGACAAGGTATCAATATCCGTCTGTGTACGCCGCTGGGCGGCCCAACGGGCGACAGCAACATCGTTATGGAGTCGGAACTCACCCAGCTCCTCCAGGGAGACCTTTCCAATTTGAAGCATCGCGTCCAGGGATTGAATCACAATATCGGGGGAGGGCTGCTGGACAACTGCGCCAGTCCCACCAGGAGTTGTATGGATAAATCCGGCCCGTTCAAGCATACGCAGGGCCTCACGAATGGTAGGCCGGCTACGGTTCATCAGCTCCATCAGAGCGCGTTCAGAAGGGAGCCGATCCCCTGGCTTGAACTTTCCTTGGACGATCAGGGTTTTAATTTGCTCATAGATCGCCTCGCTGGCCCGCTGGGTCTCCACAGGACGCAGCAGCGGCATCGCCTCGCGATCTGTTTTTTCTTTTGACATAGTTCCGCTCCATTTCGCACGATAGTCAAACAAGGGGCTCTTTTAAACGCTGTAGCCAACCTTCGCCGCAGAAGACCGCAAATGCGGTCTTGGCTTGTCCTTCATTAGGGAATAAAGACGCGCCTTGCGTGTCAGCGGGCCGATAGCCCGCTGATTAAAAAATGTAATTTGCACTTTTTCAACCCTGTTTACTCTATAACAGGGTTTTTCTTTTATTTTATCATACTTATTTTCAGATCACAAGGGAAAGGCATATTTTTTAGGCACGGGATCTCTATCCGATAGTTTTTTCCGAAGGATATAGCCGCTTTCCATAGATTTTGTCTAATCTATACAAATTTCAAAAGCGAAATTATTGCAGTTTAGAGATAGACAACAGAATCATCTGACAGTATAATAAAACCTAGATAACTGGTCTTACCAGCATACCAAAAAATGCGGGGTGATCGTTTGTTATATGCAGGGATTGACATTGGCTCAACAACATCGAAGTGTGTCCTTTTGCGGGACGGCGAAATCGTGGGCAGTACTCTGGTAGATACGGGAATTGGTACAGGGGGGCCGGAACAGGCCTTTTCCGGGGCGCTGGCTGCGGCTGGCGTCCGCTCGGATGAGATTACCCGCTGCGTTGCCACTGGCTATGGCCGCACCTCCTGGAAGGGGGCGGACGAGACGATCAGCGAGCTGGCCGCCCATGCGCGGGGAAGTCATTTTCTCCTCCCATCGACCCGCACCGTGATCGACATCGGCGGGCAGGATGCAAAGGTCATTGCGTTAGGTCCGGGTGGCAGGATGGTAAACTTTGCAATGAACGATAAATGCGCCGCTGGGACAGGCCGGTTTCTGGAGGTGATGGCTACCATTCTGCGGGTCCCAATCCAATCGCTGGAGGAGCTGGCCGCCCAGGCGCAGCGCCCTGCCCCGATTTCCAGCACCTGTACCGTGTTTGCCGAGTCAGAGGTGATCTCTCAGCTTGCGGCGGGAACCCCGATTTCCGATGTCGTAGCTGGTATCTGTATGTCCGTGGCTTCACGGGTGGCGGCTCTCGCCAAACGGGTGGGCATTGAACAAGAAGTATGTATGAGCGGCGGCGTGGCCCAAAACGGCGGCGTCCGTCGGGCCTTGGAGCGGGCGCTGGAGATCCCCATTTTCTATGCGCCCCAGGCCCAAATGGCGGGCGCCCTAGGGGCGGCGCTGTATGCTTGTCATAAGTGAAATGGTTTTAGAGAGGAGCGATAACAATGGCGGAAGAGGTCAAAAAGAAAACACATACACCGCCCGATCCCAATTCGGCAAAATACAAGCTGGGCAAGATCGCAGCGGATGCCTACAAGGATGCCATTGCGGCCAAGGCCCGCGGGGAAAAGGTCGCCTGGGTATCCAGTAACTTTCCGGTGGAAATTCCAGAGACCATGGGAATCGCGACGGTATACCCGGAGAATCAAGCGGCAGGGATCGCCGCCCGCGGCGCGGGAACCAGAATGTACGAGGAGGCGGAGGCGGACGGCTACTCCAACGACATCTGTGCCTATGCCCGTATCAGTCTGGCCTACGCCAAGCTCAAGTCCTGCCCGGAGCAGGACGTGGCCATGCCGGACGTGCTGCTATGCTGCAACAACATCTGCAACTGTATGATTAAGTGGTACGAGAATCTGGCCCAGGACCTGAACATCCCCATCATTATGCTAGACATCCCCTTTAACCCGGATAATGAGGTATCCGACGCTCAGGTAGCCTATGTCAAGGGGCAGTTCCTGGCGGCCATTCAGCAATTGGAGGAGATTACCGGCAAGCGGTGGAGCGACGAGAGATTCCAGGAGGTTATGAACAACTCCTGCCGCACCAGTCGGGCTTGGCTGGCGGCCACCGCTATGGCGCGGTACACACCCAGCCCCTTCAACGGCTTTGACCTGCTCAACCACATGGCTGTCATGGTGACCGCCAGGGGCAAGCCGGAGGCCGCCGATGCGATGGAAACCCTGCTCAAGGAGTACCAGGAGAACCATGAGACGGGCAAGAGCACTTTCCGGGCCGAGGAGAAGTACCGCATCATGTTTGAGGGCATTGCCTGCTGGCCGTGGCTGCGCGTCACCTCCACTGGATTAAAAAGCCGGGGGATCAATATGGTGACAACCATTTATGCCGACGCCTTCGGCTTTGATTATGATTCCTTTGACAACATGATCCGGGCCTACTGCAAGGTTCCCAATGCCATTAACCTGGAGACCTCCAGGGACAAGCGGGTCAAGCTGTGCAAGGACAACCATGTGGAGGGTCTGCTGGTCCATACAAACCGGTCCTGTAAGCTGTGGAGCGGCTTTATGCCGGAGATGAGCCGCCAGATCGGAAAGGAATGCGGGATTCCCGTCATCTCATTCGATGGCGATCAGGCCGACCCCCGCAATTTCTCTGAGGCGCAGTATGACACCCGCGTGCAGGGTTTGACAGAGATTATGGATTTACAGAAAGAAGGGGATTTGGCATGAGCGTACAGGAGCTTTTGAGCCGCTTCCACACGGCAGCCGCCAATCCAGGCGCACAGCTCAAGCAGTATCTGGCCGCCGGGGAAAAGGTGGTCCTCACCGCTCCGGTCTATACCCCGGAGGAACTGATTCACGCCATGGGCCTGGTCCCCATGGGTGCTTGGGGTGCGGACCTCCCGCTGGAGGAGTCCAAGAAGTATTTCCCCGCATTTATCTGCTCCATCATGCAATCTGTTTTGGAGCTGGGGATGCGAGGAGCCTATGAGGGTGTCTCCGCCTTGGTGGTCCCCAGTCTATGTGATTCCCTAAAATGCCTGGGACAGAACTGGAAGTACGCAGTCCCAAGTATCCCCTTTGTCCCTATGACCTACCCTCAGAACCGCTGGGGCCAGGTAGGAGAGGACTTTACCCGCGCAGGTTATGAACGGGTGATCGCCGATTTGGAGCGGATCACAGGACAGACGTTGGACACCAAAAGACTGGTGGACTCCATTCGGGTCTACAACCGCCACAATGCGGCTATGCGCAGGGTGGACGAGGTCCTGGCCAACCACCCGGAGATCACCGCAGCCCAGCGCAGCGACATCTTTAAAAGCGCCTTCTTCGTGAAAAAAGAGGAGCATACCACATGGGTGGAGGAGCTGATATCCGTCCTGGAGGGCACTGCCCCTGATATGGGCGGTCATAAGGTCATGACCTCTGGGATTCTCTGCGACAGCCCCGCCCTGTTGGAGATCTTCGACAGTTTAGGCCTTCAAATTGTGGCGGATGATGTGGCCGCCGAGAGCCGTCAATACCGCACCGACTGCGCCGAGATGAGCGACCCCCTGGCCGCCCTATGCGATAAATTCACCCGGATGGACTGCTGCTCGGTTCTCTACGACCCAGACAAGAAGCGTCCGGCCTCTATCGTGGCACAGGCCAAGGCGCGAAACGCCAAGGGTGTGGTTGTGGTTCTTACCAAATTCTGCGACCCGGAGGAGTTTGACTATCCCTTCCTCAAGCGGGCCTGTGATGCCGCCGGTCTTCCTGTGGCGCTAGTAGAGGTAGACCGGCAGATGAACAACTTCGCCCAAGCCCGCACTGCCCTGGAGACCTTCCGGGAGATCCTGTCCTGAGTTATGGTCAGGTAAGTTCAAAACGGATTCTGACAGAGAGATGCAAACCAATTACTGTATCTGATTTGGTACAGCGGCAAACGTAAAGAGGGAGTGAGCGCATGGAGAACAACAAAAGAAAGCATACCACATCCATTGCCATTGGACTGGCCTGTGTCTGGATGGGAACCCACTTTGGGCCGGGCGTGGCCTCTGGTACACAGATTCTCCAATACTGGGTGAAGTACGGGATCTGGGGCGCCATTTGTCCCATTTTAGCCATGTCCCTGCTTGGCTACTGCCTGTACTGTTCCATGGAATTTTCCCGCATTTATAAGACCTATAACTACGGGGATTGGATTCAAAAGGTCTTTGGCATTAAATGGGTGGCAATCCTCTTTGACATTTCCTTTATCATCACTATGATGACCGCCCTGGGCGGTAGCTTAAATGCCATTGCAACCCTGCTGCAAAACCAATTCGGCTTGAACTACTGGCTGGGCGTGGCCCTTGTGGTTGTCTGCGCCGCCCTGCTGTGCGCCTTTGGCGCCAAATTGGTGTCCAAAGCGTCTACTTATATGATGTACCTTGTCATTGCGGTCCTGGCCCTGATCATCATCCTGTCTATGTCTACGGGCAAGCTGGATCTGGGTGCCGCCCTTGCAAACCAGGCCAATCATCCGGGTATTACACTGTCTCTGCCCAAGGCCCTGTGGAGCGCTGTGATCTACGCCGCTTTCCAGGCTACCGTCATCGCAAACATCTCCTCGGTGGCCAATCAACTCCCTAACCGCTCCACCTCTAAGAAAGCCGCCATCATCGGTATCTTTGGCAACGCCCTAATGCTGGTGGGGCTGAGTGTGTTCCTCCTCAGCGCCACAGCCCTTGCCGACTATGACGTGCTGGATACAGCAACGAACCCTCTGCCCTTCTACGGCATTTTGACCTACCTGGACTTTGGCTGGGCCAAGGTGGTCTATGTGGTAACGGTATTTGTAGCGGTACTGTCTACCGCTGTAGGGTTCTGCTTCGGCGGTCTGGCCCGGTTCTCCAAATTCTACCGCAAGCCGGACGAGAAAACCCCTGGAAAGGACATCGCCCTGGTCGCCGTTCTGCTGCTGGCCTGTGCCTTCTGCTCCAAGTTTGGCATCGTGGCGCTTGTGTCTACCGGCTACACTATCCTGGGCTATGTGAACCTGCCCATCCTGATCCTCCCCGCCATCTTCCTGGCCGGACGTAAGATCAGCAGAGGCTATCTCAAGGAACACAATATTGATGCCCCAGGGATTGACGAGTAAAAAATAATAATTTCCCCGTCCATTTGGACGGGGAAATACAGTAGGATTATACGCTTGAGAAAGGAATACGACCGATGGAAAAAACAAGCCGCCCGTTGGAGGGTGTAAAAGTTGTAGAGCTGGCCAACTTCATTGCCGCCCCTTCCTGCGCCCGCTATTTAGCTGACTTGGGTGCCGATGTCATCAAGGTGGAGGCCCCCAGCCGCGATCCCCTCCGGGGGACCGCCATCAACGAAGGCCGTCCCTTGGGGGACTACGAGAACACCAGCTTTGATCTGGATAACGCCAATAAGCGCGACATCTGCCTGAATACAAAGGCCCCAGAGGGGCTGGAGGCGCTGGTCAAGCTCATCGGGACTGCGGATATTTTTATCACCAACGTTCGGGAGAAGTCCCTGAAAAAACAGGGACTGGACTACGAGAGCCTAAAGATTAAATTCCCTAAGCTGGTGTACGGCTATGTCACCGGCTATGGTGAGAGGGGGCCGGACAAGGATCTGCCCGGATTTGATTTTACCGCCTTCTTCGCCAGGGGCGGCATGCTCGGCACTCTGTTTGATAAGGACAATACACCCATGATTCCCGTCCCTGGCGTGGGGGATCATCAGGTAGCGATGAATCTGGCCAGCGGCATCCTCGCCGCCCTGTTCCGCGCCTGTCGCACCGGCAGGGGGGATAAGGTCTCGGTCAGCCTGTTCCACTCCGCCATCTGGGATATGGGCATCATGCTCCAGGCCGCCCAGTACGGCGACAAGTCCACCCAGTATCCCATCTCCCGCAGGAGCATGGCCAATCCTTTCAATATGGCCCATAAGACACGGGATGGACGCTGGATTCAGTTCTCCGCGCCCGCCTACGACGCAATGTACGACCGTTTTGTCACCGCCATAGACCGGGCGGACCTGGTGGGCGATGCCCGCTTCTTCCCCCAGGCAAACCTCCAAAACAATCTGGACGAATTTTACGCCATTCTGGTGGAAGCCACCGCAAAAAAGGATCTGGCCCAGTGGTGCGAAATCTTCAAGACCGCCGATATTCCCTATGCTGTGGCCCAGACCTGGGATGAGCTGTTAAAAGATGAGCAGGCGTGGGCCGCCGACTGCTTCTATGAGATGGAATATCCGACCGGAGCCAAGCGCACACTGGTGCGCCCCCCTGTGATGCTTCTGGACACCCCCCTGCCTGCGTATAAACGGGGGCCCTACTGCGGGGAACATACCGAGGAAATTTTAGCGTCCCTCGGCTACAGCGAGGAGCAAATCAAGGCCATGCTGGAATCCGGTGCCGCCGCCCACCCGGAGCCGAAAAAGGGCTGAACCATACCACCCCCCGCTCCAGAGGGCAGGCCTAATACAACGATTCTATAGGAGGGGATACAAAATGAATCCTTTTTTCAATGAAGATCATGAATCCATCCGCGAGATGGCCCGCGATTTCGCCAACAAGACCCTGGCGCCCATCGCCGCACAGGTAGATAAGGAGGAACACTTCCCTCTGGAGGTGGTCAAGCAGATGGCCGATCTGGGCTTTCTGGGGCTGAAAATTCCAGAGGAATACGGCGGCCTGGGGCTGGATATGCGTAGCTATGTGTGCGTCATGGAGGAAATTGCCAAGAAGTGCGCCGCCGCCACTCTGTTTATCTCCAGCGCCAACTCTTTGTCTACCGCGCCCATTGTCCTGTCCGGCACCGAGGCGCAGAAGGAGCAGTACCTGCCTGGAGTGGTGGCCGGAGAGGAATTTATCGCCTTTGGCCTGACCGAGCCAAACGCCGGCTCCGATGCCGCCAGCCTTGCCGCCAAGGCGGTGGAGGACGGCGACCACTACATTCTCAATGGCCGGAAATGCTTTATTACCATGGCGCCCATCTCCAAGTATACCATCGTCTACGCCAAAACCAGCCCGGAGAAGGGAGCGAAGGGGATTAGCTGCTTTATTGTGGATATGTCCCTGCCGGGAGTGTCCTGCGGCAAGCACGAGGAGAAAATGGGTCAGCGGGGGGTCCCGGTCAGCGACGTGGTGCTGGAGGATGTGCGGGTTCCCAAGGAGTGTCTGATCGGCGAGAAGGACTTGGGCTTTATGAACGCGATGAAGACCCTGTCCGTGGGCCGCGTAGGGGTGGCCTCTATGTGCCTAGGCATGGCCGCCGAGGCGGTAGCACTGGCAGTAGAGCACACCAGGAACCGGGTGCAGTTCGGCAAACCCCTGTGTAAGCATCAGGCCATCGCCTTTATGCTGGCGGAGATGGAGACAAAGCTCAATGCCGCCCGCGGCCTGGTATACAGCGCCGCCTGGATGATGGACAACAAGCAGCCCGCCGACAAGGCCGCGTCCATGGCAAAATTCTACGCCGCCGAGGCCGCCATTGACATCATTAACAAATCCCTCCAGCTCCACGGCGGCTATGGCTACAGCCGGGAGTACGAGATCGAGCGGCTGTATCGGGATGTCCGGGTCTGCTCTATCTATGAGGGTTCCTCCCAGGTCCAGCAGATTGTCATTTCCGGCCAGATGCTCAAGTAAAGAACCATCTATCCTGGGGGAGCGGGTTTTCCCGCTCCCCCAACAGGTGAGAAGGAAGGAAAGCGCATGAGAAGCAGCACTCCAGTCCAGTGGGTGATCCGCGTTCTGATCTATATTTTGGGCCTGTTTTTCCTGGCTTTCGGTGTGGCGATTTCAGCCAACTCGAATCTGGGGATCTCTCCTGTCAATTCCCTGCCCTATGTGGTCAGTGCCATCGTCTCCCGCGACCCTGGCACCTGTGTTACCGCGGTGTTCTGCGTCTATATTCTGCTCCAAATTATCATTTTACGCAGGGAATTTAAACCTATCAATCTCTTTCAAATTGCCTTTTCTACCATTTTCGGATACTTTGTAAACTTTACCAAGACAATTGTAGGGGACTTCGCCATCCCAACCTATGCCGGTAAACTGGCGATGGTGGGGATCAGCATCGTCCTCGTCGCCATCGGTGTGGTACTCTATATTGAGGTAGAATTGGTCCCTATGCCGATGGAGGGACTCTCTTTGGCCGGGGCCGGGAAGCTGAAGATCTCCTTCCACAATATGAAGATCATCATCGACTGCCTTGTGGTACTGACTGGCGCGGCCCTCTCCCTACTGTGCCTCCATAAGCTGGTCTACATCAGAGAGGGGACCATCCTTACTGCCGTTGTCACCGGTAAAGTCATGGCGCTGGTAAAAAAACCTCTCTCTCCTCTCCTGCAAAAAATCTGTTTTGCCACACAGGCGGAGTCTGCCGGAAAAGAAGGGGGGCGGGGCGCGTGATGCTTCCACTGGAAAACTTAACTGTGAGTCAGCTTCTGCGCCGTACCGCCGCACGCTTTCCGGCGCGGCCCGCGCTGGAATATCAGGCGCATATGTGGACCTATCAGGCGCTGGACGCACAGGTGGATCAAACCGCCCGCCGTCTGCTCGCCTGGGGGATCAGGCGCGGCGCACGGGTGGGCCTCTGGTGTGAGGCAGAACCCAATGCCATTTTCCTGCTGTATGCCCTGTTCCGAATTGGAGCGGCAGCGACCCTCCTCAATACCAGCCTTCAGCGGACCGAGCTGGTGGAGCTGCTGCGCTGCACAGATGTGGATTATCTCATCATCAGTGACGGCTATAAGGGGCAGTATTTTCCAGAAATATGCCGGAACTTGATACAGGAGCTGCCGTGCCTGCAATCCGTCCTCTCCATCGGCCAGGACGGGGGATATGACGGCCTGCCCACCTTGGACTGCCTGATGGAGGCCTCCGAACAGGCGCTCTTACTGGCCGAGGCAGAGGTCACTGCCCAGGATATTGGTACCATCCTCTATACCAGCGGAACCACCAGCAGTCCCAAGGCGGTGATGAGCACCCAGTACAGCCGGGTCAACAGCGGTATCCAGCAGGCCCACGATCTGGGCGCCACGGAAACAGACCGCTTTTGTGTGGCGATCCCGATGTTTCACTGCTTCTGCCTCTCTGTCAATCTTATAGCGGCCTGCGCGGTGGGCGCCTGCCTTTACCTGCCGGAAAATCGGAAAACTTCCACCTTGTTAAAGGCTGTCAGTGTAGGAAAGTGTACTATTTTGAGCAGTGTACCAACCCTGTTTCACGCGATCCTCTGCCGGCCTGATTTTCAGCAGTGGGATCTCTCAAGCCTTCGTACCGGCTTCATCGGCGGGAGCTTTTATCCGCCCGAACTCTTTCGGCAGATTAATGACGGCTTTGGCTTTACGCTGCTCTCCAGCCTGGGACAGACAGAAGCAACCGCCGGACTCACCGCAGCCAGTTTGGACGATCCCCTGGAGACGCGAGCCGAAACCGTCGGCCATTTTATGGACCATGTAGAGGGGAAGATCGTCCACATCGAAACTGGGGAGCCTCAGCCAGTTGGCTCGCCCGGAGAGATCTGCGTGCGAGGCTACCTCGTCATGGCGGGTTACTACCATCAGCCGGATGCCACCGCCCAGGCCATCGACGCAGATGGCTGGCTCCACACCGGAGATATAGGTTATCTGGATGGGAACGGAAATATCCACTTAACCGGGCGGTTAAAGGAACTCATCATTCGGGGCGGAGAGAATATCAGTCCCGCCGAGATCGAAATGGCCTTGGGAGACTGTCCCGAAATAAAGGAATGTAAAGCAGTAGGGGTCTCAGACCGCCATTATGGAGAAGAGATCTGTTTGTGTATTGTCCCTCAAAACGGCGCCACAATTCAGAAAGCTGCCGTTTGCTTTAAATTAGCGCAGCGACTGGCGGAGTTTAAAATACCGAAGTATATTCTGTTTTTAGAGGCACTGCCCAGAACGACAACCGGAAAAATACGCCCAGCCGAGCTTTCAAAACTAGCACAAAAATATTTGAATATTCCATCATATTATAGCAATCCTCAAAATTGCTGACACCGTCAAACGGTCGAAAAAGCCACGCAGAGTTCGTGCCCGCAGGCGCGAAAAAAGTCAAATTTGTTTTCCCCGGCGGCGTGTACGTCGGGGAAAACACATCTCGGCCCGCAAATGTGCGTCCTGTTCGCCAGAAACGGACAGAGCGTGCGCGCAGTCGGGCCGTAGCTTAACTCGAAAAAGTGCTTGTCACTTTTTCGACACGCTCTTGCAGAGAATTCCAAGTTTCTTAAGTACCGATCTCCTGGGTTCCCATAAAATTTTTCAATATCTGCGCAACCTGCGCCCGTGTCGCCAGCCCCTTGGGGTCCAAAATACCGCCGCCTTTGCCATTGATGATACCGTTTTCTACGGCCCAGCGCAGGGCCTCCAGCGCGTAACCGCTGGCCTTGCCTGCGTCTGTGAAATGCAGCTTCTTATTCGCAGCAGCGGGGCTTCCAACGTACCGCCAGAGCATGACGGCCAACTGTTCCCGGGTGATGTTGTCATTGGGGCCAAACATCCCATTTCCGTAGCCGCCCACAATACCCTGGCTGGTGGCCCAGCGGACAGCCTCGGTGTACCACGACGCATCCTCCGCCACATCGCCGTATTGCAGCAGGTAGTTGACAACCGGCCTGCCCTCTTTGTTAAAGAGGATTTGGGCGAATTGGGCGCGGGAGAGGTGATCGTTCGGTCCAAACAGGCCATTCCCGTAGCCGCCCATCAGACCATTCCTCAGAACATAGTCCACCGCCTCGTGATACCACGTTCCCACGCCTTCCAAATCGGTAAAGCCGCGAGAGGGGCAGTCCATGCCGCCGTCACAGGGCTTTTGCGTATCGTCCGGCAGGGGTGCGAAGGCTGCTTTTACCGTTACGGCCCTGCTGGGCATGGTAAAGGTGTACTTCCCACCGTCCTGGGCGGTCAGCTTGATCTCGTTGCCCCGGCTGTCGGTAACGGTCAGGGCATCCAGCACATAGCCGCTGTCCGGGGTAACGGTCAGGGTGATGGTACTGCCGCTGCTGGCGTTGGTGCGGTTGGAGATCACCTTGCCATGCTCCAACTTCTCAATTGTGATGGCGTAGGTGCTGGAACTTCCGCCCCCGCCATGATTGCCGGAGGACGACGTGTCAGGGTTCGTGGCGGGAGCCGTCCAGCCTACGGAGAGTGGGGACAGGCCGGTCACGACTACTTGTAACCCCTGGGACGTATTCTTCACCTGATCCGAGGTGAATACCTCCGTATCACCGGGCGTCTTTCCAAAATCGGAGCTGGTGAACATATGCACCACAGTGAAGCAGTAGCTGCTGTTGGTGCCGTGTGGATAGGGCAGGGTGACGGTCAGGCCCCCGGCTGGGAGGTTGTCTTTTGTGGCCGGGGTCCAGGTTGTGCCGCCGTCTGTGCTGACCATCAGCGCCACATTGTAGACGGCGGTGTTGGCCTGGGGAATGCCGGGAGTAACCTGGGTGATCTCCGTCCGCATGGCGGTTTCCAGTTTTTCAGGGGTGTTCAGCGATTCGATGCCCTTCAATCCGGCAGGGATCTCAGAAATGCCAGTTTCCATGACCAACTGGAATTTCATGCCGCCATCATCGGCGGGCGGGTTCGGCAGGATCACAACTTCTGTTGTCCTTACGGTATACTCCGCGCTTGCCTCATAATAGCTGGCGTTCCCCGCATAGGAGGCCGTAAAGGTATAGACCGCGGTGCTGTTGGGCAAGGCGGCGGTCCAGGTATTGCCTGCTCCCGCCGTTACGGTGATGCCGCCGGAACAGGTCACAGTGGCTGTACCGTCAGCGGGCAGGCCGGAGAGGATCAGCGTCACCATGCCACCACCGATTAGAGAGTTGGAATCTGCTGTCAGGGACAGGGTGGGCCTGATCTTATCCAGGCTGACGGTGCAATCCGCTGTCGCGCCGTTGTGGTTCCCATCTCCGGTGTAAGTGGCGGTGAAGGTATAGGATGTGCCGCCAGCAGGCAGCTCTGCCGTCCAGGTGTTGCCGCTCCCCTTTGTCACAGTGATGCTGGCCTCGGAACAGGTCACATTGGCCGAGCCGCCAGCGGGCAGGCCAGAGAGGGTCAGCGCCACCGTGCCGCCGTTGGGCAGGATGGCAGAGGATGGCGTAAGGGTCAAGCTGGGCGTGGCCTTAGTGATGGTGACATGGACAGTCCCAGTAGCCGTGGTATAGTCGGCCTTGGCCTCGTCTGCGGGAGTGAAGAACACGGTTTTCATCCCGCTGTCGGCCACGTTGGTCAAAGCCTGCCCATCGGCAAAGCTCCATGTACCGGGGATAGTTTTTCCCTCCGCCGTTGCCATGCCCTGGATGGCACTGGCGGGGACAGCGCTACCGGTGTAGGCCGCAGAAATGGGGCTGATGGTCAGGGCAGGCACGATCTTGTCCGTTACGGTAACGGTGATGGTCAGCTCGAAAGGCTTGTAGTTGGTAGAGTTTGTCACGGGAACAGTGATCGTGCCGGCTTTGCCTATCTCTGCGTTGTCCGCCAGCTTATAGGTCAGCGTGGCTCCGTCTACGGTAGGATTGCCGTCAAAAATGCTGTTGGTATCCGTTTTTGTAGGTGTTCCCAGCATATAGCCCTCCGGCAACAGGTCGCTCAAATCGCAGGTCTTTTCTCTGCCGTATTTGCCGGAGGTGCTGACCGTGGTCGTGCCGGAGTAGTCAGCTTTGGTGATGGAGACGGAGGTCTCTACAGCCCCGGCAGGCTGGACTAGGGTGTAATTGCCGGCCTTGGCTCCAGTGAGGGTTAATGTAGGCAAAGTGACGGCAGTATAATTTCCCGCGTTGGAGCCGTTCAGTATTCCAGTCAGGGCGGTGGTATCGACGGACACAGTATCGCTGTATATGATTCCGTCCAGCATCACGTCGGTGATCTCCACTTTATCTGTCTTATCATAAGCCCTGCTTGTGGCGGCGGCCCCGATCACAGTAAGAGCCTTGGGGTTCACCTTAATCGTAAAGTCCTTCTCCCCCAGGTCATCTGGCAGCTTGGCGGTAAGTGTCGCGTCTCCAACGGACAAATTACTGGTATCTATCGTAATTTCTTCATTTAGCATACCTTCGCCCACCTTAGCGGTGCCATTGTACACCTCTACTGTGGACGTGGTAGCAGGGGTGGTGGTCAACGTCACCTTGACGGTATCGGTATCGCCATAGGTGCAGGTAGGAGGGTTTGTTGGAACGTTCAGGGTTACTGAGCTGAGTTTTACGGAGGCAGCCGCAGACCCGTCGCTGTTTAGAATTGTTGCTTCTCCTATGGTTCCTCCGACTGGTTCAATAACAGCCAGTCCATTAACCGTGAGTTTTGCACAGTTTATCGCTGGGTATTGCACACCATTGTAGATGCCTCCAGATGCTGTAAACGTTCCCCCTGTTATACTGATGTTTCCTCCATTAATTCCGGGATACTCTGCACACGAAATATTGACATCGCTATCTTTGATTACGATATCTCCCAAAGTCTGAATTGCACAATTATTTGTACCCTGTGTGGTGATCATAACTGCGGCATTTTCAATGGTAATATTTCCTTTGTTGCAAAAAACACCACCCCCGCGGGTTTCCCCTCTTATGGTTACACCTCTTATTGTCATATTGCCGGAATCACTGCCGCTTACACTTGGCATACCTAAATAAATCGGTTCATTGTTCACGTTGGTCTCCAGCTCTCCGGTGCCTTCTACCGTAAGATCAAAGGTGCTTTTGGCATAAATCGCGCGCTCATCGTTCCAAGCAGAGCTTGCGGATATGGTATTTTTCCCTTTCAATACTACAGTGACAGGGCCGTCCGCCGGCAGTAAGATCGCTGTACGCTCCCTCCATTCCCAATCATCTGTGTATTCTGTGGCATTCAACGATAATCCGTCTAGTGTCAGGGTGTAGCCAATTTGATCGTTTCCTTCCAATTTATATCCAGGACCTTCCGCTGGGGTCTGGCCTTCCCCTTCTCCGATATTGGTAAAATCCAGCGGCCTTGTAAGCGTCTCATCCACCGCACGCGCCGGGGCGGGCAGCAGGCTCAGGCACAGGGCCAGAGCGGTGATGATGCTTCGTATTCTGCGTTTCATAGGACATCCTCCTTGGAAAAGAATTTGTATTAAACTTTCATTCCCTGTTGTAATGTGTCTCAGTTTGAGACACATTTCTTGAATTACAGCAGGCCCAGGCTTCGCGCCGCCAGCAGTGCGTCCGTTTTGCTGTCGACCTTCAATTTTCGGTAATTTTCCTTGATATGGTATTTCACATTGTCCGGTTTCAATTCCAGCCTTTGGGCGATCTGATTGACAGACAGGCCATCGGCCTGCAAACGGAGGATAGTCAGAGCTGTGCCTCCAAAATCTGCCGCTGCCGCCGCCCGCTTTTTCAGGTAGAGCGGATAGCGCCGGGCCACTTCCGCAGCCTCGTCCAACAGGCGGCGCAGCCAGTCTTTGTCCATTGTCCCGGCCTCCTGCAACGTCTTTTTCTCCCGTTGGAGCAGGGGCCATACCGCCGCTCCCTCCTCCGTAATCAGGCGCAGGAAACAGTAATGCTCCGCTTCCTTCAGAACAGCGGCCAACTCCTCCTGCCACGGTCCGCCCATGCGTTCCTTGGCAATCGCGGACAACAGCCCGGTTTCCATTTGGATATAGGGCCGGTTGGTCTGTTCGCCGTAATAGCGCAGCTTTTCCAAAAGGGCTTGGGCCTTTGTATACTCCCCGCCTGCCAGATAACAGCGCACTTTGGTCAGGTAGCGGTAACGTTCCAAACTGCAAAACTCCCGATCCCCGTCCGGGGCGGTTTTCATCCAGCGTCCCGCTGTGTCCATATCCCCCTCATACAAGGCCAGCCGGCAGCGAAGCGCCTGGATATTGGGCAGGAGCTGGACGGCCCGGTTCTCTTTCGCGGACTGTTCAAAGGACGCCAGTAGCTCCCGCGCTGTCTGAATATCGGGACAGCCGTACCCGTATTCCAACAGCGGCAAAGGCGATCTCCATTGTCCCGCCCTGTTCCGTCTCCATCTGGGCGCGAGTCAGCAGGGACATCACTTCATAATTGTCCCCGCCCTTTTCGTAGTAGCTTTCGCCCAGTGCGGCCTTGACCAGCCCTTTTCCATAGCGGCCCAGCACACGTTCCACCAGTGGCCCTACGGTTTTTGCCAGTTTGGTATCGTCAGGACTCCAATGGCAAAAATCCTTGCCGCCGTTCATGGTGCTGGGGAGGTTACTGGTCACACAAAATTCCGGGAGGTGGTTGCCCTTATCAAACAGCAGAGCCGGGATGTTCTTCATTATCGCCAAAACGTCCCGACTTCCCCTGTGAGGTAGTCCAATGTCCAGATAGGCCAGCCGGCTCTGTGCCTCCCGCCGGCCGCCGCCCTTAACGCTCATGGCAAAGGCTTTCAGTTTTTCGTACCAATACTCGCTCTTTTCCTCGTCCATCAACATGGAATATAACATACTCATACCCGCCATGAGTACCGGGCTGTCCGCGATCTCTCTTTCATCCATCTTGAAATAGTAGTGGCGCAGCTCGTAGTAGTGGCCGTTGCCGGGGTTCATCTGTCAACGCCAATATGAAATTGTAAGAAAACGCCGAAGAAATTTTGTAGTTTTTCGGCGGGGGTGGGTAACAAAATCAGCAGCTGCCTTGCTCAAAAAGAGTGTTCACGATTTGCTGTTTCTGACGCATAAATTCTTTG
>JAAWBF010000021.1 GCA_022792555.1 Oscillospiraceae bacterium
ATGAGATAGCGCTTCTCCAGCACCGCCTTTGCATTTTCTGTTATTGGCATTGTTTTCGTCTCCTTAGCCGAAAGTTCGACTTTCTTTGGATATACAATATATTGTATCATAGATTGTTAGACTGTCAATATCTAGACTTTAATCTGTAGTGGATTCTGTTGTGAAGGGGAATTTACAGTCTATTGCTGTATGTTTTCGCCAAATATCGAACTATATAGTCTGTACAAAACAGAAGAAAAAATACATCAAAATTTCGGATGGATCGTATATTTTATATTTAGAAGGGGTCTATCCGTAAGTAAGTGCTGTTGCTGGGGAATTTTGAAATTTTGTGTTTTTATTTTTGCATTTTTTGTCCTTTATATAACACTTTTCTCCTTTTTTATCTGCTCCTGACGGCGGGGAGAAACGAGGAATGCCTCGTCAAAAACAGGGGAAAACGGGCGGGAAATTGCCGGATAGTTTGTTGACCGAACAGTTTTCAAATTGAGGTCAAAAGGAGGTCTCATTTCACAAAATTTGCGCCTTGTCTATGGATTTTTGCTGTTATCTTCTCCAAAAAATTATGAATTTACTGTTGACACCATCCACAGAAACATTGTAAAATTAGCAGTGAGAATAGTACCCCACAGAACCGGAGCTCCGTGGTAGATTTGGATCGGCTGTGCCCATGCTCAAAGGGCATCCCGAATGGGCCGCTCTTCTAAACGTAGACTATGGTGTTCCGTTTCATGGAGTACCAGGACCCCAAATAGGGTTGCCTCAAGATGATAAAGGGAGGAAGAAACATGAACATACTCGTCTGCGTCAAGCAGGTGCCAGACACAACGGAGATCAAGATCAACCCGGAAACCAACACCTTGGTCCGGGACGGTGTGCCCAGCATTGTCAATACCTTTGACGGGTACGCCCTGGAAGCAGCAGCCCGGATCAAGGACAAGGATCCGGAGACGAAGATCGTGGTGCTCTCTATGGGACCTGAGCAGGCCAAGGCTGCGCTGAAGGAGTGCCTGGCCATTGCTGCTGATAAGGCGTACCTGGTCTCCGACCGCGCGTTTGGCGGCTCCGATACTCTGGCTACCAGCTATATCCTCAGCGAGTCCATCAAGAAGGTGGAAGAGCTGGAAGGCAAGTTTGACATGATCTTCTGTGGCAAGCAGGCCATCGACGGCGACACCGCCCAGGTGGGTCCCGAAATTGCAGAGCATCTGGGCTACGCTCAGGTTACATACGGCCTGGAGGCCGAGGTAGATGGCGATACCCTCAAGGTCCGCCGGGAGGCCGAGGACGGCGTACAGGTCGTGGCAGTGAAGATGCCCTGCCTGGCCACCTTCACAAAGCCCGCCTGGGACCCCCGTTACCCCACCATTAAGCGGAAGATGGCCGCTAACAAGGCTCAGATTCCCACCCTGGCCGCTGCAGACCTGGCTACCATTGATCTGGCCCAGGCCGGCCTGAAGGGCTCGCCCACCAAGGTGAAGAAGACCTTCGTCCCCCAGAAAAGGACCGGCGGCATGAAGATCCAGGAGGAGTCCGGCGAGGAGTCCGCCAAGAAGCTGTTCAGCGTGTTGAGCGAAGCCAGCATCATCTAAGGAAGAGGGAGAGATAACAATGGAAGCCAAGACCAAGGATCTTTGGGTATTTGTAGAGACCAATGAGGACGGCTCCGCCAAGAACGTGGGCATTGAGCTGCTCACTCCCGGCCGTGAGCTGGCAAACAAGCAGGGCGGCGCTCTGGTGGCCGTGATCGTCGGCAGCAATGTCGAGGCCGCGAAAAACGACGCCATTGCCTACGGCGCGGACAAGGTCATCGTGGTAGACAGCCCTGAGTACAAGGATTATTCCACTGACGCTTATGCCATCGCCCTGACCACCCTGGTGGAGAAGTACGGTCCCACCAGCATGCTCATCGGCGCCACCCCCAATGGCCGTGACCTGGGCCCCCGCGTGAGCTGCCGCCTGAAGACTGGCCTGACCGCAGACTGCACCGGTCTGGACATCGACGAGGAGAGCGGCAATGTCGCCTGGACCCGTCCCGCCTTTGGCGGCAACCTGATGGCTACCATCCTGTGCCCGGAGCACCGTCCCCAGATCGGCACTGTGCGTCCCGGCGTGTTCAAGAAGGGCGAGCCTGACGCCTCCCACGCTGCCGAGGTTATCACCGAAGATATTCATGTCTCTGAGGACCAGATCCGCGTGAAGGTTCTGGAGCTCATCAAGGAGATGGGCGACGAGAATGTCGATCTGGAAGGCGCCGAGATCATCGTCTCCGGCGGCCGCGGCGTCGGTGGTCCTGAGGGCTTTGAGCCCATCAAGGCTCTGGCTGAAGTGCTGGGCGCTACTGTTGGTACTTCCCGCGCCGCTGTGGACGCCGGCTGGATCAGCCACGCCCACCAGGTGGGCCAGACTGGTAAGACCGTCGGTCCCAAGCTGTACATCGCCTTCGGTATCTCCGGTGCCATCCAGCACCTGGCCGGTATGAACAGCTCTGATGTTATCGTGGCCATCAACAAGGACCCAGACGCCCCCATCTTTGATGTGGCCGACTACGGCGTTGTAGGCAACCTCTTTGAGGTATTGCCTGTCCTGACCGAGGAGATCAAGAAGGCCAGAGCCTAATCAATTGGCCTGAATATAGTCCTGTTAACCATATTGTGTGTCGTGAAAGGAGTTCCCATGAATTTTCATTTTAACGAAGAAGAGCAAGAAATTATCAACATGCTGCATGACTTCTGTGTAAAAGAGGTCGCCCCCATCGCTGCTGAGGTGGACGAGAACGAGCGTTTCCCCGAAGAGACTTGGCACAAGCTGGCCGACATGGGCATGATGGGTATTGCCTATCCCGAAGAGTACGGCGGAGCCGGCCTGAGCTATGTTACTTATATCGGCGCCTGTGAGGAGCTGGCCCGTCACTGCGCCACTACCTCCGTCATGGTGTCCGCTCACTCCTCCCTGTGCTGCTGGCCCATCAGCGAGTACGGCACAGATGCTCAGAAGGAGAAGTACCTGAGCAAGCTGGCCAGCGGCGAGTGGCTGGGTGCCTTCGGCCTGACCGAGCCCGGAGCCGGCACCGATGCCGCCATGCAGAAGACCATCGCTGAGGACAAGGGCGACCACTGGCTACTCAACGGCTCCAAGATCTTCATTACCAATGCTGGCTTCGCCAATGTGTTCGTGGTCTTCGCCATGACCGACAAGAGCCTGGGCACCAAGGGTATCTCCGCCTTCATCGTGGAGAAGGACTTCCCCGGCTTCAAGGTTGGCTCTCACGAGAAGAAGATGGGTATCCGCGGCTCCTCCACCTGTGAGCTGATCTTTGAGGACTGCATCGTACCCAAGGAGAACCTGCTGGGCCAGCTGAACAAGGGCTTTAAGGTTGCAATGACCACCCTGGACGGCGGCCGTATCGGCATCGGCGCCCAGGCGCTGGGGATTGCCCAGGCCGCCATTGACGAGTGTGTAAAGTACACCAACGAGCGCGTGCAGTTTGGCCGTACTATTGGCCAGTTCCAGAACACCCAGTTCCAGCTGGCCGATATGCAGGCCCATCTGGATGCCGCCCGTCTGCTTGTCTATCGTGCTGCTCAGGCCAAGCAGGACCATGAGCCTCACACTCACCTGGCTGCTATGGGCAAGCTGGTTGCTGCTGAGACCGCTTCTGATGTGACCCGCCGCTGTGTACAGCTGGCCGGCGGCTACGGCTATAGCCGTGAGTATCCCTTCGAGCGCTTCATGCGCGATGCCAAGATCACCGAGATCTACGAGGGTACCTCCGAGGTCCAGCGTATGGTCATCTCCGGTTGGATGGGCGTAGGCAAAAAGAAGTAAATTTCTCACACATTGTGCGGCGCCCTGTCGGTTCCCGGCAGGGCGCCGCGTTCTCTATGTGCTTCCCCGGATTGGGAGGCTGGGGGGGTCCATCCGCTCAGACAGAAAACGAGAGAGAACGGAGGAGCGAAATGGAATTTCATCTGATTACATGGGCCGAGGCGGAGTACTTACTGCGTATTTTTCTGGCGGCAGTGTGCGGCGGGGCAGTGGGCTTTGAGCGGGAGCGGCGCTTCAAAAGTGCGGGAACTCGCACCCATCTGATTGTGGCCCTCTCCGCATGTTTGATGATGGTGGTCTCCAAATATGGCTTCTTTGATGTGGCTGGTACAGGAGGGCTCTCGGTGGATGCCTCCCGAATTGGTGCCGGGGTAGTCAGCGCAATCGGCTTTTTAGGGGCCGGTGTTATCTTCTTCCGGAAAGATACCGTCAGCGGCGTCACCACTGCTGCCGGACTTTGGGCCACTGTGGGGGTTGGGATCTCCTTCGGTACGGGGCTCTATTTTACTGGTCTCTCCGCCACCCTGCTGCTGCTTCTGATTCAACTCGTCCTCCATCGTAAAACTCCTCTGGTCAAAACCCACCGCTCCGGAACAGTAGTCCTACGCATGGAGGAGTCCAAAGCAGACAGCAGTGAGCTCTACCAGCTCCTATCCCTTGTGGCAGTCCATATCGATAATATTGAACTGCGTCGGATGGAAAACGAACAGATCGAACTGCGCTGTGAGGTCCTCCTCCCAGCCGACTTCAACGCAGATGACATGCTTCAGGCTGTAAAGATGCTCCCAGAACTGTGCTCAATAGAGATGGATTTGCCATAACATTTGGCTGTCATAAATAGGCTCATATGCTATAGTTTTGCGGATATACAGTTTTGCTGCCTGCTTTCCGGCAAAAGCAAAAAATCTGCGGAGAGCGTCATAGGCGCCCTCCGCAGACAGCAGCGGTTAATCGTCCTCGTCCTCGTCACAGTAGCAGTCATCATCATCGCAACAGCAGTCGTCCGACAGGTCGATGGCGAACTTCTCCTTGCAGCTGGGACACTGGATGAGACCGGACTCCAACACGTCCTCGTCAATGACCAGCGTCTCTTTGCAGTTGGGGCAGGAGACCTCAAAGAAGTCGTCCTCGTCACAACAGCAGTCCTCGTCTTCGTCCTCGAAAAGCACCTCTTCCACATCGGAAAGGTCGTCAGACAAAGCGTCAATCTCCTCTCCCAGGGCGACGGTGTTCTCTTCCAGGTCCTCAATGGACATGCCGATCTCCTCCAGGATACCAATCATCACCTGGATCAGCTTGCCCTCCTTGGATTTCTCGGTGTCAATCGCCAGGCCCTCGGCCAGGCCCTTCAGATAGGCGACTCGTTCAGAAATTGTCATGCTTTGCTCCTTTCCCATGTGGCAAACAGCCTGGCTGCCCCATTAAGACTTGCAGCGCTCCAGGTATTCGCCGGTTCTGGTGTCAATCTTGATCTTATCGCCGGGGTTAATGAACAGGGGAACCTTGATCTCGGCGCCGGTCTCCAGGGTGGCGGGCTTGGTGACGTTGGTGGCGGTGTTGCCGCGGAAGCCGGGGTCGGTCTCGGTAATCTCCAGTTCGACAAAGGTGGGAGGGTCTACGGCAAAGATCTTGCCCTTGTAGGAGTTGACGGTACAGACCATGTTCTCCTTGACGAAGCGGAAGCTGTCGCCCAGCAGATCAGCGCCGATGGGGACCAGATCGAAGGTCTCGCTGTCCATGAAATAGTACAGATCGCCGTCGTTGTAGCTGTACTCCATGTCCTTGCGCTCTACATAGGCCTGCTCAAACTTGGCGGTGGGGTTAAAGGAGGTCTCAGTCACGCCGCCGGTGATGACGTTTTTCATCTTGGTACGGACAAAGGCCGCACCCTTACCGGGCTTGACGTGCTGGAACTCTACCACCTGCATCACCTGACCGTCCATCTCGAAGGTGACGCCATTACGGAAGTCGCTGGCAGAAATCGTAGGCATGTTGATTCATCCTCCACAGAATTTTAATTAAGCTACGCCATTTTACCCCATTCCAGCCCTGTTTGCAAGGGCTTTCGCAGGTTTTGCACAGAAAAACCGGAATATGGCCGTCCGCTACAGAACAATCAACTCCTTGGGGGAGCGGGTCAGGTCGACGCAGCCGTTCTCCTTGAGTATCACCACATCCTCAATCCGCACGCCAAAGCGCCCAGGCAGGTAGATCCCCGGCTCGGCGGAGACCACCGCATTGACCGGCATAGGCTTGTCATTGGCGGCGCTGGCATTGGGGGACTCGTGGATCTCAATCCCCACGCTGTGGCCATAGCCGTGACCGAAGAAATCGCCATAGCCAGCCGCCTCGATCACCTTCCGGGCAGCGCCGTCTATGTCCTTGCCAGGGACACCGGCGCGGGTGGCGGCAATCCCGGCCAGCTGGGCCTGCAAGACAGTGTCGTAGACCTTGCGCATCTCGTCAGTAGGGGCCCCGATGCACACCGTGCGGGTCATGTCGGAGCAGTAGCCCTCATAGATACAGCCAAAGTCCATGGTGACAAACTGGCCGGATTCCAGCACCCGGTCCCCGGGGACGCCGTGGGGCAGGCTGCCGTTGGGACCAGTGACCACAATGGGGTCAAAGGACATCTTTGCAGCCCCAAGGCAGAGCATATCATACTGGAGCTTGGCGGCGATCTCCCGCTCGGTGCGGCCCGGCTGGAGGAAGGAAAGAATCTGTGTAAAAGCCTGGTCGGTGATTTCCTGGGCCCTGGTCATGCGTGCGATCTCCTCTTCATCCTTGCTGGCCCGAAGGGTACTGAGCAGCTTCTGGGCGGGGACCAGCGTACAGGAGAGCGCATCCTGATAGCTCTTATGCTGGGAGACGGTCTGGTAGTCCTCTTCAAAGCCCA
>JAAWBF010000137.1 GCA_022792555.1 Oscillospiraceae bacterium
GGGAGCTAAAGTGATTATATACCCCTGTAGTCCTGGCAGTAAAAGTTTCACGCTTGGTGTGCGGGGAATCGACCCCCTGAGTGCCGGAGCTAACGAGTTAAGCGTGCCGCCTGGGGAGAACGGTCGCAAGATTAAAACTCAAAGAAATTGACGGGGCCAGCTGAAGGCGGGCGAGACCGTGGAGATCGTCGGCCTCACCGAGGAGAAGAAGTCCACCGTCGTCACCTCTATGGAGATGTTCCGCAAGACCCTGGATTACGTCGAGGCCGGCGACAACGTTGGCTGTTTGCTGCGCGGCGTGAACAAGGACGAGATCGAGCGCGGCCAGGTGCTGTGCAAGCCCGGCTCCATCCATCCTCTGACCAAGTTCAAGGGCCAGGTCTACGTCCTGTCCAAGGACGAGGGCGGCCGTCATACCCCCTTCTTCAACAACTACCGTCCTCAGTTCTACTTCCGTACCACTGATGTCACCGGCGTTATCACCCTGCCTGAGGGGACCGAGATGTGCATGCCCGGCGATAACGTGGATATGAGCGTGGAGCTGATTACCCCCATCGCCATCGAGAAGGGCCTGCGTTTCGCTATCCGTGAGGGTGGCCGTACCGTTGGTTCCGGCGTTGTCATCGACATCGAGGAGTAATCCTGATTCCTGGCTCTAGCCGGGGCAGATTGACACGACACAAAGAAGTCCCCACCGTATTTCACGGCGGGGACTTCTTTTATCAGCCCTTAGAGAACGGTTCTAGCAATCAAAACAAGCACCTTTCATATGTGGAAGGACTGCGCTTGTTGGAGAGGAGTGGATCTATGGATGCACTGACACCCCAGGAGAGTTTTCCCCAGGAGATCAAGGACGCGGTCAACCAAATTGTCCAGCAGCCCTTTGAATTTGAGCGCCTTATCCGGCTGACCCTGACCCTGTTCATGTGTATTGTGGTGATGCGGGTACTCTTGGCCCTGCTCAATCGGGTGATTGTCAGGCTAAAAGTGGAGCGCTCTCTGCACACCCTCATCCGGTCGGGGAGTAAAATCCTCCTCTGGTTTATCACTGTTTTGATTCTGGCTGAAAGTCTTGGGTTTCCCATCAGTTCCCTGCTGGGAATTTTGGGGATCATTGGTCTGGCCATCTCCATGGCGATACAGGGAACTCTGTCCAACCTGGCTGGCGGGATCATGATTCTGGGCTCAAAGCCCTTTGTAGTGGGGGACTATATCGAGGCCGGCGGCGTGGAGGGAACCGTCCACGATATCGGCATGGTCTACACCCGCATCCAGACGGTGGACAATAAGCTAATCTTCGTCCCCAATGGAGAGATTTCCGGGGAAAAGATCGTCAACTATACCAGCCAGACCACCCGGCGGGTAGACCTGAAATTTCAGCTCTCCTATAACAGTGGTGTTGATGCAGTCAAAACCTGTATCCGAGGTGTCATTGACACCCATCCTCAGATCCAAGGAGACCCAGCGCCCTTTGTACGGGTGTCGGCCTATTTGGACAACAGCATTGAGTATACTGTCCGGGTGTGGTGCGCCACTGCTGATTATTGGACGGTGTACGCTGACCTGCTGGAGCAGGTCAAAGCCGCCCTGGATCGGGAAAAATTGGAGATGACCTATCCCCATATGATCGTTCATATGGAAAAATAACCGCTTTTTCCCTGCGGACTGTAAGCACACTCCTATCTGGCTCACATCTGGTACAGCATACGGCTACGGCATCTCCAGCCCGTGGATGAATCCCCCCAGGTCGCTGGAGAGTACATCCCCGCCCACCACCGCATTGCGGTAGATCAGCAATCCGGCCAGGACACCGGTCTCCCCAGTTGGGTAGTTGGTGATCTCGTAGGTATACCGCTTTACCCGTTTCCCCTTCAGCTGACTCAAATCGAAGCCCTGGCTGTTTTGCAGCTCCAGGTATTGACTGTAGGTCTCGTCAAACTCCTCAGGTATGATCAGCTCCTCCACTGAGACTGGCTCCGGGATAACCTGCCAGCCGTACTGCTCTAGATAGGCCACCCGGTCCTCATCGCTGCGCAGCTTCGCCGTGCCTCCGGTGGAGACCACAGTGTCCTTCCCCTGCAGCAGGCTGGCCGCCACTACTATGGCCCCACAAAGAAACGCCGCTGCGGCAGCCCCGGCCAGCAGCCGTCGGCGGCTCACCTTGGCGGTAAAAATAAACACAGTACACGCCCCCCTTATGCGTCCAAATGGGAGTCCATCCTCCCTTGTGCTTATTCCTATGTGATCTGGGGACGGCGTATGCCGAAAAAATAGATGACGGACAGGAGCACTGATATGGAACGTCTCGATAAAATCTTAGCGGGGACAGGGCGCTGGTCCCGCAGGGAAGTTAAAGTCCTCATTCGGGCGGGACGGGTGAGAGTCAACGGCGCTGTGTTGTGCAGTCCAGAGGAGAAGATCGACCGGAATGCCACGCTTCTGGTGGATGGTGAGGCTGTCAATGGGGCCCGTTTTGTCTATCTCATGCTCCACAAGCCGGCTGGGCTCCTCTCGGCCACCGAGGATCCCAGACAGCCCACAGTTCTGGAACTGCTGCCTGAACCCATGCGCCGGATTGGTCTCTTCCCTGTTGGGCGCTTGGACAAGGATACCGAGGGTCTGCTCCTTCTCACCAACGACGGTGCTTTGGCCCACCGTCTGCTCTCCCCCAAAAAGCATGTAGACAAGGTCTATTTTGTTCAGGTGGACGGTATACTGGACGGAGCAGATGTCCACGCCTTTCATCAGGGAATGGTGTTAAACGGTACAACCTGTCTGCCCGCCGGGCTGGAGGTACTCTCCCCGCCCGACCAGGCACTGATCACACTGCATGAGGGGAAATATCACCAGATCAAGCGGATGCTTGCTGCCCGTGGAAAGCCGGTTGTGTATCTAAAACGGCTTTCTATGGGGCCTCTGACCCTGGATCCGACCCTCTCCCCCGGCGGCTGGCGGCTGCTGACTCCAGAGGAGTTGGCTTCCCTTCCTATGTTGGACAGCTGATAATCTCGCTCTATTTCGGCGTTTTCAACAAAAAACTTTGTCTTGCCTATTGAAAAGAACAAAAATAGCCGTTATAATAGGGATTGTTCTGTAAAAGCGCTTGACGCAGTGCAGAGAATATAGTCAACACACTTGAAAAGCAGCCGGGTTTCTCCCGCCCTATGAGTAAAGGTGAAGAGACAAGAGAATGTGCTCTCCTTGTTTTCTAGTGTGTCAGCTATCTTTTTGCATCTAAAAATGAGGGAGGCAAGGCCCATGTCCAGCAGGATTTTTCAGAGTATTGTATTACAGATGAAAGACAGTACAGACCGTGCCATCGGTGTCATTGATTCTGAGGGAACGGTGGTCGCCTGCAATGAGCTCACCTGCATCGGCGAGCGCTGGCCTGCCGCAGTAGGGGCAATCAGCAGCGGAGAATCAGGAGAGCTAGTGGCCTTTGAAGGCCGTACCTTTAAGGCCCTTTCTGGCTGGAGTTCTCAGTTTGACTACGCCGCCTTTGCCAGGGGTGATGACCCAGAGGCACATATCGTGTGTTCCATGGCCACAGTGGCGCTCAACGGCGCCAAGGCCTACTATGAGGAGAAAAACGACAAAGCCACCTTTGTCAAAAATATCATCTCAGACAACATCCTTTTGGGAGATATCTATGTTCGGGCCAAGGAGCTCCACTTCACTTCAGAGATCCCCAGGGCGGTCTTTCTAATCCGCCAGCTAGAGGGAACCGATGTGACCGCCATTGATGTGGTGCAGGGGCTTTTCCCAGACAAGCAGTCTGATTTTGTCCTCTCGGTCAATGAGACCGACCTGGTGCTTGTCAAGCAGCTCTTCGAGGGAACGGAGAACAAGGAGCTGCTCAAGCTGGCCCGGCAGGTGGAGGAGGCCCTGTCTGAGGAGCTCAATCTGAAGGTGGTCATCGGTATCGGTACCATTGTAGGCCACATTCGGGAGCTGGCGCGGGCCTATAAAGAGGCCCAGGTGGCCATTGATGTGGGCAAGGTCTTTGACACCGAGAAGTCCATCATCAACTACGAAAATCTGGGAATTGGCCGGCTCATCTACCAGCTGCCCACCACCCTGTGCGAGATGTTCCTCCAGGAGGTCTTTAAGAAAAATCCCATCGACGCACTGGATCAGGAGACCCTGTTTACCATCAACAAGTTCTTTGAGAACAACCTCAACGTCTCAGAGACCGCCCGGAAGCTCTTTGTCCACCGAAATACCTTAGTCTACCGGCTGGAGAAGATAAAAAAGCTTACCGGGCTGGATCTGCGGGAGTTTGATGACGCCATCACCTTTAAAGTCGCGCTGATGGTCAAGAAATACCTGATCTCCAGAGGGATTGACAGCTAAAAACCTGTATTCACAACAGGGTTTCCCTGCTGGAGCATTAGAAAAATAGAATAACATGCAAAAATTGGCAACGGAAAAGTTGACAAATCCGCACACAGCGCTGTGGTAATCCGTCGATGCTTCAGGTGTCAATTTTCGCGTTACGAGGTATTTGGTAACTATGATACGACTGACTGACATACAAAAGTCCTATGACAACGGGACCAAGGCGCTCAAGGGAATCTCAATGCAGATCAATGACGGAGAGTTTGCCTTTTTGGTAGGACCCTCTGGTTCTGGGAAATCCACCATCATCAAGCTCATCACCGCCGAGATCGCCCCCAGCGGTGGGCGGCTGATGGTCAACGGGTACAACCTGAACAACATCCGGCCCAATCAGGTCCCCTACATGCGCCGTACTTTGGGGGTCATCTTTCAGGACTTCCGTCTCATCGAGAAAAAGACGGTCTATGAAAACCTCACCTTCGCCATGCGTGTGGTGGGGGCCTCTCCCAAGGAGATCCGCAAGCGGGTCCCCTATGTTCTGGAGCTGGTCGGTCTGGGGCAGAAGGGGGACCGAAGGCCGGATGAGCTGTCCGGCGGTGAACAGCAGCGTGTGGCGGTAGCCAGGGCCTTGGTCAACAACCCCAGTACGATCATCGCGGACGAGCCCACCGGCAACCTGGATCCCCAGCGCTCCCTGGAGCTGATGATGCTGCTGGAAAAAATCAACGAACTGGGGACGACAATGCTGGTGGTGACTCACGAAAAGGAGCTGGTCAACCGCTTCCCCAAACGGGTGGTTGCCATTGAAAACGGCAGAATCATCAGCGATGGAATGGGCGGGTATTACGATAATGAAACGATTTAATTTCGGTTATTTTCTCAGCGAGGGCTTTAAGAGCATTTTTACACATGGGCTGATGTCCTTTGCCGCCGTGTGTATGATTGTCTGCTGTCTTTTGATTATGGGTTCCTTCTCTCTGGTGGCGGTCAATTTGAATAATATGCTGGGCGATCTGGAGCGGCAGAACGAGTTTTTGGCCTATATAGATGAGACCCTGTCCCAGGAGGAGGCAAAAGCCCTCCAGCCTGCCCTGGAACAGATTCCTAATATCTCCGAGGTCCGCTTTGTCACCCGTGAGGAGGCTATGGAGGACTTTTTGGAGGGCAAAGACCACGAAGCCTTTCAGAATCTCCCCCCAGAGACCCTCCGGCACCGTTTCCGCATCCATGTGGACAACATCAGTCTTCTCCGCCAGACGGTAAAGCAGGTGGAGGAGGTGACTGGGATTGCAGATACACAGGCGGCCTACGAGATCGCCCAGGGCTTTATTGTGGTGCGTAACATCGCCGGCGCGGTGGCCATTATTCTAGTGGCTATTCTGCTGTTGGTCTCCCTGTTTATCATCACCAATACCATCAAGCTGGCCACCTTCAACCGCCGGGAGGAGATCGCCATTATGAAGATGTGCGGCGCTACGAATGGCTTTGTCCGCTGGCCCTTTGTCTTTGAGGGGATGCTTCTGGGGTTGACCGGCGCTATACTCGCCTTTTTCTTCCAGTGGGGCGTCTATCTGCTCATCGGCAACGCCATTGACACCTCCGATACCATCCAGCTGATTACCGTTATCCCCTTTGGCAAAATGGCTCTGCCCGTGCTGGGGATCTTTGGGGCCACCGGCCTGATCATCGGTATGGGCGGCAGTGTATTGGCCATCCGTAAGTTCCTGCAAGTGTAATCATATAATAGAAGAGAGACCGCCCGAAAAGGAGTACAACCGTGGCAAAAAAGCAGATGAGACCCAAAAAGAACTACCGTAGATTTGCCGCCTGCATGCTGGCCCTGCTGCTGGCGCTGTTAATGGTACTGCCCATGCTGACCATGATTTTGGGGGCGGCCGGGGCAGCAACCCAATCCCAGATCAATACCTTAAAAAATCAGCAGGCCCAGTACCAGCAAAAGCTGAACGACCTGAAAAACCAGCTCTCCGATCTCAAGGGGGATCAGGCCAAGGCGGAGGAGCAGCGTAAGATCCTCACCCAGGAGCTGGAGGCCATGGACGCCGAGCTGAAGAACATCGACGAACAGATCGCCTATTACGACGGCCAGATCGCCCACTATGACGAGCAGATCGCCTACTATGACGGTCAGATTGCCGACTACAGCAACCAGATCGAGCAGAAGGAGACCGAGCGGCAGACCGCCGTGGATCGGGAGGAGGAACAATACGCTCTATTCTGTCAGCGGGTACGCCGCATGGAAGAAGACGGGAATTTAACCTATTGGTCTATTCTCTTTGAGGCCAAGGATTTCTCCGATCTGCTGGACCGGGCCATTCTCATTGGCGAGGTGGCGGAGTACGACAATAACCTGATGAACCAGCTTATTGCGACCCGGCAGGAGATCGAGCGCATCAAAGCTGAGCTGGAGCAGACCCTTGCCGAGCAGCAGGTCCTCCGAGACCAGCAGCAGGCCGCACGGGATGAGCAAAAGGCAGCGCGGGACCAGCAGCAGGCCGCACGGGACCAGCAGGCCGCACGCCGCAGGGACCAGGCCGCCAAGGTCCAGGAGACCCAGCAGCTTCTGGACCAGATCAACGCCGACTCCGCCGAGGTAAACCGCCAGTTGGATGCGGAAAATGCCGAGATGGCCAGGATCAACGCTGAGATTGTGCGCAAGCAGAAGGAGCTGGAGGCCCAACGCCAGCAGACCGCCAATAACAACAATAATAATAGTAACAATAACAATCAAAATTCCAACAACAATGTGGTCTTTGAAACCGGGTCTGGCTACCACTGGCCCCTGCCGGGCCGCTACCGGCTGACTTCCGCCTTCGGCTACCGGGTCCACCCCATCACGGGCAGGCCCCACAGCCACACCGGAATTGATATCCCCGCCCCCGGCGGGACCCCCATTGAAGCCTGTAAGGGCGGCCAAGTGGTGACCTCGGCCTACCACAGCTCCTATGGCAATTACATCGTCATCGACCACGGCAACGGCAATTCCACCCTCTACGCACATATGAGCCGCCGGGCGGTGGGGGCTGGTGACATTGTCTCCCAGGGACAGGTGATCGGCTATGTGGGAACCACCGGCTCCTCCACCGGAAACCACCTCCATCTGGAGATCCGGGATAACTACAGCCGGGTGGACCCGGAGTCTAAATTCCCAAATCTGCCCTTTGACCGGGCCTACAATCGATAAACAGCTGTGTTTTCTCATCCCAAGCGCGGAGAAAATACAGGCCATAACAGGAAAAGAGGCTAGCGATATGCGTAATCAAACGGGCAGGATCCGGCGGCTGGGGGGGATACTCCTCGTCCTGACCCTAGTGTGGACCCTCTGGCCGCTCCCAGGCGCCACCGCCTCCAGCCAATCGGAGATCAATCGGCTTAAAGAACAGCAGGCCCAGTACCAGCAGCGGCTCAATGAGCTGAAAAATCAACTCAACGGCATCAAGGACGAGCAGGCCCAGGCCCTGGAGAAAAAAGATCTTCTTTTGGCTGAACTGGACGCCATCAACGGAGAGATCGCCAGTATTGATGCCCAGATCGCCTACTACGACGGAGAGATCGCCCAAAAAGAGGTGGAGCGCCAGGCCGCCGCCGCCCGTGAGGAGGAGCAGAGCAGACGCTTCTGTCAGCGAGTGCGGATGATGGAGGAGGACGGAAATTTGTCCTACTGGTCTATCCTCTTCTCTGCAAGGGACTTTGCCGACCTGCTGGACCGGGTCATGATGGTCAATGATGTGATGGAGTACGACAACGCCCTGATGAATCAGCTCACCGCCACCCGGCAGCAGATTGAGGACCTCAAGGCTGGACTGGAGGCGGATAAGGCCAGCCAGGAGGAGGCCAGAGCCCAGCAGGAGGCGCGTAAGGAGGTCCAATCCGCCAAGATCGCCGAGGCCAATGAGCTGTTGGATCGCATCAACGCCGACGCCGACAAGGTCAACCAGATGTTGGACGCCGAGAACAGTGAGCTGGCGAAAATCAACGCCGAGATCACCCAAAAGCAGAAGGAGCAGGAGGCCCAGCGCCAGCAGAATAATGTGGTTCTCCCCACCTCCAGCGGCGGCTACCGCTGGCCCCTCAACGGGTATACCAGCATTATCTCTGGATACGGCGGCAGAATCCACCCGGTGACAGGGGTGTATAAGGGCCACACCGGCATCGACATCCCCGCCCCCAGCGGAACCCCCATTCATGCCGTCAAGGGGGGCCAAGTCGTCACCTCAACTGATAACGGCGGCTCCTACGGCCGCTATGTAGTGGTGGACCACGGAAACGGCAACTCCAGCCTCTACGCTCACATGAGTGCCCGCAATTGTAGCGTGGGGGATATTGTTCAGCAGGGGCAGGTCATTGGCTATGTGGGCCGCTCAGGCCGCACTACCGGAAACCACCTCCACCTGGAGATCCGCATCAATTACACACGGGTCAACCCCAAAAGTGTTTTTTAACCTGAAAAGAAATCACCTCACTGTCTCTCTCCCCCGCAGGGGGAGAGAGTTTTTAGAAAGGAGTCTGCTGTTGAAGGAACGCCGAAGCTTTCGCCTGCGGGCTATTTTGATTGCCATTGCCGCCACCTTCTTTGGAACCATTGCGCTTTTATTTCTCTTGGGCTGGCTGATCATCGGCCCCCAGGGCCTGACCCTGCTGGAGGGATTGGCTATGATCGATCTGCGCTTTGTGGGGGATTATGATCGAAATACTGTGTTGGACAGCGCGATGAACGGTATGATTGCCGGGACCGGGGACCGCTGGTCCTACTACCTCAACGCCACAGCCTATGAAGCTCAGAAGCTCCGCCGCAACAACGAATATGTGGGCATCGGGGTTATGGTGTCCTATGAGCGGGAGGAGGGCCTTCTTATCACAGCGGTCAACGCCGGCGGTCCGGCAGAAAAGGCCGGACTGCGTCCTGGAGAGATCATCACAGCGGTAGACGGGACCTCTCTGGCTGGAGAGGCCCGCCACGGCGGGAGCGATCTCGTTCGGGGCGAGGAGGGAACTCAGATTTCCCTCACCCTTTTGGAGGAGGACGGGAGTACCCGGACGGCGGCCGTTGTCCGAAAGGCTATCGAGGAGGATCCCGTGTCCTGGACCCTCCTGCCCGACGGCATCGGCTATATCCAAGTAGAAAACTTCTATCTGCGCAGTGCCGAGCAGGTCAAGGAGGCCGCTGAGACGCTCCAGAGTCAAGGAGCCACCGCCCTTTTGTTTGATATGCGCAACAATGGCGGCGGTTATCTGAACGAGCTCACCGCCATGCTGGACACCCTCCTGCCGGAGGGGCCCATTTTCCGCAGTCAAAGCCGGACGGGGAACGAACAGGTTGTCCAATCGGACAGCGCCTGTATCCCTCTGCCCATGGCCACTTTGGTCAACCAGGACACCTACTCTGCCGCCGAGCTCTTCGCCGCCGAGCTTCAGGAGAAGATCGGCGCACCCATTGTGGGGGTTCCTACCAGCGGAAAGGGCTACTCCCAGCAGACCTATCCCCTCTTCAGCGGCGGGGCGGTCTCCATCTCGACGCACAAGTATTTCACCGGCGAGGGGGTCTCTCTGATTGGTACTGGACTTACCCTAGACCGGGAAGTCCCCCTCTCTGACCAGGAGGCGGCCGCCCTCTGGGCCGGAACCCTTCCCTATGACCAAGACCCCCAGCTCCAGGCAGCGTTAGAACTGCTTCACAATTCATCAGACGCATAGCGGCGAATGCCCCTGACCTTCTGGAGTATCAAAATGGAATCAATACTTTTCCGCCAAACCGCATACAGATAAAAATGACGCCCCCTTTCGGCGCGTTCAAGGCAACTCATCATTGACTGCGGCTTGGAGGAATCGGAATGGTAGGCTGGATCACATGGTCAGAGACACTTGGGGGTTGGCGTCCCCATATGGAGGAGACCCAGGCGGCGGGCTTTCCCCTCCTGCGGGCTGACCTTCCCGTACACCGCAATCCCAGTGCTCAGGTACGGCGGGTCCTGCGGGGAGCCCGCAGGCTGGTCAAGGCCGGCTGCCGCCGGGTCCTCACTGAACCGGGATTTTGCCACTGGACAGTACTGGCGGACTGGGGACTCCGCCCTGTGGAGGCCGGACGCCTGAGTCAGGCCCTGGCCGCGCCCCTGATTTTGGCCGCTCTGGCCCAACAGGGAATTCCAGCCAGCCGGGCCTGTGTGGCTCTGCGGGGAGATCGGGTGACACCTGCCTGCGCCCGCACGGCAGAGACCCTGTGCCATCATGTGAGGCAGCTCATCATCGACATCCCGGCGGACGGCACAGAACTGGCCCGCTACCTGCGCGCCGAGTACGGCGTTGCTGTTCTGGAGGAGGGAACCTCCAACGCCGGTGCCTGCTTCTCTCCCAAAACTGGAGTCCAGGATGGTCTTCAGCTCTATGGCGTGACGCCAGTTCTCCCCGGCCTGGCCATCCTGCCCCCCGGCCCGGATTATGGGATTGACCCCCTGCCCCTGGCCGCGCTTCTATGGGAGGAGGGGCGGCTAAAGCTGGAGGACATCCGCATTGTGACAGTATAACAAAAGAAAGCCCGGTTGTACTATTAGAATTTGGCTTCCCTCCCTGAGGGGGGACCCATGTCCGCAAGCTTGAAGCTTGGGATAAGGCCGGACTGCAAGGAGGAGATTGCGTTGAAAGACCCGCTTGGTGTCATCCATGGCCGGTTTCAGGGCCTCCATCTCGGCCATATGGAATATCTGCTGGCTGGAGTGGCGCGCTGTGACCACCTACTGGTTGGCATTACCAACTATGACCCTGTTCTAGCGCAGCCCACCGAGCTGGAGGGACTTCACCGGGCAAAAGCGGACGCCAATCCCTTTACCTTTTATGAGCGGATGGTTATGATCCGGGACAGCCTGACCGAGGCCGGATTGGACCGGAGCGCCTTTGATATCGTCCCCTTTCCGGTGGAGTTTCCAGAACATATCCGTAATTTTGCACCGCCGGAGGCGGTCTACTATATGACCATCTATGACCAATGGGGGGAACATAAGCGCCAGGTTCTCACCGAACTGGGCCTGCGGGTGGAGGTCATGTGGACCCGGGATGACAGCCAACGTCTGACCAGCGGTACCGAGGTGCGGCGTCTGATCACCCAGGGGGAGCCCTGGGAGCACCTGGTCCCACCGGCGGTTCGCCGGTATGTGACTCAAAACGGTTTAACAGCGCGGCTGCGGGCTGCGCTCCCCGGCGGAGAGGGGGCGTCTTTATGACCATTGCTGACAAAAGCCACATCGGCAGCCTGACTACCAACCGGAATCGACCAACCTTTACTGCCGAGCAGATCGTCCAAATCTACGAGGCCGCCGGACGGACCACCCAGCTGGACATTCTGCGTGCCAAGGCAAAGGAGCTCTTCCCGGAGATTCAGGAGAATGGTCTCCCGCCCCTGTGGTGTACCAGTGGGGCAGGCCGGGCCTTTGCCATGCCGGACGGCAGCTACGAAAAGCCAGTCCACCGGCTGGGCTCCAATTACTGCCGGGATGTGGGCATTCTAGCCGACGGAACTCCTATGATTTACTAGCACTCCACCCCTTTTGGGGGGATGGGCAGACAAAAAACCTCTTTGATGTGTGTTGGAGGTAGTTTAATGAGAGAGATGAGACGATGGTGTGCCGCTCTGGTGGGATTGATCCTGCTGCTCTCCCCCTGGGCGCTGGCCGCGGAACCGGCGGATTTTGACCCGGCTGTTGTGGAGGGGAGCGCCACACTCCAGAAGATGCACATCCAATCTGCCGCCGCCCTGCTGGTGGACGACAGCTATCAAAAAATTCTCTACCGGCAAAACGACCACGAACGGCGCTACCCCGCCAGCATTACGAAGGTTATGACCTGCCTGCTGGTTGTAGAGGCCATTGAGCGGGGAGAGATCACCTTGGATCAGGTGGTGACAGCCAGAGATGACCTCTATACTGCCATTGGCTCCGGCGGCTCCACTCAGAAAATCAAGGGGGGAGAACAGCTCACCGTAGAGGATCTCCTCTGCTGTGCGTTGCTCACCTCGGCCAACGAGGCCTGTAATGTCCTGGCCACCGCCGTGGCCGGGGAGATCTCAGAGTTTGTTGTCCTGATGAACCGGCGGGCCGCCGAGCTTGGGATGATCAGCACCCAATTTACCAACACCCACGGCTACCACGATGACCGGCACTACACCACCGCCTATGACCTCTATCTGCTGGTCAGCGAGGCCCTAAAGCACCCCCTCTTCCGGGAACTGATCGCCACCCATACCTACACAGTCCCCCAGAGTAATTTGAGCAAGGAGCGGGTGTTGTACAACACCAACGCACTGCTGGTCTCGGAAAAGCCGGAATACCGCTGTCCTGCCGCCATCGGCGTCAAGACCGGCACTACGCCGGAGGCTGGCTACTGCCTGGCCTCGGCGGCAGTGGAGGATGGGCGGACCCTTATCTCCATTGTTCTGGGCGCCGGGCGGATCAAACGGGAGGACGGATCGTATCTGTCCCAGCAGTTCAGCGAGAGCCGTCGGCTTTTAGAGTGGGGATTGGATGAGTTCGAGATGCAGATTTTGGCCGAACCGGAGGAGCCAGTGGGGGAGATCCCGGTGACCCTCTCCCAGGAGACCGATGTCCTGCTCCTCAAGCCTACCGGGGCTCTGACCGCACTCCTTCCCACGGATCTGGACCCAGACGCCCTGACCTATACCCTCGACTGCCCCGACACTGTGGAGGCGCCCATTGACGCCGGGGCTGTGCTGGGGACCCTGACCGTCTCCTGCGGTGGGATGACCTACGGCACGTTGGAGGTGGCCGCTGCCAATGGCGCGGAGCGCTCCCTGCGTCTGCTCATCCAGGACCGGGCTGGGCGCGTTTTGAATCACCCGTTGGCAAAAGGCCTGCTGATCCTTCCCGCTGCGGGTCTGATCCTTCTATTCAACCGGAGCCGCCGGCGGCGCCGGGTCAAAGCGGGCGCACGCAGATAGTACAGCGTGTGAGGATTTAGATGGATATATATACCGAAAAAGATACTGAGGCACTTATTGAAGCGCTTGTAAAAGCTGCCAGAGCAGCGTTTCTGTCTTTAAAAGAAACAACCAAAGAACATTTTTATTATTATGTCTTTGTATTTGATGAGGGACTGCATCCATATATTTCAGCATGGTCTTACGAAGCCTTGGAAAAATCAATCGTTGAACAGCAACTAACAGAGGAGGAAAAGAGCTGGTGGAAATGGGATTGTTCTGATTCTCCCTATGCCGTTTATGGATATGACGAATTCTTTCCTGAAGTAAGTGAATTGCTGGATAAACGGGCAAGTATAGTATCAGATGATGCGCTTTATGGAATTGAGTGGGAAGTACGGGTTAATTCATTAGAGGAAGCGATGAGAAGACTTGATGGGGCAGGTCTATTTGGGACAGAGGAGGAACGAAAAAATGTGGTGATTAACGTAGAGCTGGCTCCGCCCGATGGCTCAGAATATGACAGAGCATTGCGATTAAATCCGCCGTCTGCTTTTCTGTCTGAGTATTTAGAAACATGTGAGGAAGCGGAAAAGAATTAGGCCTTGTTTGATAAATAGCAATAGATTTTTGTCTATCTCCACCCAGAAGTAGGAGACAGGATCCGCAACTTTTCACAAACGGAGGGATCCCCATGGATATCGATCCGGAAACTCTAGCCCGCCGCCAGTCGAATGCGGCCCAGTTTCGACCCCATTGTCAGGTGTTTTCACGCATGGGCTGGGCACTGCTGTCCATCTTTGCAGCCGACCTCGTGTTTCAGATTGCCGCCATTCCTCTGCTTCACCTGGTCCCCAGCTGGGCCAATAACCCGCTGTTTTATTGGTGTCTGGCCATGGTCTCTACCTATGGAACGGGCTTCCCGCTCTTTTGTCTAATCCTCCGCCCTGTGCCGCCTGTCCGGCCGGAGACGCAAAAGCCGGTTGGCCCCCTTCGGCTGGGGCAGGTCTATCTGATCTCCGTCGCGGTGCTCTATCTGACCAATCTGTTGACCCTGGCCGCGCTGTCCCTGGTGGGTGTGATGCGTGGAAAGCCGGTGAGCAATCCGGTGGATCAGATTTTAGACTTTCCCCTGGCTCTCAATTTCCTGCTCGCCTGCGTAGCTGCCCCCATTTTTGAGGAGCTCATGTTCCGCAAACTACTGTTGGACCGCCTGCGGCCCTATGGTGACGCCTTTGCGGTGCTGGTATCTGCTCTGGCCTTTGGACTGCTGCATGGAAACTTCTCTCAGTATTTTTATGCGTTCACACTCGGCTGTGTGTTCGGCTATCTTGTACTGCGTACCGGCTGTGTCTGGCAGTCGATCCTCCTTCACGCCCTGGTCAACCTGATCTCTGCTGGTCTTATCCCTCTGATCGACCAGCTGGGAGAGACGGGCACCGCTGTATTTGGCAGTGTGATATTGGGCGCCATCCTGCTGGGCTGTGTCTTCTTCTGCACCCTGCGCCGGGAGATCCATCTGCATCCAGGTCCAATCCCTCTGTCCACGGGGCGCAAATGGAAGCTCCTATTTACCAGCCCTGGCTTCCTGTTCTTCTCTTTGGCCTCCCTCCTCCAGGCGGTCTTTGTGCTCATCAACCTATAATCTGCATACAAAACGGCCCCGTGCAGCCGGCAAGCCCTGTTCCGCTTGCCCGTCCTGCGCGGGGCCATGGTCTTTTTATACTAAACTTCAACGCGCCGCAGGCGCGTTGAAGTTTTATGAGACGGTATTTGTGCTGTCGGCGCAAATGGGCGCTGCTATTAGCGGCGCCTTCTTCCATAGAAAATTGTCTATTTTCTATGGAAGAATAGTATTAGATGCTCTCTCCGCCCATCAGCAGATACATCACAGCCTTCTGAGCGTGAAGGCGGTTTTCTGCCTCATCGAAGATCTCCTGGGCGTGGGCCTCAAAGACCTCAGCGGTGATCTCCTCTCCCCGGTGGGCGGGCAGGCAGTGCTGAACCATACAGCCTGGGTTGGTCAGGGCCATCAAATCCCCATTCACCTGGTAGCCCTGGAAAGCGGCCCGGCGCTTCATGGTTTCCTCCTCTTGGCCCATGGAGGCCCAGACATCGGTAAAGACCACGTCAGCTCCAGCGGCGGCCTCTCTGGGGTCCCGGACCAGAGAGAACTTACAGTCGGTGACGGTCTTGGTAAAGGCCATCACATCTGGATGGGGATCGTAACCCTCCGGACAGGCCACTGACACGTCCATCCCGCACTTGAGGCCGCCTACAATCAGGGAGTTTACCATGTTGTTGCCGTCTCCGATGAAGCACATCTTCAGGCCCTCCAGCTTGGCCTTGTGCTCCCGAACGGTCATCAGATCGGCCAGGACCTGGCAGGGGTGGGCGAAGTCGGTCAGTCCGTTGATCACCGGGATGGTGGCGTACTGGCCTAGCTTCTCCACCTCCTCCTGGGAATAAGTGCGGATCATGATGCCGTCGCAGTAGCGGGAGAGGACCCGTGCGGTATCCTCCACCGGCTCCCCCCGGCCGATCTGGCTTTCCTTGCCGGAGAGGAAGATCGCGTGACCGCCCAGCTGGTACATTCCGGTCTCGAAGGACACACGGGTGCGGGTGGAGTTCTTTTCAAAGATCATCGCCAGAGTTTTCCCCTGGAGGTGGTTGTGGGTCAAGCCGTGCTTTTGGTTATACTTCATCTGATCGCCCACGTTGAGGATTTTTGTCATGTCCTCCCGCGTCAGATCCAACAGCTTTAACAGGTCTTTTTTCATGGTGAGAAACCCTCTTTCATTTGATTGCAGCCGGTAAAGCGGCGCTGTGCTTTGCATCTTCCGCGCCAGACAGGCGCTACCCCCGGAGAGTCTGCTCTAGGATGGACAGCCCCTTATCGATCTCCGCCTTGGTGATCACCAGCGGGGGCAGCATACGCAGGCTGGTCCCGGCAGTGAGAATTAACAGGCCGTTCTGGGCCAGCAGGGCGGCCAGCTCTTTGTTGGTCCGCTCCCCTGTCACCTCAATCCCGAGCATAAGGCCCATTCCCCGCACCGCCCCCAGGCCGGGGATCTTTTTCCGCTTGAGCTTGGCACGGATGTAGTCCCCCTTCTCAATGACGGCGGTCAGAAGGTCGTCGTTGAGCTGCTCCAAAACGGAGCAGGCCGCAGCGGCGCAGATGGGGTTGCCGCCGAAGGTAGAGCCGTGGGAGCCGGGTCCCAGGACATTCCGGCACTTCTCATTGGCCAGGACGCCGCCCATGGGCAGGCCGCCGGCGATTCCCTTGGCAAAAGAGACCGCATCAGGTAAAATGCCGTACTGCTGGAAGCAGAAGAGACTCCCCGTCCGGCCAATGCCGGTCTGTACCTCGTCCACCAGCAGCAGCCAGTCCCGCTCGGCGCACAGCACGGCCAGGTCGTGAACGAAGTCCTTGTCCATGGGGAGGACGCCGCCCTCTCCCTGAATGAGTTCCAACATCACAGCACACACATCATGACCGGCGGCGTGCTCCACGCTCTCCATGCTGTTGGCCTGAGCGTAGCGGAACCCGGCGTTGAAGGGGAAAAAATAGTTGTGGAACACCTCCTGACCTGTAGCGGTCAGGGTGGTGATGGTACGGCCATGGAAGGAATTTTGCAGGGTGAGGATGGTCCCCCGGCCCTTGCCGTACTTGTCAAAAGAGTATTTCCGGGCCAGTTTAATCATACCCTCGTTGGCCTCGGCCCCGGAGTTGCCAAAAAAGACCGCCGCCATGCTGGAGCGCTCACACAGTGTTTGGGCCAGCTTGGCATAGGGCGCACTGTAGTACAGGTTGGAGCAGTGGCCCAGCTTGGCGGCCTGCTGTCCGATGGCGTCAATCCAGCCCTGGTTGCCGTGACCCAGAGCACAGACGCCAATACCACTGGTGAAGTCAATATACTCCTTCCCTGCCGCATCATACAGGGTGGCCCCCTGGCCGTGGTCAATATCAACGTCAAACCGGCCGTAAGTCGGCATGACATATTGGTGATCCAGTGCAATCAATTCATCGTGGGTCATGCGATTCATCCCTTTCTGTTCCCCTGTCCGTCCCTTTCGGGGGACAAGAGAGACGGTTAGCACAGCATTGTGCCGATGCCCTCGTCGCTCAAAAGTTCAATGAGAATGGAGTGTGGGATTCTCCCGTCCAAAATAATGGTGTTCTTTACACCAGAGCGGACCGCCTCTACACAGCAGTCCACCTTGGGGATCATCCCCCCCTGGATCACCTTGTCCTTGATGAGGGCGGGGACCTGATCAAGCCCCACCACAGGCAGGAGGGTGCTCTCATCCTTGGGGTCCCGAAGGAGGCCGCGTATATCGGTGAGGAGAATCAGTTTCTCGGCGTGGAGGGCTACCGCCAGCTTGGCGGCGGCAGTGTCCGCGTTAATATTATAGGCCGTCTCGGCGTCTGTCCCCTGTGCCACTGTGGAGATGACGGGGATATACCCGTCGTTCAGGCAGTCGTTCACCGCGACGGGATTCACTCCGGTGATCTCCCCTACCAGGCCGTATTTCTCGTCCAGCTGTCTGGCCTGGAAAAGGCCCGCGTCCAGGCCGCACAGGCCGATGGCCCGCCCTCCCATATGGTTGAGGGTGGCCACCAGATTTTTATTCACTTTGCCGCACAGGACCTGCTGAACCACATCCATGGTCTCCTGATCGGTGTAGCGCAGACCGTCCACAAATTTGGACTCCTTGCCGATCTTATGGAGCATCTCGGTAATCTCCGGTCCGCCGCCGTGGACCACCACCACCCGGACTCCAACCAAGTGGAGCAGAATGATGTCGGAAATGACCGCATGGCGCAGCTCATCGGAGATCATGGCGTTGCCGCCATATTTGACCACCACGGTTTTTCCGTAATATTTTTGAATATAGGGCAGGGCCTCCGCCAGGACCTGAGCCCGCTGTTCTACCTGAGTGTAGGACATAATCTCTTCTCCCTCTTATTCCCCTCCCCGGTCTGCGCCTGTAGGGGCGGCCATAGGCCGCCCGCAGTTTCGGCAGTCCCGGTAGGTGGGCGGCCATAGGCCGCCCCTACAACCGGAAGGGGTTAGGTTCTATAATCACCGTTGATTTTCACATAGTCGTAGGTCAGATCACAGCCCCAGCAGGTGGCCTCCTGGTTCCCCTCGTGGAGGCAGATGTCAATGCTCACCTCGTCCTGGCTGAGGATGCTCTTGGCGTAATCCTCGTCGAAGTCCACACCGGCCCCAGCCTGACAGACCAGAATCTCTCCCACGTCGGACTGGAATTTGACATCTACATACTCGGGCCGGAAGGGGGCCTTGGAGTACCCCATGGCACACAGCACCCGGCCCCAATTGGCGTCCGCCCCGAACATGGCGGCCTTGACCAGCGGGGAGCCTACCACCGCCTTGGCCAGCCGCTCGGCGCTCTCCTCACTGCGGGCCTCATGGACCTTGCAGGTCACAAGCCGGGAGGCCCCTTCGCCGTCCCCGGCGATGCACCGGGCCAGATGCTCGCACACCTGATGCAGGGCCTTGGAAAAGACGGTATAGCTGTCGTCCTTCCACTCCACCAGGGGATTTTCCGCCATGCCGTTGGCCAGGATCACACACATGTCGTTGGTGGAGGTATCCCCGTCCACCGTGACCCGGTTGAAGGTCCGGGGGACAATCTCATGGAGGGTCTGCTCCAGCAGCTCGTGGGTGATAGCACAGTCGGTGGTGATAAAGCAGAGCATGGTCCCCATATTGGGGTGGATCATCCCAGAGCCCTTGGCAATGGCCCCAATGGTGACAGGCTTGCCACCCAGGGTGAAGGTCACCGCAATCTCCTTTTTCTCGGTGTCGGTGGTCATAATGGCGTTGGCCGCCGCGTCTGAGCCGTTGCTGGAGAGCTGTTCAGCCAGCACTGGGACCCCCTTTTCAATGGCGGCAATGTTTAAGGTCTGCCCAATGACCCCAGTGGAGGCCACCACAAAATCCCCCGCCTTGTGACCAGTAGCGGCGGCGGCAAATTCGCACATCGCCTCGGCATTCTCATGGCTCTGGGGCGCGCAGGCGTTGGCATTGCCTGAATTGGCGATGATCCCCCAGGCGGTGCCGTCCTCCAGATGCTCCATGGTGACGTAGAGCGGGGCCGCCTTGACTCGGTTCATGGTATAGGTGGCCGCCGCGTTGCACTCCCGCTCCGAGAGGATGAGGGCCAGATCTTTTTTCCCTGACAAATAATCGGCCACTGACATATTGGCCAGTAACGGCTGGTTGCCCTCCCCCTTGCTCTGCTTCACACCGCAGCGCACGCCGCCTGCGGTAAAGCCCTTGGGGGCGGTTACGCCGCCTTGAATCTGTTTCATCGTGCATCCTTCCTTGCCTTTTCTTTTTCTGCTCCCAACCGGCGAGAGCGGCCTTTACAGCGACAGTCCCTCCGGCTCTGGGAAGCCCAGCATTAAATTCATATTCTGCACCGCCGCGCCGCTGGCCCCCTTGCCCAGATTGTCAAAGAGGGCGGTTATGGTAAATTGCTGGTTGTTCCCGGCTATCAGGAGAGAGAGGGTATCCTTTCCCCGCCACTGATTGGCGTAGATCTTGAAACCGGAGTCGATCCCTGTCTCTGGATCGGCGGGGTCCCCCTCTACCTGGACCACACCCTTTCCTCTGTTGTAGTAGCTGGACAGCGCCTGCCACACCTGATGCAAGGTAGATACCCTCTGGAGCTGGTCCATATGCAGGGGGACGGTGGCGGCCATCCCCTTGTAGTAGTCGTCTACAATGGGGGTGAACACCGGCGGGCAGTCGAGCCCGCAGAGCTTCTGCATTTCGGGCAGGTGCTTGTGGTTTTGCAGCATACCATAGAGGGCGGGGCTGGACAAGGCCGGAGGCCGGTTGTCCCGTTCATACTGGGCGATCAGCTTCTTTCCCCCGCCGGAGTAGCCGCTCAGAGAGAAGCAGGACAGCCGCGCGCTTTTGTCCAGCAGGCCCAGATCCACCAAGGGGCGGACAATGCTGATGAACCCGGTGGCGTAACAGCCGGGGTTGGCCACAAAGCGGGCGGTTTTGATCCCCTCCCGCTGTCCGCGGAGCTCCGGGAAGCCGTACACCCAGCCGGGGGCGGTCCGGTGGGCGGTGGAGGCGTCGATGACCCGCGTGTCGGGATTGTCAATCAGGGCCACCGCCTCACGGGCCGCGGCGTCCGGCAGGCAGAGAAAGACCAGATCGGCGGCGTTCAAAAGGCGCCGGCGCTCCTCCACGTCTTTCCGCTTTTCCGGGTCGATTTGCAGGAGGGTGATATCCTCCCGCTTCCCCAGGCGGTCGTAGATTTGCAGGCCGGTGGTCCCCTCCTGGCCATCGATATAGACAAGGGGCTTTTTCATTTCAGATCCGCTCCTTCAGAAAGTCCTCAATGGCGGCGATCTGCTGCTCGACCGCCTCCCGGGCGGGTCCGCCATAGACCTTGCGCCCGTTGACGCAGGTGTTCAGCTCCAGGGCCTGATAGACATCGGTGTCAAACACGGGAGAGACCGCCCGGAAATCCTTCAGCGGCATGGTATCCAAGGTCTCCCCCGCCTTGATGCACTGGTTGACCAAGCGGCCCACGATCATATAGGCCTCCCGGAAGGGCATCCCCTTCTTAACCAGATAGTCGGCGCAGTCGGTGGCGTTGATGAAGCCGCCGGAGGCCGCGTTTCTCATGTTTTTCTCCTTCACCGTGAGGGTGTCCAGCATGGCGGCAAAGACAGGCAGACACATCTCCACCGTGTCCAGGGCGTCAAAGACGGGCTCCTTGTCCTCCTGCATGTCCTTGTTATAGGCCAGGGGGAGGCCCTTCATGACGGTGAGCAGGGTGATGAGGGAGCCGTATACCCGGCCCGTCTTTCCCCGGACCAGCTCGGCCACGTCCGGGTTTTTCTTCTGGGGCATGATGGAGGAGCCGGTGGAGTAGGCGTCGTCCAGCTCTACATATTTAAACTCCCAGGAGCACCACAGGATGATCTCCTCAGAGAAC
>JAAWBF010000138.1 GCA_022792555.1 Oscillospiraceae bacterium
GCATCCATATAATAGCGCAAAATAGGAGAGGAGCAGTACGCTTTGGACTTGAAAGGAAGTAAGACAGAGGCCAACCTGAGAGCGGCACTGGCCGGGGAATCCATGGCCAGAAACAAATATACCTATTACGCCGCTGCGGCCCGAAAAGCGGGCTATCCCAAGATTGCAGACAGTTTGGAGCGCATGGCGACCAATGAAATGCACCATGCCCGCTTCTGGTTTGAACAGCTCTATGGTCCGCGGGAGAATGTACAGGAGAATCTGCGGGACGCGGCGGCCGGTGAGCTGGAGGAGTGGCACCAGATGTACCCCAGCTTTGCCGCCCAGGCAAGGGAAGAGGGGTTCGGAGAGGTGGCTGTGATGTTTGAGCAGGTGGCCGCCATTGAGCGCGACCATGAGCGGCAGTTTATGACCCTGCTGCTGGAGCTGGCAGCTGGACAGAAAGAGACCGCTCCAGCTGCCAGCAAACCAAAGGTACAGCAGGGCTATCGCTGTACGTTCTGTGGAGCCGTTTTCTCAGAGCGGCCTGATGTATGCAGTGTGTGCAAGGCGATTGGCGCCTTTGAGCTTTATGAATATGTAGTGCGGGAATAGCGAAACCCGTATAGACAAAAAAGGCTCCCCTCTGATATAGTGCTCTATATCAGGGGGGAGTCTTACTTAGATGGAGGATTACACTTACATCAGCTTCACTGTGTAATAAACTGCCATGACCAGCAGCCAGGCTACCAGAACAGCGTAGAGGACCATCAGTGCGCCCAGCGCAACTGCACCGGCCAGAACCGCGGCTACCAGGCCGCAGGTGATATAGAGCATCACATAGTTGGCGTTTGCGGGGAGAAGCTGGCGCTTTTTCCAGGTGCCTTGATGGGTCTGGAGGGTCCAGGCCAGGACCGCACAGGCCACCAGAAGCACGGCCAGGAGCACCAGACAGGTGTAGACTAGCGCCTCATGCCCGTCACGGTTTTGAATGAGCCACAACCCAGCCAGGCCAGCGGCGCACAGGGTAGAGATTGCAAAGAACTCATGCTGGTAGAGGTAGTAGATCATGGCCAGCACCGTCACCACCGGCACAGCCACATAGAGGACGCGGATACCGGTTGGGAACAGCCAGGTAATCAGACAGCAGAGGGCCAGGGCGGCACAGAAGATCGCCAGGGCGATGGGAAAGTTGACCTGCTTGCCCTTTTTCCGGCTCTGGATGGTCCAGGCAATGCAGGCGGCGCAGCCGGCGGCAAAGAGCAGAGCCAAAATGGGCAGAGCGGTGCGCAGAGCCACAGCGATGGAGAGCTGTGCAATGGTGTAGTGGTTGTAAAATTGGTTGAGCAACAGAAGCAGCGCCTCTAAAACAACGGCTCCGACAATCCAAAGGAGGATCTTGTTGAGGATAAGGTCCTCTTGTTTTGCCCGCTCCGCTCTTTCTCTCTTGTCCATGAATCCATCTCCTGTATTTGCGTAATCAAATTTTTGGCCCGCGCCTCCGGGAAAGCGCTACCCCCGCACTAGTGTGGCCTGGAACGCGGCGGACCATCCTGATATTGTAAACAAAGTTGAAAAAATATGCGGACGTTTGGCTACGCCGCCCGATTATCAATCTCATATATTCTACCAGAAAGTACGCCGCTTTGCAACAAGAAAAACCCCGTTTTTCTCCCCTTATCTAGGATACTCTCCGGTATAAAAAGAAGATTGTGACTTTTCACCAGGATTCGGGTATGATACAATAAGAAAAACCGGTCATCCGTTTTTTGTCCGCCCAGGGTCGGCGTTCATTTCCTCTCTAGGAGTATGTCATGAAACGGTGTATTTCTTTCCTCTGTGCAGGATTTTTAATGATTTTATCGGGCTGCGGCGCTCCCAGCGTTGGTGATGTAGGCGCGGTACGGACTCTGTTCGCCATGGATACCATGATGCAGCTCACAGTCTATGGCGAGCACCAGGAGGAGGCCGTCGACGCGGCCCAGGCTGAGATCAGCCGTCTGGAGGGGCTGTTATCCCGCACCCGATCTGACAGCCAGATCACGGCGCTCAACCGCCATGCGGGAGACGGCAGTCCGGTGGCGGTTGACCCAGATGTATACAGCGTGCTCTCGCTGGCCCAGGAATATGCCAGGGAGGTGGACGGGGCTTTTGACATCACCGTTGCTCCCATTATGGACGCTTGGGGCTTTGTCTCCAAGAACTACCGGGTGCCAAGCCAAGAGGAGCTGGCCCGCCTGCTCCCCCTAGTTGACGGGGAACAGCTCCGCTTGGAGGAAGGGGGCTCCACTGTCCAGCTGGCCAAGCCGGGGATGGCGGTGGATTTAGGCGCTATTGCCAAGGGCTACACCGCCGGGCGGGTGGAGGCCCTGCTGCGCTCCTACGGCGTGGAGGATGCGCTGATCGTCCTGGGAGGAAATGTCACGGCGATGGGCCGGAATTACAGCGGCGATCCCTGGCGGGTGGCGGTCCGGGATCCGCTGGACGGGGAAGCGTATCTGGGGATTCTCCCTCTCCAGGATGTTACCGCTTCCACCTCAGGGGGCTATGAGCGCTACTTTGAGCAGGACGGCAGACGCTACTACCATATTATAGACCCGACCACCGGCCTGACTGCCGACAGCGGCCTGCTCTCGGTGACAGTTATCTCCAGCGATGCCGCCCGAAATGATGCCTTGTCTACCGCCCTGTTTGTCATGGGGACGGAGCGGGCGGAGGCGTTTTGGCGGGCACACGGAGATTTTGAGATGGTTTTAGTCCAAGCGGACAAGACAGTATTGATCACCCAGGGGCTGGAGGAAGGATGGGACTTCCGGGGGGAACGCAATGGCTATCAATATGAGATCCTCCATCGCTGACCGCAGCCGCCCCACCTGGGGAGATGGACTGCTGATTCTGCTGGTCCTGGTCGCAGCTGGGGCGCTTTTTCTGGTGCTCCGTCCCGTCTCCGGCCAGCGGCTGACCGCCACGGTGATTTGGGAGGGGGAGACAGTGGCCCAATATGATCTCTCTAAGGTGACACAGTCTGAACGTCTCCGGCTGGATCAGTGCCCCTATCCGCTGTCCATTGAGCTTGAACCCGGACGAATCCGAATCGCGGAGAGCAGCTGTCCTGGGACCGACTGTGTCCACATCGGCTGGGCCAGCCGTCCGGGCCAGCAGATCATCTGCCTGCCCAACCATTTGTATGTCTCCTTGTGGGGGGAGGGGACTTCCGAGCAGATTGACGCTGTGACCGGCTGAAAAGTTCCGTGTCTGATGTAGTATGAATTGACCAGATTTTAAACCGATGCGAAAGGAGAGGATCCCTTGACCACCGCCCGGCTGACCCGCTGTGCTGTCCTGACTGCGC
>JAAWBF010000139.1 GCA_022792555.1 Oscillospiraceae bacterium
GGTATGGGGAGGACACCAGCGGCTGGATGATCATTCGGTATGAAGTTTACAAATATTTGACGGCTCATGGAGAGACGCTGCCAGAGGGGGATTCTCTGTGTGAAGCGGCCTACTGCGGTATGGAGCTGCACCCGGAATACTTTGGGACGTTTCCCGTCCCGGCGGTAACGCCGCTGGGCAACACCACCCGGCACAAGCGCATTGACAACGGCATCTATTGGATTGAAACAGACCGGTGCAAACAGGTCTTAGCGGTCTGTCAGCTGTTCTGCGAGGAGCTTTCAACAGTCGCAAGGGAGCTGGAGCTGGACGTTGACTCGAACCAGAAAGCGAAACATCCCATCGTGCAGTACTTATTCTTCCCCAAAGAAATCTATGCGATTCCTCTGTTTGAGCTGATGACAGCGCGCAGGTGGAGCGCTGTGATTGACAGGGCGGCGCTGATGAATGTGCTCTGGCTCAGTTTCACGGAGTATGCCGCCAGCTATAATATGAATGAACATACCATCCAGTCAAACGGACTAACGATCCTTTTTGACGATTTGAAGCATTGTGAAAGAGAGGCATCTCCCCAAAACATGATCGCATTCACCCCAGATGCCGGGACCGAATTTTTAAAATGGAAGCGATAGAACAAATGGGAATTGCAATTTTTCACCCCATAATGTGTAGGGGCGGCCTTCGGTCGCCCCTCAGTGTGTCGAAAAAGTGCTTGCTCTTTTTCGACACGCTGGGGCCCGGATTCTTACCATAAGAATCCGGGCCTTTTCAACTGTAGCGTAATTAAGTCTGTTATACCGGTCCCAGAAGTACCGGTTGGAGCTGTTCGCCCTGGAGCGCGGCGGCGATGGTATCGGGCACCAGAGAGAAGTCGGCCACAGCCGAGGTTGGTTTTTTGACCGGGTCATCCTGACGGAAGGGGACAAAGTAGATCTGCTTGCGGGCCATCAGTTCACCGATGTTCTTTGCCGATCCGGCCAGGGCGTCGTTGGTGGAAATGGCAAGGACCAGCGGCCTGCCATTGCGCAGATGCGCCTTGGCCGCCATCGTCACAGAGGAATCCGTGACACCGGCGGCCAGCTTGGCCAGGGTATTCCCTGTACAGGGGCAGATGACCATAATATCCAAAAGTTTTTTTGGCCCCAGCGGCTCGGCCTTTTTGACCGAGTCGATGACCCGGCGGTCACAGATGCGCTCCATCTCCCGCATAAAATCATGGGCATTACCAAAGCGGGTATCGGTAGCAGCGGTGCGCTCCGAGACAATGGGGGTGACATCCCCATACTGACTGGCTACCCGCTCTAAGGCCTCCATAGCGTTAGATAAGGTACAAAAGGACCCGCAGAATGCGAAGCCTACGTTTACATGCTTCATAGCGAATCTCCCAATTCATTCCAAATATTGTAGATTGTTGTTTTAATACTCTTTCCAGCTGTTACCGGGGCCACCTTGCCTGGCAGGGAGAGCGCCCAGATGGCCTTGACCCCCAGCCGCCGGGCCGCTTCAAAGTCCACCCCCCCCGGCTTGGAGGCCAGATCAATGACCAGACAGCCGGGGTGCAGGTCAGCCAGGGCGGTCTCGTCCAGAAGTTCCACGGGTACCGTATTGATCACCAGATCATAGCTGCACAGCCAGCCCTTGAGCTGTTCGCTGTGCTCTACGCCGTAGCCATAGGCTTCGATCCAGGCTAAATCAGCACAGCGCCGGGCCGCGACACTCACCCTCGCTCCAAGCGCCGAGAGCCGGTGGGCAAGCAGCTTTCCAAGCCGCCCGTAGCCGATGACCAGCACTCTGGCCCCGTGGAGGGTGATGGGCAGCTCCTCCAGGGCGATCTGAATGGCCCCCTCAGCGGTGGGAACTGCGTTGGCCACTGCCAGCTCCTCCCGCGCAAAGTAGTCGTATAAGGTCAGCCCCCGCGCTTCGGCCAGGGCCTGCAGCGGGGCTGTCACCCGTCCGGCGCAGATGACCTGGCCGGGCCTCAGGGCATCCAGTATCTGGCTAAGCGGGTGGGACGACTCGGCCAGCGGGGCATTGAGCAGGCCGCCCTCCCCTGCTGCCGGCAGGGGCAGTACAACACAGTCGGCCAGCACAGCCCCGGCTAGTTCAGTCTCGGTCTGCACCCCCTCGGACAGATCATGCAGCCGGTCTAGCGCAAAAGTATGTACCGTATGTCCGTCCTCTTCCAGCAGCTCCGCCATTTTTGCCTGGCGCAGGTCGCCGCCGATCACCCAAAAATTTAATTGTTGTCTCACGGCCTTTTCCTCCCTTACAAGGTGACTGGACTATCTTATTCCAACCGCGCCGTAGATGAGACAACAATTTTTTCGTTCAGACCAGACACAGCTGTATAAAAATGCAATAAAATTCCCCCGCCCATAGGGCGGGGGAACAGGAGATTTCTTAGGTTTAATGCTTCTGGACCTTGTCGAACTGGTCGCAGATCTCCTTGGACGGAGGCGCGGTAGCCAGGGAGACTACAATGATAGCAAGACTGCCCACCAGGAAAGCGGGGAGCAGCTCGTAAATATCCCACGCACCGCCCATCGGACGGACCAGGTACTTCCAGATAAAGACCATAGCGGCTCCGGCGGCCATACCGGCCAGCGCGCCGGCGCGGTTACTCCGCTTCCAGAACAAGGCGAAGAGCATGACCGGGCCAAAGGCCGCGCCAAACCCAGCCCAGGCAAAGGAGACGATGGTAAAGACAGAGCTCTGGGGGTCCCAGGCCAGAACGATTCCGATGATAGCGATGGCGATAACAGTTCCGCGGGCGGCTAGCATGGAGGTCTTAGGGTTCATCTTGATATGGAGAAAGTCCTGGAGCAGGTCCTGGGAGACACTGGAGGAGGCGGTGAGGAGCTGAGAGTCGGCGGTAGACATGGTACTGGCCAGAATACCCGCCAGGACGATACCTGCTACCAGAGCTAGAACGGGTCCAAAGCTGCTCAACAGGGTGGAGAGCTGGATGATGATGGTCTCGGAGTCGGCGCTGGTGGTGAGCATGGGGATATGGCCGGCCACCGACACACTGTAGCCGACGATCCCAATCAGAATGGCAATCAGCATGGAAATCACCACCCAGATAGAGGCGATACGGCGGGAGAGGTTGAGCTTTTCCTCCTCCTGAATGGCCATAAAGCGCAGGAGGATGTGTGGCATTCCGAAGTAGCCCAAGCCCCAGGCCAGGGTGGAAATAATACTCAGCCCGCCATAGGATCCGGCCTGTCCGGCGGCCATGTTATAGCCCTGGGTGAGGTTGAGGTAGCCGGGTAGGCTGGCGGCGTTCGCCGTCACCACATCCCAGCCGCCGGCCTGCTGAATGCCGAAGATGACAATCACCAGCAGGGCAATGGACATGACGATGCTTTGAATCAGGTCGGTGGTGGAGACGGCCAGGAAGCCGCCCAGCACGGTATACCCGATGATGACAATGGCCCCTACAATCATGGCCGCGTGATAGTCTACCCCAAACAGGCTATTAAACAGGGTACCAACCGCCTTAAAGCCGGAGGCGGTGTAGGGGATGAAGAAGATCAGGATAATAACCGCCGCCAGGCAGGAGAGCAGATGACGGTTGTCCTGATAGCGCCGGGAGAAGAAGTCAGGGACAGTGATGGCCCCCAGACCGGCGGAGTAGCGCCGCAGGCGCCGGGCCACAATGAGCCAGTTGAGGTAAGTGCCGGCGGCCAGGCCAATGGCTGTCCAGCCCACCTCGGCAATGCCGCTGATATAGGCTAGGCCGGGCAGGCCCATGAGCAGGTAGCTGCTCATGTCGGAGGCCTCGGCGCTCATAGCGGTGACAAGGGGTCCCAGCTTCCGGCCGCCCAAATAGAACTCCGTCGAGGACGCTCCGCTGCCCTTGCGGCTGAAGAAGACGCCCACTAGAATCATGCCGGTAAGATAGATAAGAATGGCTGCGATAATACAGATCTGTGCTGTAGTCATGGTTTTCCCTCCCAATATATTCCTCCGCAACAAGAAAAAAGAGCACTGGAGAAAAGAGACATGGGATTATCATACTACGACATAGACCAGAACGCAATACAGAACAAAGTATAGACTGTAGTCTATACGGAGTGTATTGAAAAAGTGGCAAGCACTTTTTCGAGTCAAGCTGTAGCCCGACTACATGCGCGAACTCTGCGAGGCTTTTTTGAGAATCTGAGTATAGACTATAATCTATACGATTTTTAAGGTTACAATGCTATAAGTAGTGGCATACTCCCACCACCTATAGAGGAGGGGGAATTCTTGCTAGTTTGTGTTAAACATAAAATATCAGCTGGTTTCCCCATTATGAACGGTTTTCCGCCGGAGGATCAGGCAGGCACCCGCTCAAAAAGGTGGGGAGGAGCTGTGCAGCATAATCCCGCAGGGAGTACTCCCCGCCGCAGAGACACCAGTCATACATCAAAGCCCGCTCACACAGCGCATAAAGCTTGACCATCTCGTTGACGCTCCGGCGGTTAGACAGGGTGCCAGCCTCCTGCCCGGCGGAGAAGATGCGCCGCAGCAGCCGGTAATAGATGCGCTTGTGGTCCAGCAGGTGCTTTTCTCCGCTGGTTACAAGCTGGGTGGAGAGCAGCCGGGAGAGCAGGTCGATGGGAACGCTGTCTTCAATCATGGTAAATAACGCCCGGTTGAGATACAACAGCTGCTCCATAGCGGTCATGCCGGGGGGCATCGAGGATTGGAGCGACTCGTATTTCTCATCGAACAGATCGCTCAGGGTGCTCAAAAGCGCGTCCTTTCCGTCAAAATAGTGGTAGAAGGAGCCCTTTGAGGTGGCGGAGAGCTCGATGATCTCCTCTACTGTGGTGTGCTCGTAGCCCTGCTCGTAGAAGAGCTGCCAGGCCGCGCTGACGATCCTCCCGCGGGTATTGCGGGCACTTTTTTTTGACATAGGTGCTTCGCTCCTCTCAACTTCTGGGCGTGTCCCAAGCACAGAGTTTTTCTCTGTGTTTCCCTCGCCAGGAACGAAAAAAACACGCAAATAAAGCTTCGCTGCGGACACGCTCCGGCTTCTCCCGTGGGAGGGGTGCGGCTCTATTATAGCGGTTAATTTGCGGGAGGGCAACGGCGCGTTGAAGCCGCTCCGCCGCCCATCTCATAAACTTCTATCCAGCTGAACCGTGGGCAGTACGGGGCCGATTTGGACAGCGGTCCCTGCGCAGGCAGTATTTTTGTAGAGACCGGTGTCCTCACTGACCCGCTGGGGGAGCGTGTATTTAGAGAAATGGAAAGAGGGTGGCGCTGGCTCGTACTTTGTAGTAAAATAGTTCTATTCTATGGAAATGGCCGCAGATTTAGCTGCGGCAGGAAAAGCGGTGGCTGTTTTGTACGATGCACATATTTTTTTAGACTTTGAGATGAACCCAATTCCACGGGAGTTCCAGGCGGAGCGGCGGATCTGCCGCAATGAGATCATCGAGATCGGGGCGGTGAAGCTGGATCAGGACTATCAAATTACGGACCGCTACGCCCAATATGTCAAGCCCCAGTACGGCGGGATCTCGCCTAGAATTACCAGCTTGACGGGTATTACCGACCAGGCAGTCGCACAAGCGCCGGGGTTTGAAGTGGCGATGGAACAATTTGCCCAGTGGATCGGTGAGGGACGGGCCAGGATCTACTCCTGGAGCATGAGTGACCCCCACCAGCTCTGGGATGAGAGCTGGCTCAAGGAGATCCCCCTGCCCTGGCAGCTCAACCAGCGCTGGATGGATTTTCAGGCGGTCTATACCCGGCTGATCGGCCTGTCGGGCCGCCAGCCCCTCTCGTTAAAAAACGCCGTGGGTTCGGCCAACTACCGGTTTGACGGCGAAGCCCACCGGGCGGTTCATGATGCAGAGAATGCCGCTTCCCTTCTCGTTTTGGTACAGGAAGGGCGCTTGAAGGAGCAGGCCGACGCAGTGTGGTCCATGCTCCACCCAGATGATGCGCCCCACGCCCGTCTGGGCGATACCTATGGTGATCAGCTGCAGGCCCTTCTGGATCAGATGCGGGATGGAGAGTTCTAGAGTCTGTTCGAAATGATGAGGTGAAACACAATCTATGAACCAGAAAAAACGGCCCATCCCCGTTGGAGCTGTCCTGCTGGCGGTGATGCTGACGGCGCTGGCCGTAGCAGCTGTATGGATTCTCCGTTCAGCCTATCACTCCGCCGCTGTCCCTGCCCAGACCCCTGCGGTCTCCCACGCCGCTCCTGTCTCCTCAACACTGCCCCCCTCGCCTACGACAGCGCTGCCGGAGGGGATTCCTTCTGCGGAGCCTACACCAGCGGTCCAAGAGGAGACAGCGCTGGAGACCCTCCTGGATGGGATGACCCTCCACGAGAAGGTATGCCAGCTCTTTATTGTCTCACCTGAGGCGATTACCCATGTCTCAACGGTCGTGGCCGCTGGTGAGACTACCCGCGCAGCCCTGGAGCAGTATCCTGTCGGAGGATTTCTCTACGACCGAAAGAACCTCCAGAGTCAGGACCAGGTCTCCAATATGCTGGCCGGTGTACAGTCCTATGCTAGGATTCCCCTTCTGCTCACCTGTGACGAGGAGGGCGGACGGGTGAACCGGCTGATGGCCACCATTGGCACTACCTGGGTGGGACCCATGCTGGATTACAAGGATCAAGGAACGGATACCGCCCGGCAAAATGCCGCCACCATTGCCGCGGATCTCCACGCCTGTGGGTTTAATATGGACCTGGCCCCTGTGGCCGATGTCTGGTCCAACCCGGACAATACCGTCATTGGAGATCGGGCCTACAGCAATGAGTTCCAGCAGGCCGCCCAGCTGGTAGCCGCCGCAGTTGAGGGATTCCACGCCGGAGGAGTGGCCGCCGTTCTCAAGCACTTTCCCGGCCATGGAAATACCTCTGCCGACTCCCATTATGGCTCGGCCTATGTGACACGGACCGTTGAGGAACTGAGGGCTGAAGAGCTGCTCCCCTTCTCCGCCGGAATTCAGGCCGGCGCTGATGCAGTGATGATCGGTCATCTGATTGTCTCCGACTTGGATGACACCCCCGCGCCCTTCTCTTACACCATTGTCACCCAGCTTCTCCGGGAGGAGCTGGGATTTCAGGGGGTAGTCATGACCGACGGGCTCCAAATGCAGGCCATGACGGACCACTATACCAGCGCCCAGATCGCCGTCCAGGCGGTCAGTGCCGGGGTGGATATTCTCCTGTGCCCCGCCAATCTGCCCGCTGCTGTGGAGGCCCTCACGCAGGCGGTGGAATCTGGTACCATCTCCCAGGCCCGCCTGGATGAGAGCGTTTTGCGAATTCTCACCCTAAAGCAAAACTGCGGCATCCTGAATCTTTCTTAATTATCCAGATTAATCCGAGCTCTAACAGAACAGCGGGGGAGGGCAAATTTGCCCTCCCCCGCATGGTTTCCGCTGAAAACGGGAACGTTACTTCATGCCGTTCTCGTAGGCTTCAATCATCTTCTTGACCATCTGGCCGCCCACAGAGCCGGCCTCACGGCTGGTCAGGTCGCCGTTGTAGCCCTGCTTCAGGTTGACGCCAACCTCCTGGGCGGCCTCCATCTTAAACTGATCCAGAGCCGCGCGGGCGCTGGGGACGACAGGCTGGTTGGAATTGTTAGAACTAGACATGTGAAACATCTCCTTGTCTCTTGTGTTTTGGTGGATTGGGAATCCGAACATAGCTTTGCCACTGTGCCTTTTTCTATGCGGGTTTATCCGCTGCTAAATCATAACAAATATGGGCAGTTTCAACTGATTTTTCAAATGATTAGCTGGCAGGCATTCAAATCTGCAAGCAGGATTCCCCGCGTTTACTGCTGCTGCGCGCCTGCCGGACGCTCTGCTTGTGCTGAGACAAGAAGCGCCTGCTGGCGCAGGACCCGTGCCCGAATCTGGGCTGCAAAGGGCTCTGGTCCTAATATCTGAAGGACTGGGCCAAACCCCAGCAGACGGATGAGCACTTCAGTTTCATCGTCTTTTTGATACCAAAGATGCACCAGACAGGTCTTTGTCTGTGCATCATACTCGCTCTGTTTTTCGTAGGAGGAGAACTCCACCATAAACCGCTCGATACCGTTGCGCTCACTGGTGACGCGCAGGACGATGGGCTGGTCACAGCGCCGGGATCGGGAGTCAATGTCCAAAGGGCCATCCAGCCGTTCCCGCGCGGGGGTGACGAGTTGGATCCGGCCCAGGTTGAGGACGGGATAACCCTGCAAGGTCCCGTGCCAAACCTTAGCGGCATACAGGCGGAATTTGTCATCTTTTGCGGAGTACTCCAGGCGCAGGGGGAGATAGCAGTCCCTGCGGGTGCGTCCTTTGGGAGACAGATAGGCGATGGATAGAAAGGATTTCTGCTGTATCCCCTCCAAAATGGTTTGAAACCGCCGGCGGTAGGCTGGATCGGCATAGTTGTCTCCGTCCAGATAGCGGTCAAAGAAGCGCAAATCAGAGGGGCGGAAGAGGGGCTCCACCTCCGCCAACGCCTGGGCCAGGTGGGCGATCTGGGAATCGGTGAGAAAGAGCCGGATACGCGGGTCCTCCAGCAGGGCTTTCAGCCAGGCCTGCTCCAGGGCGGTGACAGGTAGGGCAGGAGAATGGGCCAGCTTGCTGCAGAGCAGTCCCTCCCGCTCCTCCAGCAGGGGCCAGTGATTTAGCAGCTTGGGGATAAGCTGTAAAACACTCTCTCCATAGCCCCAGCGGACGGCCAATTCTTCCGCCTGCCTGCGGCTTAACGGAGCGGCCCGGAGGATCTGGGCCACCACTTCATAATAACAGCCGTAGAGTTCGGAAAAAAGTTCCATTTAAGTCCCTCCATACAGGGCCGTCATACGCTGGATATCCTGGTAAAAGCGGCGGATAACAGCCTGATTATCCCCCTCCAGAGAGACAATACGGCCAATGAATGTTTTGACCCAGCTCATCATCTCGCCGGAGTCATAGACCTGGTGTGTGTACTGCCACAGGCCGGGCCTGATCTGGGTCACAGTTCCGCCCCGCCCTTCCCGGCGGAGGCGCTGGAGGATATATCCCTCATGGAGCTCGTCTACAGCGATGTTCATCGTAATGCGCTCCAGCCGTTCTCTGCTGGTCAGGGCGGTTCCCCAGGTATGGGCGAGGCACTCTTCGGCCTGACTGCGGTACGCCTCATCGCCGGGCAGGGCTGGACGGGGGACGGCGGATTTGATGTAATCCAGCCGGAAGGTGGCAAAGCGCCGCTGATCGAGCCGGCGGGCCGCCAGGTAGCGCCGCCCGCTCTGGACGCTGACCAATATCTTGATGGGGACTACAACACAAGTACGCTCCCGGCCATTCCGGCCGCTGACATTGACCAGCTCCAGCCGCTGGCGGCACCGCAATGCCTCCAGACAGGTCAAGAGGATCTGGTCCTCCAGCGTGTGAACGATAAAGTGGTGTTTAAATCGAAAGAGCGTGTTTTCCCGGTCCAGACGGCCATACAAAAAGCTGCCAATTACCGCCAGAGGGGCAGTCTCACCGAAGAAATGGAGGAGGGGCGCTAGATTGGTCTGGTCAGGAAAGAGCGTATCCAAGGTACAGGACGAGCGGGTGTAGCACAGCCGCCGTCCCTGTCTATGTCCCTCCAGCAGACCCAGCGCCGTGTACTCCTTCAGCTTGCGCCGGACGGTGGACAGCTCAAAGACCTGGCCGTACTCTACTGCCAGCAGGTCGGTGATCTCCTCCGCATGGCGGGGGATACCGCTGGACAGCAGATCCAGGAGGAAAAAATGGAGGACAATGTCGTTATCAGTAAAGCTCTTGGACTGCCAGGCCCGGTAGAGGGGGTTGTGCTCCAGCAATGCAGCGTCCATGGACAGGAACATCGTCTTGCCGTCAGGCCGGTAGGTCCAGCGCAGAGACTCCCCCAGCCAGCTCTCAATGCGCCGCCGCTCGTTGTCATAGGTCCGGGTGCTCTTGCTGGAGAAATCATCCCGTGTTTTAAAGCCGAAAATGAGAAAATCACGCATGTAATCCCGTACCCGGTCAAACTGTTTGACCAGTTCACTGTAGGCCATCGTCTTACCTCCTCTCCCTGACAGTTTACGACAAACCCGCCGGGTGCGCAACTTTTTTGCCATGAACTTCCGCTTAACGCCGTGTATACTTGCAGCTATGAAAGGCGCAAACAGCAGTCCATCTCCGACCTTTGCCGGCTTGGAGCCCGGCTGCGCCTTGCAGGAAACGCACCGACAGCAGCCTTCTTACTTACACCTGTCACGTGTATTTGTAACTCTGGTGCGTTGTATTGCACCTCCTTCTCTCTCGCCTTGGGCGGGAGAAGGAGGTGTACTGGACAAAAAAGCTGACAAAAGGCGTCAACCGCAACCTAACTGAGTGCGTTTTGGTACGTCCGTGCCTGCTGGAACTTCCCAGGTGCGGTTGGGGTTCGAATCCCCACACATAGGGCGCCTTGTAAACCGAACACAAACTGCGAAAGGCACATACAGCAGCCAGATGGAAGCCCCTCCGGGGGCCGTGGTTCAACTCCACCCTTCCCGCGTTTGCGGGATGCGGAACTGTGCCTTGTGCTGGTTTCTCACCGCCGGAGAGAAGCTGGCTCATGATGCTTGCAGGCAAAGGAGGTCCTCATCATGCTTGCATTTTTGAAGAAGGAGGCCCAGCGGGCCTATACTGAAAACGGCGCGGCGGCCTATGCTACGACCATGAGTGACTGCCTGGACCTGTTTTCCACCATCGGCGCACTGCGCGCCGCGCCAGAGCAGGAGATCGCAGATCGGTTTCTCCGTGCTTGGGCGGAGGACCGGGATCTGGCCCTGAGAATCGCCTTTTTTGCCCGCGATGTCCGGGGCGGTCTGGGAGAGCGGCGGGCCTTTCGTGTCATCCTGAACGTCCTGTCTACTCTGGCCCCTGACTCGGTCATCAAGCATCTGGAGGATATCCCGGAGTACGGCAGATATGACGACCTGCTCACCCTGTTACATACCCCCTGCCAGGCCGACCTTCTGGCCCTGATCAAAAGACAGCTTCGCCGGGACCTGGATGCTCTGGCCGATCCCAATGCCTCAGTCTCCCTGCTGGCCAAGTGGCTCCCCTCGGTCAACGCCAGCAATGGGGATACTGTCCGGACCGCAAGGAAGCTGGCCCGCGGCCTGGGGATGAACGATGCGGCATACCGCAAGACCCTGTCCAAGCTCCGGGCGAAAATTGCCCTTTTAGAAAATGCGCTCCGAGAGCGGGACTATACCTTCGATTACGCCAAGCAGCCCTCCAAGGCCATGCTCAAGTACCGCAAGGCATTTTTGCGGAACGACGGCCTCCGTTACCAGCGCTATCTGGAGCAGGTCCGCGCCGGAAAGGCCACCATCCACACGGGAACGCTGTACCCCTATGAGATCATCACCCCTCTGCTGCCGAACAGCGCAGAGGATGTCCCCTCAAAGGAGGAGCGGCTGGCTCTGGACACCACCTGGAACGCACTTCCAAATTATGCTGGGGACGGCAACGCTCTGGTTGTAGTGGACGGCTCAGGTTCGATGTACTGTAGCGGTGGCCGGCCGCTCCCTGCGGCGGTGGCCCTCTCTCTGGGGCTCTACTTTGCCCAGCGGAACACGGGCGCGTTCAAAGGTCATTTTATTACCTTCTCCCACCGTCCCAAGCTGGTGGAGGTAAAAGGACGTGACCTCTATGAGCAGGTGAACTACTGCGTCAGCTTCCAGGAGGTATCCAATACCAACGTTCAGGCCGTCTTTGAGCTTCTGCTTCATACGGCAGTCAAGCACCGCCTCAAGCAGGCCGACCTGCCCCAGACGCTGTACTTCATCTCCGATATGGAGTTCGACTGCTGTACCGACGGGGCAGATGTCACCCACTTTGACTACGCCCGCAGAGCCTTTGCCGCCAAAGGCTACACCCTCCCCCAGGTAGTTTTCTGGAATGTGGCCAGCCGTACCCTTCAGCAGCCTGTCACCCAAAACGAGCAGGGGGCTATTTTGATTTCCGGTTGCACCCCCAAGCTCTTTGAGATGGTTTTAGGGAACAATCTCTCCCCATACGCCTATATGTTGGAAACCTTGAATGCCCCCAGATATCGGGCTATCACCGCATAGCTGCATATCCAACTGATAGAAGCACAACAGCGAAGCCAGATCTTAGAAAGGATGATCTGACTTCGCTGTTTTTGCCATTGCCACCAGCTATAGAAAGAATTCTGGCTTTCTTGGCTTTGACGCTACCTGCTTCAGCATTGTCTCTATGGTTAAGTATATTGGAGCAGAGATCGCCCGTACATGCTGTGGACAGATAGAAATACAGCGCATACAATGGATACACAGATCTTTTTGCGTCCGGTTCGGCGCGTCCAATGGGATTGCGCCCACGGGACAGTGCTTGGCGCAGACGCCGCACTGAATACAGCCCTTTCCCCCTTTGGGGTAAGCGGGAACCCCGCCTGGCTTTTTATAGGGGATATGCCCCGGTACTTGAATCGTGCTTTTCTCACGGTTGGGTTGTAAGCATTTTTGCAGGACGGCGGCGCCGAAATCACGGGCGGCTTTTTCGTCTGCCTCATTGGGCCGGCCAGCGGCGATAGAGCGGACAATAGAATGTTCAGCAACCGTGGCGGCGGCGGCTACAACCTGGAAGCCGTTTTGTATCAGGGCATTTGTCAGCTCTAGTAAGGCGTCATCATAGTGTCGATTTCCATAGACGACCAAAGCAACGGCGTACTGACCACTCCCCTGGAGCCTTGAGAGCCGCTCCAGGGCCACGGCGGGAACTCTGCCGGCATATACTGGAACGGCGGCCAGCAGGATCTCATTCTCTCCCACGGTGCCGGACACCGCTGGATCTGATAGATCCAGCTCACGAGTCGGACAGCCGGAGCCTTCCACAATGGTTTTTGCCGTTTTGACAGTTGTTCCTGTGGGACTAAAATGGGCGATAAGCCAATGGGGGAGATTCATGCTGTTTCCACTTCCTTATTCTTGTATTTGTGTGATTTTTCTATTTTATCATAGTTACGCCAAAAAGTCTGCCCTACGGCAGACTTTTTCGACAGCTAGGGGCCGCTGAGGACAGCAGCCCCTACACACTGGGAAAAACCGCAATTCCCATTTGTTCTACCCCTTCCATTTTAAAAATTCGGTCCCGACATCTGGGGTGAATCCGATCATGTTTTGGGGAGATGCCTCTCTTTCACAATGCTTCAAATCGTCAAAAAGGATCGTTAGTCCGTTTGACTGGATGGTCTGTTCATTTGACAGACCGCTAAGACCTGCTTGCACCGGTCTGTTTCAATCCAATAGATGCCGTTGTCAATGCGCTTGTGCCGGGTGGTGTTGCCTAGCGGCGTTACCGCCGGGACGGGAAACGTCCCAACGTATTCCGGGTGCAGCTCCATACCGCAGTAGGCCGCTTCACACAGAGAATCCCCCTCTGGCAGCGTCTCTCCATGAGCCGTCAAATATTTGTAAACTTCATACCGAATGATCATCCAGCCGCTGGTGTCCTCCCCATACCGGTACAGCAGTAAATCAGGCCGCGCCTGGAGCCGCTGTCCATAGTACCTGGCCTCCTTGGGAATGGTCTGGGCTTCCGGTGTTATGACATAGTATTCTGCAAATCCCATAGGCTCGTTGTTTTGTTCAATTGCAATAAAGTATACCCCTGGACACTCCTTTTCCGCGTAGATGATAGCGCCGTAATCATCTATCCCCTCAAAATCGAAGGGCAGATCTTCTGGTTCGATTCGATCTTTTTCTCTTTCCATGGCTATTTACCTTCTAAAAATATATATATAATATTGCATTATCTCCAATAATACATGATTATATATCGTATATCAAGAAATATAAGGGATAAAATATCGTAATATTATGTATTATACGATATAAAATAATGTAAAAAAGTGGGGAGTCGCTTGACATACGAAGAATTTACACAAAATCGTATCGCACATCTGCGCATACAAAAAGGTGTTTCTGCCCGCGATATGTCCTTGTCCCTTGGACAGAATAACAGCTATATCAATCAAATTGAAAACAAAAAGTCGATGCCCTCCTTACAGGTCTTGTTTTATATTTGTGACTATTTTGGAATTACTCCTCAACAGTTTTTCGATGAGGGAGACACATATCCTGCACAGCTTGCGGAGCTGATAGAAGACATGAAGAAGGTGGACACCGTCACCTTAACTCATATATCAGCTTTGATAAAAAAGATAGCAGAAAAATAGAGACTTTCGTTCAGACGGTTTCTGGAGCGTATGATGTCAAAAGTGCTGGGCAGTGAAATATTGGTATGTTCATTCAGATTAGAGCATATTTTTTAAAAATATTATAATGCCCTCTTTTGCTGTTTCATCCATTATAACACCTACACCCGTCATTGCAATTCCTTAAATTTCCACTTGACAATTTGCATAAGATACGGTATAATTGGAAAACTCTTTGCACTGCATTATATTCTTTACGGAATGTAAGATCAACAGTACAAACTGAGCAGGCGATGACTTTCGAGGTCATAGCGCCGGGCCACCATGGGGTGGCAGCAGATCGTATTTTACACATCTGTGGGACAGTTGTATGTTCCACAGATGTGTTTTTTATATATTACTGGAATTGGTTATCTCAATATAATGTATTGAGAAGAATCATCACTGCTTCTACTTCATACAGAACAGGAGGACGATTGTATGACAACAAACAAAGAGAACTTGACGGTAAAAGCTGTGTCCAAATCAGAGATCGACGAAGGCACTATGATCCGTCATATTTCATTGATAGGGATCATTGGAAATGTGGTTCTTTCGGCATTCAAGCTCTTTGCCGGTGTTGCAGGAAATTCGGGCGCGATGGTATCAGATGCCGTACATTCCCTTTCCGATGTCTTCGCAACATTGATTGCGTTTCTCGGCGTCCGGCTCTCAAAGAAAGCTGCGGATCAAACACATCCCTATGGGCATGAGCGCTTTGAATGTGTCGCATCCCTGCTGCTTGGCGCGATCCTTTTGACCACCGGAGTTGGGATTGGCAAAGTAGGAATCGCACGCATTTTTGCGGACAGCTACGAAACTCTGGCTGTCCCCAGCGCCATTGCCCTGGCAGCGGCGATTGTATCCATTGTCTCTAAGGAGGCTATGTACTGGTATACCAGGCACTATGCTAAACGTTTGAACTCCCCGGCCTTTATGGCGGACGCCTGGCACCACAGGTCAGACGCCTTTTCCTCCGTCGGCTCGATGATCGGAATCGCGGGCGCGATGCTTGGATTCCCTGTGATGGATTCTGTGGCCAGTGTGGTGATCTGCCTGTTTATCCTGAAGGTCTCCTACGATATTTTGAAGGATGCCATTGTAAAAATGTTAGATACCTCCTGCGGAGAGGATTACGAAAAGGCTTTGACAGACTACATTGCTGCCCAGAAGGATGTAGTTCGGGTAGATATGCTTCACACCAGAATGTTTGGAAATAGGACGTATATTGATCTGGAGATCCAGGTGGACGGCAGTCTCCCCCTTCGAGAAGCACATGAGATTGCTGAACGTATCCATGATAATTTAGAGGCTCATTTTTCAGATATCAAGCATGTGACAATCCATTTAAATCCTGCTGCTCTGTAGCTGCCGTCTCTCGTCCAGTTGTACGCCTGTAAAACAAAAAATGCGAAATACTGGTTCCCTCTTGCGGACAACTGGTCTTGGCGGTATAATAAACGCACGCCGCAGCTGCGGTCATGGAGGGTGGGATTCCTTCCCGGCCTTATCCCATCCAACCGGCGGCGCTTTGCCGCATAGGAACGAGGACGGGAACAGGGGGCGAGCCCCCGCCGGTACTGCTTTGGAGGTACGGTTATCTATGTTAGACCATCTGATGAAAAACGGCATCATTGTAACAGTAGACGCACAGCGCCAAGTCTTTTTTCAGGGCGCTATCGCCATTCAGGGGAACCGCATTGTGGAGGTTGGCCCCAGCAGTGCATTAGAGGCCAAATATCCAGAGGCTGCCAAAGTCACCGACTTATCGGGGAAGGTAGTCTTTCCAGGCTTTATCAACACCCATAACCACCTCTTCCAGACCCTTCTGAAGGGATTGGGAGATGATATGGTGCTCAAGGATTGGCTGGAGACCATGACCTTCCCTGCCGCTACCAATCTGCGCCGGGAGGACTGCTATCTGGGGGCTATGCTGGGCTGTATGGAGGGCCTGCACAGCGGTATTACCACCATGCTGGACTATATGTATCCCCACCCCACCGACCATCTCAGCGATGGCGTAGTAGACGCGTTTCGGGAGCTGGGGATCCGAGGTATTTTAGGTCGGGGCTGTATGGACACCGGCGCCCAGTTTGGGGTTCATCCAGGCATCATGCAGCCCACTGATGTGGTGGAGGCCGATCTGCACCGGCTCTTTGAAGCCTACCACAATACCGAAAATGGCCGGATTCAGGTCTGGGTGGCTCCGGCGGCTATCTGGTCCAACTCGCGGGAGAATTTGGAGATGCTCTGGCGGGTAGCCAATACGTATCACACTGGCTTTACTGTCCATATCTCCGAGACCCCCTTTGACCGCAACGCCGCGCAAGAGCTCCACGGTAAGCCGGACGCGGAGGTTTTGGAGTCTCTTGGCATCGTAGGGCCCAATGTGCTGATGGTTCACTGCTGCTACCTCACAGACAGAGATATCGCTATGGCAAAGCAGTATGATATCAAGATCTCTCACAATGTCTGCTCTAACCAGTATTTATCTTCTGGTGTGGCCGATGTCCCCAAAATGCTGCGCAATGGGCTGACGGTCTCTCTGGGCGTAGATGGTGCGGCCTCCAACAATGCCCAGGACATGGTGGAACTTATGAAGTTTACCGCCCTGCAGCATAAAGTCGCCACCCGGGATCCCCTGGCTATGTCCGCTGAAAAGGTCCTGGAAATGGCCACCATTGACGGAGCACGGGCTCTGGGTATGGAGCGGGAGATCGGCTCCCTGGAAGCGGGTAAAAAGGCCGACCTGGTCCTCTTTGACCCCTATACCTGCCCCAAAGCAATCCCCATGCACAATCCAGTTTCTACCCTGATCTACTCCGCCTCTATGACCAATATTGTAGGCGCTATGGTGGACGGTAGGATGGTCATGGAAAATGGCGTCATTACTACCGTACAGGACGAGAAGGAGATCTACCACAAGGTCCAGCGCTGTGCAGAGGAGCTGTGCCAGCGGGGCAATATCACCAACCGCCGTGAGGGCCACACCTGGAATCGTACCTATGGATAAATAAGCTGTCTCTCCCCCCTTCCGGGGGCGGAGACACGTAAGAACACTATTTGCTCCTGAGAACTGCTATAGAAGAACACCGCAGTGGAAACCACGGCCACTGCGGTGTTTTTTGTGTTACAGTCCTGTTTGATCGTACCGTTTCTGGACAAAGTCCCAGTTAATACAGTTGAACCAGGCATCTAAATAGTCCGCCCGGCGGTTTTGGTAGTCCAAATAATAAGCATGCTCCCACACATCCACACACAGTATGGGCCATAGCCCTCCTGTGAGCGGGCAGTCTTGATTGGCCGTTTTTACGACCGAGAGTGTTCCACTGCTATCGCAGACCAGCCAGGCATAGCCAGAACCAAACTGCCCCAGTGCAGCCTCCTTCATTTTCTCTTGCCAGGCGGCATAGGAGCCAAACTCCCGATCCAGTGCAGCTGACAGGGAGCCTTTCGGCTGTCCGCCAGCTGCTGGCGCCATACAATCAAAGTAGAGCAGATGATTGTAAACTCCACCGCCGTTGTTGCGAATCGAAGTGCGCTTCGTCTCTGGAATCTGATCCAGATCCCGGAGCAGCTCCTCAAGCGGCTTGGCCTGGCAGGCAGAACAGTCAGACAGCGCTTGGTTTAAATTATCCACATAGGTCTTTAAATGCTTATCATGGTGTACATGCAGGGTCGGGTCCCCGATCATTGGGGATAACGCCTCATACGCATAGGGCAGGGCCGGAAGCTGATAGGGATACTGCATTCTAGTTCATCCTTTCACCATCAAGCTCGGCAGCCGGTTATTTCCATAACTGAATGCTGCCGGCTGATGTTATAGTATCTGTTCATTTTGTATCGCCTTATACCGCTATAATACTATATATAATGCACAAATCTATTTGATTGCTTGCAAACTCTATTTGTATCTCTTGGTACACGTTGAACTGCCTTTTAAAAACATCCATTTTTTTCAACATTTCATATTCAATCTGACATCTGTCCCTCGGAAAAAATTTTAAAAAAGCTGTTGACAATGGATGTCTTTTCTGCTAGAATAGCATCTGTTGAAACGAGGGAAACAGAAAAGCCAAAAAGAATGGCATCCTAAGTTTAGAGATGGTTGATGCAATTAAAGCACGGTGATTTTCTTTCAATAATGTGGTACAAATATATGGGGGTATAGCTCAGCTGGGAGAGCGCTTGAATGGCATTCAAGAGGTCAGCGGTTCGATCCCGCTTATCTCCACCAGAAACAGACTACAAGGTTAAGCCTTGTAGTCTGTTTTTTTTGCAAGAAGAATATCATCAAGATATGTCAAATCTAAAATGAGTATACTATAGGCAATGGCAATTAGAAAAAGAAGTATGACATTTTATATTTGCGTCAAGTATAGAGAAGCACACAAACGGTAAGCAAATACAGCAATCCTATCAAGCTATCTAAAAAATTAGGAGATATGCAACGGTCAAACAACGACCCTGTACCGCTATACGAACTCCCATCATTCTCTGTATAAATCTGGATGAAGCGGGGTTCACGCTTTGTACAGCGATAAAACCGCATAAAGATATCCACGACATCTTTATGCAGCTTTTTTATAAACTCCATTGTATCATACTCCCTGTAATTTGCTTAATCAATCGCAAATTATAATGCGAATATCTAGCTTTTATGGAACGAACAGCGTACAAAATATACAATCAGAACGCACCTGGAAACTCCTTAATACAAGCGGCTTTCAAATACCCAAACGGCAACAGTCCAGCTATGAAAAATACGTAGTTTTACAGCGTGTTCCTTCCACTCCCCCCTTTCCCATTTACAGAGTACACAAAAGATCAGCGCACTTTCTTCAAATTTGGAAGGGGGGACGATGTCGAAGAAACAGTGATGCCGCTGTATTATTTAGCGGCCCACTTCCCGGTGGCCTCCGCCTTGAGGTAGGCGTTGACAAAGCCGTCAATGTCACCATCCATCACATTGTTAATATTACTGGTCTCAAAGGCGGTCCGGTTGTCCTTGACCAGCTGGTAGGGCATAAACACATAGGAGCGGATCTGGCTACCCCACTCAATTTTGAGCTGGACCCCTTTGATATCTGCGATCTTGTCCAGGTGGGCCTCCATCTTGAGCTGGACCAGGCGGGAACGGAGCATCTTCATACAGTTGTCCCGGTTTTGGAACTGGCTGCGTTCCGTCTGGCAGGAGACCACCACCCCAGTGGGCTTGTGGATGAGGCGCACCGCTGAGGAGGTCTTGTTGACGTGCTGTCCCCCGGCCCCGGAAGAGCGGTAGACCTGCATCTCAATGTCCTCTGGCCGGATGTCTACCTCCACATCGTCGGGAATTTCAGGCATCACCTCTACAGCGGAGAAGGAGGTCTGCCGCCGGGCCTGGGCGTCAAAGGGAGAGACCCGCACCAGCCGGTGGACACCGTGCTCACTGCGCAGATAGCCATAGGCGTTCTCCCCAGTGATCATAATGGTGGCACTCTTAATGCCTCCCTCTTCACAATCTTGGTAGTCCAAGACTTTGCAGGCAAACCCGTGACGCTCGGCCCAGTGGGTATACATCCGGTAGAGCATCTGGGCCCAGTCCTGGGCCTCAGTACCCCCTGCGCCTGGGTGGATATTTAAAATGGCGTTGGAGCTGTCGTACTCTCCGGTAAACAGGGTAGACAGACGGGCATCCTCCATCTCGGCCAGCAGCGCGGCGTACCCCTCTTCCAATTCGGGCAGAAGGGAGAGGTCCTCCTCCTCGTTGCCCATCTCGCACAGGGTAAGCAGATCCTCCCACTGGCCCAGGCGCTTTTTCTGACCATCCACCTTATCATGGAGCTGTTTGATGCGCTGCTGTACCTTCTGCGCCTTGTCCAGGTTGGACCAAAAGCCATCGGCGGCACTCTCGGATTCCAGAAGATCTAGCTCCCGCCCGGCGGCCTCCAGCCCCAGCGCCTGCCCCAGATCCTCCAGATCGGGGCGCAGATTGTTCAGTTTTACCTTATATTCGTCAAATTGCAGCATAGCTCCACACTCTCATTCCTCATAACGTCTCATGTCCGCGGGATTCCAGCCTGTTTCCCCGCCCCGAAGGCGGGGGAAGTGGTACCTTTTGGCGGCTTTTGCTATTATAACGAATCAAGGGCTGGTTGTAAAGTAGTATAGGGATACAGGATAGAAATCAATTCACAGGCCCTCATATAGGGGCAAGTTGTGCTCACCCGCTCGGTGGCAAAGCACAGCCTCGAAAAAATAACAGCCACTTTGTTTGAGACGTTTATCGATCACTGACCGGCTGTTCCCCACTCGTCTGAAAGATCAGATCATCTACATCCTCCGTGGCTGGATACCCAATCTCTTTTTCCTCCATCTATGTTCACCTCTCATGAAAAAATACCCGCTATGCCCCACTTTTGGGGCAGCGGGGTATGTACGGAAAAAAACCGTGCTCTATACTAGTCTATGCAGCAGTCAAAAAATTGATACAGGAGGTTCAAAAATAGGTCGGACCAATTTATGCAGATTTCATATAATTTCCCAAGCTAACGGAGTGATGATTATACAAAAACACCAGTCGATTGTACTTGCGCCGGCGCGGAAAATAGGTTATACTTGACAAAGAAGATAGCTCCAAGGGGGTGGAGCTTTGGTAAAAACGCAACTGTTTGGGAAATAGGCTGCCTGACCGTTGCGCTTTTTCAGTCTGCACTATGTTAAAAAAATCACAAACATGGCGGGCTTCCCCCCACCACAACTGAAATGGAGGCACAAAACAATGGGATTTGTTAAGCTGGAACAGCAGGGACATGTGGGAATTATTACTATCGACCGCCAGGAGGCGCTGAACGCCCTCAACAGCCAGGTCCTCGATGATCTGTCCGCCATCGTGGATGAGGTCGAGGCCAATGACGAGATCTATGTCGCAATCCTGACTGGCGCAGGCCGTTCTTTCGTGGCCGGGGCCGACATTGGTGAGATGAAGAACTTCAGCTCTGCTGACGGCAAGCGTTTTGGTGTCCACGGCGGCAATGTGTTCCTCAAGTTGGAGAACATGTCCAAGCCCGTCATTGCGGCAATCAACGGCTTCGCGCTGGGTGGCGGCTGCGAACTGTCTATGGCCTGCGACATCCGTCTCGCCAGTGACAAGGCCAAGTTTGGCCAGCCTGAGGTGGGCCTCGGCATCACCCCCGGCTTTGCCGGCACACAGCGCCTGCCTCGGATCGTGGGTGTGAGCAAGGCGATGGAGCTGATTCTCACCGCCAAGGTCATTAAAGCGGAAGAGGCTAAGGCCATCGGCCTGGTCAGCGAGGTCTATCCCGCTGAGGAGCTCCTGCCCAAGGCACTGGAGCTGGCCAATGCAATCTGTGCCAACGCCCAGATCGCTGTGAAGGAGTCCAAGCGCTGCATCCGTATGGGTATGCAGACCGACATCTATACCGGCTCCGCTTTCGAGGCCGAGGCGTTCGGCGTCTGCTGCGGCACCGCCGACAAGGATGAGGGCATGGGCGCTTTCCTGGAGAAGCGCCAGGAGAAGCATTTCCAGAACAAGTAATATAAAAATTAACCGGCACCGCTCCGGCGGATGGGCCAATCAACCGCACCGCGGCGGAGGCTTTTACCCCGCGCAGGCAGAGATCGCCTGTCACGTGGAGCATACATACCATCATTCATTATCTAAGCACTTTCCAAGGGGAGAGTGCCAGCGAGAAAAATTTTTAGGAGGAATACTACCATGAAAAAGATTGTAGTAATCGGCGGCGGCACCATGGGTCTGGACATCGCGCAGGTTTTCGCCAAGAAGGGCTTTGAGGTTGTCGTGCGGGATATCAGCGACGAGATCATCAAGGCCTCCGAGGCCCGCCTGAACAAAAGCCTGGACAAGCTGGTGAGCAAGGGCAAGATGGATGAGGCCGGCAAGAAGGCCATTACCGACAAGATGTCCTTTACCGTGGATCTGGCCCCCGCCGCCGATGCCGACCTGGTAGTAGAGGCCGCTATCGAGAACCTGGACATCAAGAAGAAGGTGTTCGCCGAGCTGGACGCCCTGTGCAAGCCCGAGACCATCCTGGCCTCCAACACCTCCTCCATCTCCATCACCGCCATTGCCGCGGCCACCAAGCGCCCCGACAAGTTCATCGGCATGCACTTCTTCAACCCCGCCACCGTGATGAAGCTGGTGGAGGTCATCCGCGGCGCCAACACCTCCGACGAGACCTTCAAGGCCATCTATGACCTGTCCGTCGAGATCGGCAAGGAGCCCGTCGAGGTCAACGAGGCCCCCGGCTTCGTGGTCAACAAGATCCTCATCCCCATGATCAATGAGGCCTGTGACCTGCTGTACACCGGCGTGGCCAGCGCCGAGGGCATCGACACCGCCATGAAGCTGGGCGCCAATCACCCCATGGGCCCCCTGGCTCTGGGCGATCTGGTGGGCCTGGACGTGTGCTTGGCCATCATGGACACCCTGTACAATGAGACCCACGACCCCAAGTACCGCGCCTCCCTGCTCATGCGCAAGATGGTTCGCGCCGGCCATCTGGGCCGCAAGACCGGCAAGGGCTTCTACGATTACAGCAAGAAGTAAGCAGTCTTTCCGCCTGCACCCTCCCCTGCTTCAGGGGGAGGGTGCGTTTTTTCTGCACAGCTTTCTTGACAAAGGCTCCACCTTTTGATATGCTTCATTTGTATCATTTGTCAGCAGGGAAAGGGAAGAAAAGGGGATTATCCACATGAAAAAACGATTTTTATCGGGACTGCTGGCCGTTCTCATGGCCGCAGCCCTGTTGCCCGCGCTCCCGGCGCAGGCGGCCAGTGACCAAATTACAGCGCGGATCAATGCGGTTTTGAAGGACTATCCAAATAGGAGCTATTTTACGCGCAACGGGAGCGCGTGTACAATTCACGGTACAGGTGGATATTGTGACAACTGTAGGTTAAGTAATATTGTCGCCGCTAACAAAATAAGTGGCTGGAAAAAGGATGCAGACGCCTATACCTGTGTAGCCTTTACCCGCTATGTGTTTCAGCGTATCTTTGAAATCCCGATGTACCAAAACGGAAAATTGGATTCAAAGCATCTGAATATGGAGCGGATCGCCGCTGGAACGCCGGGATTTGAAAAGATCTTTCAATACGCGAAGCCTGGGGATGTATTATATTGCTGACGATATGGGACGCAGGTTCCATCAAGCCATTGTTGTCAGCTGTACAGAGAAAGAAGCGGTGATTTACCAGAGTAACGCCGCCGGAAAGGTCGCCCAGGTCTCTTATGGGGCCATTTCCTATGATGTGATGGCCACACCCAAAAAGGGCCAATATTACTGGCCCTATGTTGAGCTTTACCGCGCAAAAAATTACGACGAGATCGCGGACAGGTTTGAGTGTGATCACAGCTATAACAGCGTTGGCGTCTGCACAAAATGCAGGGCGGACTTTCCGTTGACCGTGACCAAGCTGAACACCACTGCCACGGTGATCGGGTTAAACAGCTCCTCTAAAACAGCCCCAGCCCATACCGCCCCTTACGGCGACGCACCCATCACAAAGCGATACACTATGCTTCAAACCATACAGGTCACAGGATCAGCAAAAAATGCCTATGGAAACCTGTGGTATCAGATTGCGGCAAACGGCGAAACCTATTGGATCGTCTCCGATTATGTGATGCTTGCGTTTGACCTGTTCCCCATGCCTACCCCTGTCAATACCGCCACTGGGTACATCGTAAACACCAACAGCCTGAATATCAACGACAAGCCCGGTGTCTCCCCCCAATATTCCACCGCCATTGGCCTCATTCCCAAGGGCGTGACCTTTACGGTCTACCCAGACAAATCCACTGGAAACTGGTACTATGTCTCCTACAACGGCGTGAGCGGCTACGCCTATAAGAGCTATATCAAGCTGTCCTCCGACGTCATGGGGCTGACGCCACCCACACCGACCGCCACCCCAAAGCCCGCTCCGACACCGACTCCAACCCCCACACCTGCACCCACGCCCACCCCAGCGCCAACTCCAACCCCCGTACCGGCCCCTGTCAAAACAGTCACCGGGTATGTGGTGGGAACCAGCTGTCTCTGTATTAATGACAGGCCCGGTGTCTCTCCCCAGTCTTCCAAGGAGATTGGCCTGATTCCAGAGGGGGTGCCGTTTACCATCTACCCCGATCAGTCCACTGGGAACTGGTATTATGTCTCTTACAACGGCGTAACCGGCTATTCCTATAAGAGCTATATTACCCTCAATGTCCGCACCGGGGTTCTCCGCAATACGGACAGCCTGTACATCAACGACAAGCCTGGCGTCTCTCCCCAATATTCCACCGCTATTGGGCTCATTCCCAAGGGTGTGACCTTTACAGTCTACCCAGACAAGTCCACCGGAAACTGGTACTATGTTACCTACAACGGTGTGACCGGCTACGCCTACAAGAGCTATATCACCCTCAAATAGCACAAAATAAGGAAGCTGTCCCTTACAAACTGTAGGGGACAGCTTTTCGTCTTCTCAGAGCGCCAGCCCCAGCAGACGGGCGGCGGAAGCGATCAAAAAACAGACGGCCATCCCGATCCCTGTGGGAAGGGCGAAAGCCAGCAGGGTCCATTTGATGCTCCCACTCTCCTTGTAGAGGGTAATACAGGCAGTGGAGCAGGGCCAATGGAAGAGAGAAAAGAGCATGGTACACACAGCGGTCAGCCAGGTCCAGCCGTGGGCGGCCAGCAGGGTATGCAGGTCCTCCAGGCTGGTAAAATCGGTGAGGGTTCCGGTGGACAGATAGGCCATGATCATCACCGGAATGACGATCTCGTTGGCCGGGAAGCCCAAAAAGAAGGCCATCAGAATCACACCATCCAGCCCAAGCAACTGGGCAAAGGGGTCGAGCCATCCAGCGCACAGGTCCAAAATGCTCCGGCCGCCCCATGTGAGGTTGGCACACAGCCAGATGATCAGTCCGGCAGGGGCCGCAACTGCTGCCGCCCGGCCCAGGACAAAGAGGGTACGGTCCAGCACTGACCGGACAATCACCGCTCCAATCCGTGGTCTGCGGTAGGGGGGCAGCTCCAGGATAAAAGAGGAGGGCACTCCCTTTAAAAGGGTCCCTGACAGCAGCCGGGA
>JAAWBF010000140.1 GCA_022792555.1 Oscillospiraceae bacterium
ACGGATCTCGCAGTCGAGTGCTTTAGCGACTTCATCTTGGGAAACACCAGCTTTAATTCGTGCACACTGGAGAGGGCTTTCAGGATGCGTGCCGCCTACTTTTCTTTTGGATTCCTTTTTTTTTCATGGCTTGTTCCTCCTGTAAAAAATCAGGGGATGTAACCCCAAATTAAATTTTACAGGAAATGTAGGAGAAATCAAACGATATGAATGTCGGGTATAAAGAAAAGTAGAAATTTGTCATTTTGCCGAAACATTGAGGAGCAGTTGTATGAACATCAGCAACGGAATTTATACCGAGAACAGCGACATTTAAAGCGGTGTTGTGTTAAACTTTCACCTAGCATGGGAAGGTTATTTCAGCCTGTGTAGCTTGGCAAATCGCTCCAGTACTACGGCCACTTGCTCACGGATGACAGTCCCACTTGGCCGGGTGCTATCAAACAACTTTTCAGATATGACATTATCTCAGGCTTCCTTTGCCCATTGGGCGCTCTCTATCTTTTTTCTATCGCGCATCCAGCCGAGGGAGTGTCCCAGGCCCAGGGTTTTTATCTGTTTCTCTCCCGCTATAGGCGGGGGAGAAACACGCAAATAAATCTTTGCGGCGGACACTCCCCCATCCGATTTCCTGTTTACGTCACCCCTATGTCCGTGGTACAATAGGGAAACAGAGTTTAGATACAGGGCAGGCGGCGAAGCCGCGCTGTTCCAGAAGGAGGTCGCCCAATGCCCGATGCGCTGATGCTGCCTGGAGAAATTCTATCTATGTCCGGGGCTGCGGCCAGCCGGCTGATTGCGAAGGGCAGCGGAGATGGGGCGTTGCTCTATTTATGGCTGCTGCGCCAGGCGGGGGAATACGACCCCCAGGCGGCGGGCCGGGGGTTAAAGTGGGACTTGGCCCGAACACAGGCGGCCTTTGAGGAGCTGGTGGATCTAAAGCTGGCGGACAGCAGGCAGCAGGTTTCTATGTCCCTGCCCGTGCCGGACGAGCCGCCTGAGTATACCGCTGCCGATCTGACCAAGGAGATGGAGAACACCGCCTCCCCCTTCCCCAGCCTGGTGACAGAGGTTCAGCGGCGGCTGGGAAAGCTTCTGTCTACTACCGATTTGAAAACCCTCTATATGCTCTACGATTATTTGGCCCTGCCTGCCGAGGTAATTCTGCTCCTGGTGAACTGGTGTGTGGAGGAGATGGAACGCAAGTATGGTGAGGGTCATAAGCCTCGAATGCCCCAGATTCGGAAGGAAGCCTGCCGGTGGCAGGAGCAGGGGCTTAACACCCCGGAGGCGGTGGAGCGCTTTCTGCGGAAACAGGCAGTCCTGCACACCAGAGAGGCCCAAATTCTCCCTCTCCTGAATATCCGGGACCGCCAGCCCATTGACCCGGAGCGGCGGTACATCGCCAAATGGGTAGAATGGGGCTTTGAGGATGAGGCGATCCGTCTGGCCTATGAGCGGACCATCCTGAAAAAGCAGTCCATGAACTGGGCCTATATGAACTCTATTCTGAGAAACTGGAACGAGAAGGGGCTGCGGACCGTCGCCGCCATTGAGGCCAGAGACGGCAAGCCCGCCCGGATGCCGGCAGGCCCAGTGGCTCCTGTCCCCATGCCCACCCCGCCTGGGGAGGCGGATCGCCGGGCCAGGGAGGATATGGAGCGGCTGAGAGCCTTTATGAAGCAGGGCGGAGGAGGATAGCTGATGTCATACGATGCAAATGTATTCCGCCGGGCGGTCCAGCGGTTGGCGGAGGAGCGCACCCAGCGGGAAGAGCTCCAGCGCCGCCGGCAGGAGGAGATCTTTAAAAAAATTCCCCGTGCGGCGGAGATTGACCGGCAGCTGCGCCGGACCATCATAGAGTTGATCCGATCTGCTCTGAGCCGGGGGAGCGACCCGGTGGCGGCTCTCCAGACCGTCCGGGACAAAAACCTGGGGCTCCAGGCCGAGCAGGCCGAGCTACTGGCCGCCCACGGCTACCCCATCGACGCTCTGAACAGCCGCCCCGCCTGTCCCAGGTGCGGGGATACCGGTTGGGTGGGAAGCGAGATGTGCCGCTGCCTGGAGGCGCTGTGCGCCCAGGAGCAGATCAAGGAGCTGTCAAAGCTGCTGGACCTGGGAGGACAGACCTTCGACTTGTTCTCTCTGGACTATTACAGCGATCAGCCCTGGACAGGAGAGACCGTCCCGCCCAGAGAGAATATGGAGTTTATCCGGGATGTGTGCTGGAGCTACGCCGAGCGCTTCGGCGTCTTTCCGGTCAAAAACCTCTTTCTGACCGGCAGTCCCGGCCTAGGCAAGACCTTTTTGTCCGCCTGTATCGCGCGGGTGGTATCAGAGAAGGGACACTCTGTGGTCTACGACACAGCAGTACAGATCTTCAATACCTTTGAGGCCCAGAAGTTTTCACGGGATGCGGAGGACACCCAGCAGGCCCAAAAGGAGACCCATCAATACCTGCGCTGTGACCTGTTGATTTTGGATGACCTGGGCAGCGAGATGACCACTCCCTTTGTCCAGTCAGCCCTCTATACCCTGATCAATACCAGGCTGACTGCCGGACGGCACACCGTCATCTCCTCCAACCTGTCTATGGACGAGGTGCGCAGACGCTATGCGGGCCAGGTGGCCTCCCGGCTGGAGGGGGAATACCGCCCTCTGTGTTTTTACGGGGAGGATGTGCGTCAGCTGCGCAAGCTGGCGCCGGTTTGATACTTTTTTAGCTGATACTGTCTCCACCCCCTCCGGGGTGGAGACAAGAAAAAGCTCTAGTTCGATTTCTGAGAACTGCTATAGAAACAGGGAGGCTGACACCCATGGCACAGTCACAGATCCGCCCCTATCTCAAGTGGGCGGGCGGAAAGCGGCAGCTCCTGCCGGAGATCCGCACCCGCCTGCCCAAGGATGTAGACAGGCGGATATATTATGAACCCTTTGTGGGGGCTGGGGCAGTCCTGCTGGATCTGAAGCCGGGCCGGGCGATCATCAATGATTCTAACCGGCAGCTCATGCTCACCTATCAGGCGGTCCGGGACGATGTGGAGACACTGGTCGCGCTGCTGGCCCAGCATCAGGAGCGGCATAGCCGGGACTACTACTACGAGATCCGGGGGATGGACCGCACCGGAGAGTTCTCCCATTGGACGCACACCCAACAGGCCGCCCGGCTGATCTATCTGAATAAAACCTGCTTTAACGGCCTCTATCGGGTCAATACCCAGGGGCTGTTTAATGTCCCCGTTGGCAGCTACAAGCGCCCCGCCATCTGCGAGCCGGAGGTGTTAAGGGCGGTGAGCCGCTACCTGCGGGAAAACCAGGTGGAGCTGTATACCGGGGATTTTGCCGACGCGGTGGAGGGGGCGGGTTCAGACGCCTTTGTTTACTTCGATCCCCCCTATCACAGCGCGGACAACACGAATTTTACCGGCTACCAGGCCAACGGCTTTGGGGAGGGGGAACAGCGCCGCCTGCGGGATCTCTTCGATGCACTGACCGCCAGGGGGGCCAAATGCCTGCTGAGCAATTCGGCTACTGACCTGATTTTGGAGCTCTATCAAAATTATCACTGCGATCGGATTCCCGCCCGGCGGAACATCAACTCCCGTCCGGATGGCCGGGGGGCCGTTCAGGAGGTGCTCATCCGCAACTGGTGACAGGAGGGGGCGGCTATGGCCAAAAAGACAGGACTGGACACCGCATGGGAGACGCTCTTTGCGCGCCATCATATCTTAGAGGAAATTGCACAACACGGCCGCTTCTCCATCACCGCCGCCCAGATCAACACCGTAAAAGAGGCCAGGCTGATGGCCAAGTTTGACCGTTCCGCCCAGCTCCCCCAGATCTTCCGGGCCAACCGGCTGTCCATTCTCCCCGTCTCACGGGGGGAATATGTCATCGGCCCCTATCAGACCCACCAGAAGGTGGTCTACAACCAGGTACGACCGCACACCGTTCAAGTCCCAGCCCTCCAAACCCTGGATTATACCAACCTCTACAGTGAATCAGCCGCCCTCCTCTTCTGCTACAACAGCGGGATCATCTCCCGCCTGCTGGGAGGCGGGCAGGTTTATTATACCGTCAATGGACGGATGTCCTCCGGTGCCTTTGGCTTTCATATCCACGATGCCAGAGACGGGATCCAAACCCACGCCATCACGGTGCAGAATGCCCAGGTGGAGATTGACGCCGGTTACGAGACACCGGACTGTTTCTGTATCTGCGAGGCCAAAAACATGGCTTCGGAAGAACTGCTGATCCGTCAGCTCTACTACCCATACCGTCTGTGGCGGAGCAAAATCACCAAACCGGTGATCCCAATCTTTTTGGTGTGCTCCAACGACCTGATCCATATCTTCCGCTATGCCATACCCGATGAGGAGGATTATAACGCCCTGACCCTCCAGTCCCATACGGCCTATACCTTCGGCTCCGAGCCCATCGGCCTGGAGGATCTGGAGGCACTGTGGAAGAGGACCCGTCCAGGGCAGGAGCCCAAGGCACCCTTTCCCCAAGCGAACTCCTTCGCCCGCGTGGTGGATCTCTTGAGCGTGCTCCATGCGCGGGATCTCTCGCGGGATGAGGTGACCCTCCAATACGAATTTGACCCCCGGCAGACGGACTACTATATCGCGGCCTGTCAGTACCTGGATTTGGCTGAGCGGTGGCAGGAGGATGGAGTCTCCGGTGTGCGCCTCACCCGGCAGGCCCGCAGAATCCTCTCCCTGCGCTACCGGGAAAAATACCTGGCGTTGATGGAACAGGTCCTTAAGCGGCCCATTTTCCACCAGGCCATGGGTCTGGCTCTGCGGTACGGGACGCTTCCCAACAAAAACCGGCTTGTTCTCCTGATGACCGAGCTTGGTCTCCCCCTCAATGAGAAGACCAAAGACCGCCGGGCCTCCACTGTCCGGGGCTGGCTGGGCTGGATGTGGGAACAGTGTGGCCGGGGCGGGCAGCTGAGCTTGGATTGACGGCTCTCCCCCCGCAGCCGCAGGAAAGAGCGTCCTGCCGTGAAAGAAGGAGGTATTTAGGATGAATCATAAGAGGGCGTAGCTGCACCCCAATTGCGGATGGTACAGATCTTTACCAAGAGCGCCTTATATCCCCATGCCTAAAGGCAGGGGCTTTACGGCGCTTTTGGTAAAGGTTTTGCGTTTATTTTCCCGGTTCAAGAGAATTCCTCCAAAAAGTCAATTTAACAGTTTAATCTTTAAATTTTCTTTTGGGAGGCCGGCAGAGTGTACAGACCTCCCGGTCAGTACACAAGCACCGAACGACAATGATAATTCAAAAACAACACACCTTCTGTTTCAAAAAATTCAGCTGCATTCATAACCGAAAATGTCGGCTGGCCGAGCGGGTCAGCATATCAAGGGGCCTTGTCTTCTGTGGCGGCAGAGAACACCGCTGAAAAAGCGCCCTGCCGTTTGATGGTTACGGCAGGGCGCGAGACATAAAAATGACAATTCGGATGATAGCAGTTCTCACAAGCAGCAATAGAACGCTTTACTTGCTTTCACCCCTTTGGGGGTGGAGTACTAGTCCGTAACAAAGGGCAGCAGCGCGATCTGACGGGCGCGCTTAATGGCCATTGTCAACTGGCGCTGATGCATAGCGCAGGTACCAGTAGTCCGGCGGGGCAGGATCTTAGAACGCTCGGAGAGGAACCGGCGCAGTTTTGCAGCATCCTTATAGTCAATGTGCTCTACCTTGTCCACACAGAAGGTGCAGACCTTACGGCGCTTGCGGCCGCGGGGCCGCTCTCTATCCATAGCCATAGTTGGGAAAACCTCCTTTATTTATGACAGTAGCGGAACATACAGGAAATTAAAACGGCAGCTCACCGTCGTCATCGGAGAAATCGGCAAAGGAGTCGCCGCCTGCCGGGGCCGCCGGGGGGGGATAACTGTTGGTATAACCACCGGGGGGGGGAACAACAGCGACACCTGCAGCTTCCGCGTCTTTTTTGGAGTCTCCAAAATAGGCGTTGTCAGCGATGACCTCCGCAGAGCGGCGTTTGTTGCCCTCTTTGTCGGTCCAGTCTCGGATCTGAAGGCGACCCTCCACCACGACCATACGGCCCTTGGTAAAGTAACGGGTGACAAACTCGGCGGTCTGCCTCCAGGCTACAATGTCGATAAAATCGGTTGGCTTCTCACCGGTAGCTTTGTCCTTAAAATCCCGGTCTACTGCCAGCGTGAAAGAAGCCACAGCGGTCCCCGTCTGGGTGTGCCGGAGCTCTGGATCGCGGACCAGGCGGCCCATGAGGACGATTCTATTGAGCATAACGGCCTCCCCTACTCATCCTTGCAGATGATCATAGAGCGCATCACACCGTCGGTAATACGGAAGATACGATCCAGCTCCTTGGGGAATTCGGGCTTGCTGCCAAAGGTCATCAGCACATAGTAACCCTCGTTCAGATCATTAATGGGATAGGCCAGATGGCGCTTGCCCCACTCGTCGACCTCCGACAGGGTGCCGTTGGCCTCTACCAAATCCTTGAACTTGGCCACCATGGCGGCGGTGGCCTCCTCTCCCAGGTTGGGGTCGAGGATGTAGACCGCCTCGTAATTTGCATTTAGCTTTGCCATTTTTTCTTGCACCTCCTTATGGACATGTGGCCCCCAGTCTCAGCCAGGGGCAAGGATGGCCTGCATCGCGCTGCGGCTTTGCTCTGACACACCAGGAGAGGACAAAACCGGCCTTTCACACATGCAAGCTTCCTAATTATACAAGAATATGGGGATTTGTCAAGTCTTTTTCAAGGGAGAATTCGAATTTTCTAGTTTCTCCCGTTCGTTCAGCGCGGCGAGAATGCGCAGGCGTACCTGCTCAGGGTCGGTGAAGATCTGCGCGAAGGTGTCCCCGTCCATGTTTTCAAACTCCAGCAGGTAGGCGGCTACAATTTCCAATTCTTTTCGGTTGGCCCGCAGGATCTCCACACAGCGGTGGTAGGCCTGGTCGATGAGGGACTTCACCTCGGCGTCGATGAGGGCGGCAACCTCTTCGGAGTAGTTTTTGGTCTGAGCCATGCTCCGGCCAATAAAAACCTCGTCGTGGCCGGAGTCAAAGACCACATTGCCCACCCGGTCGCTCATGCCGTAGCGCGTGACCATGTTGTGGGCGATGGCGGTGGCCTTTTGCAGGTCGTTCCCCGCGCCGGTGGAGATGTCCCCCAGGGCCATGGCCTCGGCGGCCCGGCCGCCCAGACAGACCGCGATGCGTTCGGTGAGCACCTGCCGGGACTGGAAGGACACGTCCTCCTGGGGCAGAGAGATGGTCATCCCCCCCGCCGTGCCGCGGGGGATGATGGTGATCTGGTGGACCGGGTCCTGGGTCTCCAGGCCGTGGATGACAATGGCGTGTCCCGCCTCGTGGTAGGCGGTGAGCTTGCGCTCCCGTTCAATCACCAGACGGCTCTTTTTCTCCGGCCCGGCGATCACTTTGATCACCGCGTCCCGCAGGTCCTGCATGGCGATAAACCGCTCCCGCCGCCGGGCGGCCAGAAGGGCGGCCTCGTTCATCAGGTTTTCCAGGTCGGCGCCGGTAAAGCCGCCGGTGGATTTGGCCAGCTCCTTGAGGGAGACGTCGTCCCCCAGAGGTTTGTTTCGGGCATGGACCCGCAGAATCTCCTCCCGGCCCTTGATATCTGGGTAACCCACATAGACCTGCCGGTCAAACCGGCCCGGCCGCAGGAGGGCGGGATCCAGAATATCCTGTCGGTTGGTGGCCGCCATCACAACGACCCCATCGTTGGAGCCGAAGCCGTCCATCTCAACCAAAAGCTGGTTGAGAGTCTGTTCCCGCTCATCATGTCCGCCCCCCAGGCCGGCGCCCCGCTGGCGGCCAACGGCGTCGATCTCGTCAATGAAGACGATGGCGGGGGCGTTTTTTTTCGCCTGGTCGAAGAGGTCCCGGACCCGGCTGGCGCCTACGCCGACATAGAGCTCCACAAAATCGGAGCCGGAGATGGACAAAAAGTGGACGCCAGCCTCTCCGGCCACCGCCTTGGCCAGTAAAGTCTTACCAGTCCCCGGCGGTCCCACCAGCAGCACCCCCTTGGGGATACGGGCCCCTAGGGCTAGGAAGCGCTTGGGCTCCTTGAGAAATTCGACGATCTCCTGGAGCTCTCCCTTCTCCTCCACCGCCCCGGCCACGTCATTGAAGGAGACCTTTTTGGTCTGCTCGGCGCTGGTGCGGGTGCGTGCCCGGCCAAAGCGGGCGGTCTTATCGCCGCCCCCTCCTCCGCCGTTCTGCCGGAGGAACATATAGTACCAAAGTAGGCCGAAGACCACAAAGACAGCCACCCAGGGAATGACACTCATCCAGACCGGTGCGCGGAAGGTGCCGGTGTAGTTGTAATACTCCAAAATTCCGGCCTGGTACTGGCTGACGATCAGGTCGTTGAAATCCTCATAGAAGACCTCAAAGCTGGGCAGCTCATAGGACACAATGGTGCTGCCCTGATAGGACTCTTTGAGTCTGAGGGTGAGCTTTTCCCCCCGGACCTCCACTTGGCTGACCTTGTGCTGCTCAAAGAGGGTGCGGATCTCCGCATAGGTGATCCCCTCAGCGGTATCAAAGCCACGCAGTGCCAAGACGGCAACCAGTAAAATGGCGGCAATCAGCAGGTAAAAGCCGACGTCGCGCAGACTACCCTTTCTTCTCAAACGCAGAACCCTCCCAGCGGGGCCGTCCGGCCCCGGTTACGTTCATTCCAAACCGTTCCCAGCGGGACGGAAAGACGGACCCCTCCGGTCACTTTTGATAGACACAAGGCTTTAGAATCCCTATGTAGGGCAGATTGCGGTACTGCTCTGCATAATCCAACCCATACCCGACAACAAATTCGTCGGGAATAGAGAAGCCGGAGTAGTCCGCCTCCACCGGTTTGATCCGGCGGGAGGGCTTATCCAGCAGGGTACACAGCCGGATAGAGGCTGGATGCCGGGCCTGGAGGATTTGAAGCAGGTAGTGCAGGGTATTTCCGCTGTCCAGGATATCCTCCACAACGATGATGTCCTTCCCCTCGATCTGCTCGGTGAGGTCCTTGACAATTTTCACCTGACCGGAGGAGGTGACACCCGCGCCGTAGGAGGATACCGCCATAAAGTCCACCGTACAGGGCCGGGTGATGCTCCGCACCAGATCGGCCATAAAGATAAAGGAGCCCCGCAGTACGCTGATCAACAGCGGCTTCCGGTCAACATAGTCCTGGTCAATCTGGGCGCCCATCTCAGCCACCCGCGTCCGAAGTTCGTCTTCTGTAAAAAGAATCCGTTCAATGTCCTGATGCAGCATGATGTGCTCATCCTTTCCTGCCCCCGAAGGGGCGTTCTCTCTCTTTGACAGCTCCTATAGCGGCTCTCAAAATTACTGACACGCTCTCCCCCTCCACTCTGGGGAGGGGGAGAAAACAATTTATCATCGCGATACGCAGGGATTGGCAGACTGCTGCATCCTGAGCATCGCTGTCTCCATGGTCTCCTGCTGGAGAAAATTTACCTCAAAGGCGGGCTGGCCAGGTTGAGCCAGCCGGTCCCGGTGGGGGCCAAATTCAGCCGCGGCCAGCACCCCCTGCCCGTCTGCCAGAACGGGGATGAGTTCCCGCGTCCAAACAGGGAGCTTGGCTTCTATCATCAGCTTTTTGACGGACTTGCCGGGCCGCCAGGGGGGGCGCAGAACATCCCCTGTCTGCCGGGAGCGGACCACGGGCGGACCGTCCAGCTCCGCCGCCAGATAAAAATGATCCCGGCTGTGGACCGCTCCGGCGGGGCAGGTCACAGGGCGGCAAAGAACATGCCAAAAGCTGCCCACCGGGCAGGTCTCCCCATCCAGACACAGGGGAACCGGGTCCAGCCGGGGGGGCGTGTCCGCAAATTTGCCCAGATACAGCCCGTTGTAAATCCGCCTGGCCCGCAGGCCGTGGGGCAGACAGACAAACCCGGAGGGGCTGTCCTCTGCCCGGCACAGCGCCGCCACAGCCTTTAAATGGGCGGCAGTGCAGCCCTCCCTCAGCCCCAACATGATCAGCAGCTGGCGCACTGCCCGGTGGGCGATGGGGTCCGGCAGGGAGGCGATAGCTCGGACTGGGATCGTAAGGCCCTCCCCCAGCGGTTCAGCCTTCTGGCAGACCTCCTCCGCCTGGGTGGTCAGATAGGTGTGATCCAGCCGCAGGGACTGGGCGCTCTCCCCCATACGCTGGGCCAGCCGGGGGTTGAGGGCGCGCAGGCGGGGCATAATCTCCTGCCGGAGGAAATTACGGGTATAGGACAGATCTTGATTAGAGCTGTCCTCCACATGAGGAATGCCGTGCTGGGCCAGATAGGCCAGGATCTCCGACCGGGTGACAGTGAGCAGAGGGCGCACAATCTCCCCCCGCCGGGGGGGAATGCCGGTGAGTCCCTGGAGGCCCGTCCCGCGGATCAGATGGATCAGCATGGTCTCCGCGTTGTCGTCGGCATTGTGGGCGGTGGCAATGCGGCTGGCCCCCAGGTCTGATGCCGCCTGGCGGAGAAAGGTATAGCGCATAGTCCGGGCGGTCTCCTCCAGATTGGCCCCGGCGGCCTGGGCGGTCACATCCCCTGTTCCCAGGCGGAACGGGATATGCTGTTCGGCGCACCAACCGGCCACAAAGGCGGCGTCCCGGTCAGACTCCCTCCCCCGCAGCTGGTGGTTGAAATGGGCGACGGCCAGGGAGAAGCCCAGCTTTTCTCCCAGTCCGGCCAGCACATGGAGCAGGCACATGGAGTCCGCTCCGCCGGAGACGGCGCACAGGACGGTGCCCCCAGTGGGCAGCATATCGTATTGGACGGCCAGGGCACGCACACACGGTTCCAGGTCCAAGTTCATCTCGCCTCCCTACTCCGTGTGCCTGCGGTCCAGCGAGGAGAAGGTGGTGTACTCCGGCAGCCACTGGAGTTCCACCGTCCCGGTCTCTCCGTGGCGGTTTTTGGCGATGATACACTCGGCCAGGTTGTGGTTTTCGGTCTCCTCGTCGTAGTAGTCCTCCCGATAGAGGAAGAGGACGATGTCGGCATCCTGTTCAATGGCGCCGGATTCCCGCAGGTCGGAGAGAATGGGGCGTTTGTTGGACCGGGCCACACCGGCGCGGGAGAGCTGGCTGAGACACAGAACTGGCACTTGCAGCTCCTTTGCCATAATTTTCAGTGCCCTGGAGATGTCGGACACCACCTGCTGGCGGTTTTCTCCGGCGTAATTCCGTCCACCTGCCGAGGTCATAAGCTGAAGGTAGTCTATGACTACCAGCCCCAGATTATCCACCCGGCGGCATTTGGCATTCATATCGGCCACCGACAGGGAGGGATTGTCATCAATGAGGATCTGCGTTTTGTTCAGGGCCGCCGAGGCAGCGGCGATTTTTACCCAGTCGTCCTCGTTGAGGCGGCCTGTCACCAGCTTCTTGTTGTCCACAAAGGCCTCCCCGGAGATCAGACGCATGGCCAGCTGCTCCCGGCTCATCTCCAGGGAGAAAAAGACCACGGTTTTCCCGGAGTATTTCCCCGCATGGAGGAGGATATTCAGCGCCATGGAGGTTTTACCCATGCCGGGCCGGGCAGCCAGGAGGATCAGGTCGGAACGGTTGAGGCCGGAGATGGCGTTGTCCACATCGGGCAGGCCGGTGGAGAGCCCTGGCACCGTCGAGCCGCTGGCGGCCAGCTCGTTGAGCCGGTCGTAGACGTTCAGCAGAACGGTGGAGATGTGCTCCAGCCCCTGGGCGGCGCGGCCCTGGCGGATGGCATAGATGCGCTGCTCCACCGCCTCTAAGACCTCCTGAGCCGTGCCGGTGCCCTCCTGGACCATGGCGGTCATAGCCCCGGCAGTCTCGGCGATCCGCCGCAGGAGCGCCTTGTCCTTGACGATAGCGACATACTCCCGGACATTGGCCGCCGTGGGGGTGATCTCCATGAGCTGGAGGACATAGTTGCGGGAGGTGTTCTCATCGTATACCCCGTTGAGCCGCATGTGTTCCAGCACAGTCACCGGGTCGACGGTCTGGGAGAAGTTGAACATGGAGTAGATGGTCTCATAGATCTCCCGGTTGGTCCGCAGGTAGAAGGCGTCCGGCTTCAGCGCTTCGATCACCTCTGGGATACAGCGGGCGTCGATCAGCATAGCCCCCAGCACCGCCTGCTCAGCCTCCGCCGAGTGGGGCATCTGCCGCACCAGCAGCTCCTCGTCCATAAGCGTCCTCCTTGCAAACGTACTTACTAGAGTCCGTTTGAAAACGGTCAACATACCCAAACAACGGGTCTTTTCCGCTGCACCACGTTAAAAAATCTTGAAAGACACAGCGTATTCCTGTGATTTTTTGCCTTGTTCAGCGAAAAAATCCCTCGCTGTTGGACGCATTGCCAGTTTTAAAACAGACTCTAGCAGTGCTCAAAAACAGCAATCGAGCTTTTCCTTGTCTCCACCCACGGAGGGGGTGGAGACAATATCAGCAATTTTGAGAACTGCTCGTTGTTTCCGCCGAAAACCCGAAGCTACTCCTCGCTGACCACGACTTTGACAGTCCCCGTCACCTCATACCCCAGCTTGCACTTGAGGGTATAGGTCCCAAAGCTCTTGATAGGCTCCTCCTGGACAATCTTGGCCTTGTTGATCTCCAGACCGTGCTGGGCCTTGAGGGTGTCCGCGATCTCCTTGGAGGTGACAGCCCCGAAGAGCCGCCCACCGTTGCCCGCCTTGGCCTTGATCTGGACGGTGCAGGACTTCAGCTTCTCGGCCACCGCCTGGGCCTCGGCCTTCTCGGCGGCCTCCTGGGCCTTGCGGGCCTTGTCCTGCATCTTCATCTTGTTTACATTGTCGGCGGTGGCCTCCACAGCCAGCTTCCGGGGCAGGAGGTAGTTGCGGGCGTAGCCGTCCGAGGCCTCAATGAGCTGGCCCTTTTTGCCCTGGCCCTTGACGTCCTGCTGTAAAATCACTTTCATGGTTATTTCATCCTTTCTATCTCTGCCCGGTTCTGTTCCTCCGGGTGCTGCATGTTTTGGATGGTAGAATCTGCTTCTCCTGCTTCGAGGGGGGAGAGGAAACAGACGCTATGCCTCAAAATACTGGTCGATGGACTGGAGGAGCTGCCGGGATACATCACTGAGGGCTCCTGGGATCTGTCCCCCGGCGGCGGTGGCGTTGCCCCCTCCGCCTAACCGCTCCAAAATGACCTGGACATTGATCTCCCCCATACTCCGGGCGGAGATCAGCACCCGGTCTCCCTCTGGGGAGAGGACGAAGGAGGCGGAGATCCCCGCGATGTTGAGCAACTCGTCGGCGGCCTGTGCGCCGGGGACCCGGCCTATGGCGTGATCCACCGCGGCCACCGCCACCCCATCCCGGTAAAGCTGTGCTTTCTGGATAATATTGTACTTGGCGATGGTGCTCTCCAGGTCGTTTTGGAAAAACTTTTTGACATCGCTGGTGTCCGCCCCGCAGCGGCGTAAAAACGCCGCAGCTTCAAAGGTCCGGCCGCCGGTGCGCATGGTAAAGTGCTTGGTATCCAGCACGATGCCAGCCAGAAGGGCCTCCGCCTCGGTGCGCAGCAGATCGCCGGGGTCCAAGAGGTACTGGAGCAGCTCGGTCACAAGCTCACAGGCGGAGGAGGCGTAGGGCTCGTGAAAGTTGAGGGCGGCGTTGGCGATATAGGTAGCCGCCCGGCGGTGGTGGTCAATGACCGCCACTTTATTGCACGAGAGGAGCAGCTCCTCGGACAGGGCCTGTTCGGGCCGGTTGGTATCCACCACCACCAGCAGAGAGCGAGAGTCCGCCAGAATGATGGCGTCCTGAACGGTGAGGAAGACATTCTCATATTCAGGCAGAGCGGCCAGCCGGGCGGCCATCTCGCTGGCCGAATTGGGGTTGCTGTCCTTGATGATGTGGGCGGAGATCCCACGCTTGCGGGCAATGGCGCACACCCCGGCCGCCGCGCCGATGCAGTCCAGATCGGGGGCCTTGTGGCCCATGATAAAGACATAGGAGGTATCGGACACCAGCTCCCCTAGGGCGTTGGCCATGACCCGGCTTTTGACCTTGGTACGCCGCTCCGTCTCCTTGGTCCTGCCGCCGTAAAACTCAAAGTTGAACTGATTTTTGATGACCGCCTGGTCGCCGCCCCGGGAGAGCGCCATCTCCACCGAGAGGGAGGCATACTGAAAGAGCTCCTGAAGGCTCCCGGCGTCCCTGCCGATGCCGATAGAGAGGGTGGCGGGGATACCGGCGGCATTTTGGATGGCGTGGACCGCGTCCAGCACCGCAAACTTGCTGTCCTGAAAGGCCTTTAAATGGCGGGATTCAAAGAGGAAGAGATAGCGATCTCGGTCGTACTTAGTAAAAATGCCCTGGGCCGGGGCGGCCCACTGGTCCAGCTTTTCGTCAATGGCGCTCATAAGGGCAGACTTGGCGTTGTCATTCTGTCCCTTCATCAGCTCCTCGTAGTTGTCCAGGGTCAAAATGGCGGCGACAGGACGGGCGTCGTAATAGATGTCCCGCAGGCTGGCATACTCGGTCACATCCACCCAGTAGGTGGTGGCCAGATAGCTGCGGTTTCCGCCCTCGTCGGTGCGGAGAAGGTGACCGTATACCAGGAACCGGCGCTGGCCCAGAGGGACCTCCTCCGGACAGGCGCTCTTGCCCTCCATCAGCCAGCGGGAGGAGAAGCCGGGGACCGCCTCTGAGAGCTTGAGATCAAAGAGATGCTCCCGCTCCCCGGTGATCTGGAGAAAACGGTCATTAGACCAGATGACGTCGTCGCTGTCCGGACGAAAGATCACCATAGGCAGGGGGGCGTTGACCACAGTATCTTTGGTGGCGGCGTCAATACTGTCGGTATAGGTCTCTAGATAGCGGAGGATCTCGCTCTGCCGCTGGGTATTGCATCGGCGGAAGTAGAAATAGAGCAGGATCACAACGGCCCCCTCCACTGCCGCCAGCCGCCAGCTTCCCCACAGCCCGGAGGCCAGTGCAAAGAGCACAAGACAGATAAAGTACAGCCGCAGGCTGGGCTCCAGCAGGTGGGACAGCTTCTTTTTGCGCATGATCATCCGCCTCTCTGCTCCGGTCCAAACGCGCCGTCAGGCGCGCAAAGCGCGGTCCGGTAAAAGCTAAGAGCCTTGAAAGCCTCGGCTTTCAAGGCACTTGAATGTCTTCCGTCTGCGTTATTATATCAAACAGCGCCTTTGAAAGCAAGGGTGAGACGCGGCTGGGAGCCTCCACCGCGAAGATTTATTTGTGTGCTTCCCCCGCCGGAGGAGGGGGAAACACGGATAAAAACTCTGCTCTTGAGACACGCCCATGCGGCTGGAGCAAAATCATGAATAGAAAATTACGCCTTTACAGGCCGGAATTTTTGCGTTACAATATGCTTATAGTAGTATTTCGATGGAATGGCGCTTCTTTTCGTGTATAAGTGGGAGAATTTCCCGGATATGTAGAGAGCGGCAGCTTAGGAAGCATTTGATATTTGATAACAGGAGGCGTGTCCATGCCGGAGGCCTGGGATTTACAGCTGAATGCACAGCAGCTGGTGGAGCAGCTGGAGGAAGTGTTCGACCGCTATGCCGTCTATAATGAGGAGGCGCGCCAGCTTCGCGCCGAGTCCCGCAAGGGAATTGGCGGATTTTTCCGCAATCTATTTCCCACCAGCCCGCCTATGGAGCTGGAGGATCAGCACTTCTGGAAGGATGTGGAGACGATTACCAACCGGCTGGCCGAAGTGCTCCAGCAGGTGGAAGAGCCCCGACGGGGAGAGCTGGCAGCCCAAGTGGTGTCCCGTTTTCTTGCGCCCAAGCCGCGGGAGGATCGGACTGCCCAGGAGTGGTTTCTTTTGGCCGCTGAGCATCTGTGTATTCCACTCATCCCCTACCTGACCCGCCCGGCGCTGGAACAGGCCAGAGACGCACTGCTGGCCGGAACGCCCCGGCGCTATCTCTTTCCCAAGCAGGCCGAGCTGCTAAAGGAGCTTGAGACGCGGCTGGAACAGCCGGGATCATAAAGCAGGGACGAGCCTGACGGTAAAATTGTATCATGGGTTACTGTTTTCTCCGCGCTGCTCTGTCATACTCGATCTTATCCGGCGCCGCCTCCGGCGGCGTCCTATCATAGTTTAGGAGGCCCTCGCCATGTACGAATTCCCCATCCAGCGGGCACAAACGCTCAAGGATAAGCCCGATCCACAGACCCTGGTTTTTGGAAAGACCTTTACGGATCATATGTTTTTAATGCGCTACGATGCCGGTCAGGGCTGGCATGACGGACAGATTCTACCCTATGCTCCCCTCCCCCTGGAGCCCTCCGCCATGGTGTTCCACTATGCCCAGGAGGTTTTCGAGGGGATGAAGGCCTACCGCACGCCGGACGGCGGGGTGCAGCTCTTCCGGCCCATGGAGAATGTCAAGCGGCTCAACAGCTCCTGCCAGCGGCTGTGTATCCCTGCGCTGCCCGAGGAGCTTACCCTGGAGGCCATCAAGGCCCTGGTGAAGGTAGAGGCCGATTGGGTGCCCAGCCAGCCTGGGACCTCCCTGTATATCCGCCCCTTCGTGATCGCCACCGACCCCAGCCTGGGGGTGCACGCCTCTCACAGCTATCTGTTCTGCGTGATCTGCTGTCCGGTGGGAGCCTACTACAAAGAGGGCATCAATCCGGTGCGCATCTATGTGGAGAGCGAGGATGTCCGGGCCGTCCGGGGCGGCACCGGATACACCAAATGCGGCGGCAACTACGCCGCCTCTATCCGGGCCGGCGAGCGGGCCGAGGAGCGGGGCTATGCCCAGGTCCTCTGGTTGGACGGCGTGGAGCGCAGGTATATTGAAGAGGTGGGGTCTATGAACGTCCTGTTCAAGGTGGATGGAACGGTGATTACCCCTACCCTCACCGGGTCAGTGCTCCCCGGAATTACCCGGAAATCCTGCCTGGAGCTGCTGCGGCACTGGGAAATCCCTGTAGAGGAGCGGCTGATCACCGCCCAGGAGCTCTTTGACGCCGCCGATGCGGGGAAGCTGGAGGAGGCCTTCGGCTCCGGCACCGCCGCGGTGGTCTCCCCTATCGGTGAGATGGGATGGGGAGATCGGCAGACGGTGGTCAACGGCGGCAAAATCGGCGCCTTGACCCAGCGTCTGTATGATACCCTCACAGGCATTCAGTGGGGAACTCAGTCCGACCCGTTTGGTTGGACGGTCAAGGTCGTATAGGATACGGCCTGTCTGAACGCAAATCCCTGTCCTCCCATATACAAAAAGGACAAAAGAAACTGCGCTTCAGAACTGGGACTGGGCAGCCCAGGGCCTGCTGCTTGCAGCAGGCCCTGTTTTTCTTCTATAGCGATCAATTGTTGAGCATGTCGAAAAAGTGGCAAGCATATTTTCGAGTCGGGGTGCGGCCCGTCTGTGCACACGCCCTGTCCGCTTTTGGCGGACAGAACGTACACTTGTGGGCCGAGATGTGTTTTCTCCGACGTACACGCGCTGGAGAAAACGAATTTGACTTTTTTCGACCGTCTTGTTGTTCCCTCCCCAAAGAGGAGGGGACAAGTAAAAACGCTGTTGTCATTTCTGAGAACTGTTATAGAAAGGCCGTTTGACCCGGCGCTGGTTGTTGTAGGTTAAAGAGAACAGAGAGAAAGGGAGTTGAGAAGGATGGAAATTATCATTGACGGAAGCAGCTTCGATTACCGCACGGACTATCAGGACGACAAAACCCTGCGGGGCAGCTTTGATGCCCTAGCCCAACAGACCTTCGGCTTCAGCTTTGAGGCCTGGTACCGTTCTGGCAATTGGACCGACCGTTATCGTCCCTACTCCCTGCTCCAAAACGGACAGGTGGTGGCCAACATCTCAGTCAGTCCTATGGATCTCAATTACATGGGTCAGGAGCTCCACTGTGTCCAGCTGGGTACTGTTATGACTGCCCCCGCCCTGCGCAACCGGGGGCTGATCCACTTTCTCATGGCCCAGGTCCTCAACGACTGGACTTCCAAGTGCGATGGCGTCTATCTCTACGCCAATCAGGAGGTCCTGGACTTTTACCCCAAATTCGGCTTTGCGCCGGTACGGGAGTGGCGGCACAGTCTCGCCCTGTCAGGGGATGAGAAACGCCATGGAGTGCGGCGGATCATCGCCGGCGTGACAGAAGACAGGCTTTTGCTGCTGAAAAAATATGCGCAGTCCAATCCCTTTTCCCTCCTCAGTGCCGAACACAATCCCGGCCTGCTGCTCTTCCACTGCTGCTTTGGCTCCATGCGGACCTGTGTGTATTATATGGAGGAATATGGTGTGGTGGCCATCGCTGAGAGTCAGGGGGACAGCCTCTATTGTTATGATATCTTTGGGACGACATCGGCCACCCTATGCCAAGTACTTACCGCGCTCTCTGGTCCAGAGACCCGTAAAACCGTCCTGGGCTTTACCCCCAAGGCGGGGTCTGCCTGCTCAGTGCGTCCCCTGCGGGAGAAGGACTGCACCCTCTTTGTCCTGGGCGGGAAGAACCTGTTCCAAGGGAAGCAGATGCGTCTGCCTGCGCTCTTCCGTACCTGAGCACAATGAGGACATGGTATCAATACGGCCTGCTGGCCGCCTGCCTGCTGGCGTGTCTGCTGGCCAGCTGTGAATCCCCGCCCCAGAGGACCGACGCAGTGGACTTGACCGAGCTGGACCAGGTGCTAGCCGTCCAGCTCGGTCGGTTGGACGGGCGGCTGACCGACAAAGAACGGGAACGGGCGATGGCATTTTTAGTTAAGCTTTGGCCCCTGCGGACCGAACGGCTGGAGGCAGGTGTGTACGAAAAGTCCGGCCAGGAGCGCTACCTGCTGGAACAGCTCAACCGACTCTATAACCGCTATACCACAAAGTATCTGGGAGAGGCGCCCGTATGGAGCGAGTCCGTACCGCCTGAACGGGAGCTGGCCCGCTACCGGATTGTGGACGGCGCACTGCGCCCCACCGTTCAGGAGAGCGGAAACCCATCGGCGGAGTATGAGACGCTCTGGGATCAGATTACCCAGATGCTCCCTGCTAGGGCCTTTTCCGGGTTCTCTCATTTCACCGTCTTTACCGATGGTCCCAACGAGCTGCTGGCCTATGTGGTTATGACCGACCGGCAGGGGGAGACCTGGGAGATCGCAATCGACCCCGCCGATGCCGGGGACAGCGATCTCTTTCTGGAAACCGTCCTCCATGAGTATTGCCACTATCTCACCCTCAACGCCGGACAGGCGGAGTATACCGAACGGCAGACCACCGATACCTACAACGAACCTGGTATGGTCAGCCATTCTGGCTCCTACCTGGATGATTTTTATCAAGCGTTCTGGACCGATGTTTTAGACGACCGGCTGGTCTCGGACTCCTACAGCTTTTTTCTCCGTCATGAGGATGACTTTGTCACCGACTACGCCGCAACCGACCCCTCGGAGGATATCGCAGAGAGCTTTACTTACTTTGTTCTCTGGGAGCCCCAGGAGGGAGAGGATGTATGGATACAAAAGCTGAATTTCTTTTTTGATTACCCGGAGCTGGTGGAGCTGCGGACTGAAATCAGGGCTTGTCTGGGGCTGTAGCGCATGATTGATGCGCTACAGCCCATTTGATTTTCCCTCAATCCGAGGTCAGAATTCCAAATTCTTTCGCATAAACAGCGGTCCCGTTGATTGCTTTGGCGCATTTGGTAAATAAAATATGTCCTATCACCGCTCCGTCCAGCTCTGCCACCAGAGATAATTTTGGAATAAATGCGTCTTCTTTTCTTAACGCCGCAACGAGCTCCTGTTCCCTGCCATCTGTATGCTCTGCGGTCGCAAATGCTTCTGTAACAAGCGTATAGATTTCTTCATAGTCCTTATCGGTCTCTTGTCTTATGATCATCGTACACCCCCTCTCCGAATCAATTGTGCTGATTCTATCATAGTCGGGTTTGTATTACAATATAGGGTGTGTGGGAATCCAAGTTTGAGACATATCGCTGACTGAAAATTTTAGATGCTTTACTCGGATGCTGTCTTAACGTTTGATTTCAAACGGGCTTTAAGACAGCAACACTTTTCTTGCGCCAAAATTCGATCTATGCTATGATAGAAACTAGAGTTTTTCTGTCTGATACATATAGAATAGCGTCAGGCGGGAATATGTGATGAGAGAAAGAAGGAATGAACCATGAAGAAATGGAGCCGGGGACTGGCCTGCCTGCTTCTGGCAGCGGCGCTGGGACTGCCACTGACGGTTCCCGCCTCGGCGGCGAAGTACGCCGATCTGCCTGAGAGCCACTGGGCCCATGACGATATGCTCCATGCGGTTCGGCTGGGGATTGTCAACGGCGTGGGGAACAATCGGATTGCCCCCTCCGCCCCTCTGAGCTGGGGACAGTTTCTGACCATGCTGGCCAGGGCCTTTTACTACAGTGACTATGCCGCAGCGGTCTACAGCGGCCTGACCTGGGACCAGGCGGGCCTTCAGGCCGCCAAGACCAGCGGGACTTTACTAGAAAACGACTTTTTATCGGTGAACAGCGCCAACTTGAATCGTACCATTACCCGCCAGGAGGTGGCAGTGCTGATTCACCGGGCCCTGCCGGAGGAGGCCCTGAAAAAGGACGCCTATTCCGGCTGGTGGTGGAACACCCCGCCCTCTGCGGAGACCTCCCTGTCCGACTGGAATACCTTGGACAGCAGCTATCAGGAGGCGGTGTCCGATCTAGTCCGCCTGCGCATTGTCCAAGGTAAGGCGGACGGTACCTTTGGAGGTCAGGATCCCCTCCAGCGCAGTGACGGCAGTGTGCTCATGGTCCGTGCGATCTCGGCCCTGGACAATACCCTCTCCGGGCAAGAGCAGGCGATCACTGTCCAGTTTGTAGGCCCCAATGGGACCGCCCTGGGGGAGGCGAAGTCTGTCACCGTCCGCGTGGGAACCAGCACCCGCTCCCTGATGGACGCATATACCCCAGCGGGCTATACCTATGACTACAACGATGGTCAGTCCTTCAATATCAGCAGTGTCCAGAACAAGTACACCCTCACCGTCCGGCCCATGACCGAGCTGGAGCGCCAGGAGGCCGAGTTCTGGGCCAAGGTGGAACGGGGCGAGGCCAAGGAGGAGGATTATTACCGTCAGGACTTCTGGCTCAAGGCACAGGGGGAGAATATCCGCAAATACAGCCTGCTCTTTGGAAACGAGGAGACCCGCCGCTTTGCGAACAAGGAGGAAGCTCAGGCGCATATGGTGACCATCACCGTCCCTGTCTGGCGGATTGGCCGAAACGGGAGTAAGGTGGGCGGCACGGCCTCTTTTAGTATCCACGCCGCCATTGCCGACGACGTGAAGGCTCTCTTTACCGAGATCTACAATGATCCAGAGCGCTTCCCCATCAAGGATATCGGCGGCTATTCCTGGCGGGGGGACTCTGCCACGGGAGAACACAACTGTGGGACAGCGATTGATATCAACGCCAACGAGAACTACCAGGTCCGGGATGGAAAGGCCCTGGTAGGCAGTCTTTGGAGCCCCGGCGTCAACCCCTACTCTATCCCAGAGAACGGCTCAGTTGTGCGGATTTTTGCCGCCCACGGCTGGAGCTGGGGAGGCAACGCTTGGGCTGAGGACAGCGACCAGACCACCGGCTATCACGACTATATGCACTTCTCCTATATGGGCAGATAAGCGGACCGCCAGAGCTCCCTTTTGACAGCCTTGACACTCCCCACGGCTAAAGCCGTGGGGAGTGTCAACATTCTGGTTGCTGTCAGTGAAAAAGAAAAGACATTTGTCAAGGAAATACTTCCAGACTGTGTAGGTGAACTGCAAGCGATATACCGTCAGACTCAAGAGGGAAACGGACAAAGATGGCTGATGATTGATTTAGAGGAGAAAGGACGTTTGTATAACGATCTTTTACGTCTCATTCAAATTCGCAGAAATTGTTCAAGCAGCCGAAAGGGCTTGTTGCCTGTGAAGAGCAGGCGGCAGGCCCTTCAGCTTTGCCTTGATGCAGTAGTTGTTTAGTAATCGTGCTATGAAATTCTCTGTTTTGCACAATCGCTGAAAGCCTTGTGACAGAATGTATTCATAAAAATTTAAGAGAGATTTTTTTCTCAATCATAAGAAGATAAGCAATTTTATAAATAATCAACCTAAAATTTTCTATTTTATTATTCTTTTCCGCCTCTTTCATAAATGCAATTATAGGCAAGTGATCATTTTCTGCCCGCAGTCGCTGTACCTCTGCCAGTAGATCTTCCTCTGCTTCTGGTTTAACCCTTTGCGGAGACGCCCCTTGCTGCCACGCTCTCGCCGCTCCAGATAGATTCGCTCCCAGGCTGTGATCAGCCTGCGCACTACCCCGAAGCGTCCTTCCGTTTCATGGTAGCGTAGCTTTTCCCTTTGCATTGTTTCTACTACCTGTTGCTTGAATTCTAGCGTATATCGATTATGTAGTATTCCTTTTGGCATAATTATGCACCCCACTTGTTACATAGTATACCATACTTGCCTAACAAATGGGGTGCAGTTCATGGGCGGGGGGGAGGAATTCTTTTCCTTTATAGAAACACGGAGCAGTCCGTGGTATTTTTGGTCTGTCTCCCGACAGCCCGGGAGACAGTTATCGAAGCACCCGGAGGGTCCGAGGTCGCAGGAACAACCCCTTCCATCTGCGTCCTCACCGGAGTGCTACAAATTCTTCGGTAACGGCTGTATGGATAGTGTACCACAAAACCAGAGGAAAAACTTGACGGTTCTTTGAATACTTTGTGAAATATTTATGAAATCATTTTCCAGAAACTTAAAGCTCGTAGATGGTCTAAAAAAGACTAAGCGCATATCCCGAAATTAGCCGCACACGGCTCGCTTGCATCTTTTTCGCTGTACGGCGTTAATTTTCCTTGAAATACACCAAGTATTTCTGCGCCAAGTTGTCTTGTACAGCAAAAAATCTGTTGCGCAGTCCGTGTACTTCTAATTTTGGGATAAGCCCTAAAAATCCCGTACTCCTGCCCCCATCCGGGGGCAGGAGTACGGGAATGTCGAAACGGATAGAGCTGCACTGATTTATTGTGGGTCCAGATAGAGGGAGACCAGCTTCATCGTATTCATGACGCCGTCCATATGGGTGCGCTCCATACCATGGGAGGCGTGAACACCAGGGCCGATGAGCGCGGCGCGGGTATCCCGGCCGCTGCGCCACAGGGCGGAGGCGTCAGAGGTGTAGCGGGGATAGATGTCCACGGCGTAGTCAAGGCCGTGATCCTGGGCCAGATTGATCAACCGTGTCACCATCCCGTAGTCATAGGGACCGCCGCTGTCCTTGGCACAGATGGAGACCTTGTACTCGGTGCAGGTTAGATCGTCCCCCACACAGCCCATGTCCACCACCAGCAGCTCCTCCAGGTCCTGGGACATGGTGGCGCCGCCGTGGCCCACCTCCTCATAGACCGTCAGAGAGATCTCGGCCCGGTACTTGGGCTTGACTCCGGCGTCCTTCATCAATTTGAGCAGGGTAATGAGGATGGCGGCGCTCCCCTTGTCGTCAATAAAACGGGACTTCAAAAAACCCTGTTCCGTGAAGACCGTCTTGGGGTCGTAGCAGATAAAATCCCCCGCCCGGATGCCCAGAGCCTCTACATCAGCCCGATTATGTACCTTTTCGTCAATCCGCACTGCCATGTTTTTCTCATCCCTAGGCCGGGTAGGGGCGTCCGGGAAGACGTGGATGGCCGGGGAGAGGGAGAGAATGGTGCCAGTATATACCCGATTGTCGCGGGTATAGATCCGGCAGTATTCTCCCTCCAGGGAGGGGAGCTGGGGGGCACCCAAGGAGGTGAACATGAGCTGTCCATCGTCGGTGATAGAGCGTACCACCAAGCCCAATGTGTCCAAATGGGCGCATAGACCGACCGCGTGGCCACTCTCCCGGCCCTCCACGGTGATTACAAGGTTGCCCTTGTTGGTCCGGTGAGTGGGATAGCCCAAGGCCTGGACCAGTTCCTCCGCCTTGCTGACCCCGGCGGAGGTAAAGCCCGTAGGGCTGTCCACCGACATCAGAGCGTGAACGGTATCCATAAAAAAGCGCGTGCTGCCTTTAAAATCCATTGTTTTGCGCCTCCTGTCTCTAATTCAAATTACACGGTTTTCTGCGGGCAGTTAAAAGGCTTTGCGGAGCTAGACTGCTGGGTTTGCAATAATGCCTAAATGTTGTTCATAGATTTTCTAAATATTTGTTGATATTTGAATCGAGATATGTTATACTAACTTTACAAAATCGAACTGTCTACAATTTACAATAAACAATCTACAATTGTCAATGACAAAATCAACTGAAATAACCAGATGATTTTTGGTAATTGTGACGAAGAAGGGGGGCGGACAATGGATGCCGGTATTGCGCTTTAAAACTTTGCGGGAAGAGGTTGTGGATGTCCTGCGGATGAAAATTTTGGACGGCACCCTCAAACCGGGGGCGCGTATTGTGGAGCAGGAGGTGGCCGCAGACCTTGGGATCAGCCGGGGGCCGATCCGGGAATCTCTGCGGCAGCTAGAACAGGAGGGGCTCATTGAGTATACCCGCAATGTGGGGTGTTCAGTCAAGGAGATCGGGGATCAGGACATTTACGAGATCTATCTTCTGCGGGCTACCTATGAGATTTTGGCCGTCAAGCTATGTCAGGGGCAGTTTACCCAGGAAGCTCTAACTGCCATGAAAAAAGTGCTGGAGCAGATGAAAGGATTGGAAGAAGAAGACTTCCACACCTCCATTGACTACGACAACAGTTTCCACGCCGCTATTATCCATCTGCCCGGCCTTCCCCGTCTGAGCGCGGCCTGGACGGCCCTCAATTCTGGGAATATCATCACCTATTACGCGGGGAGTGCGGATCATGCCGCTGCTGTCAAGCGGCAGTATCCCATCCATGCAGCACTGTATGAGGCATGCTGTACCAAGGATATGCAGGGGATCTGTGATGCCATTATGGACCACTATATGCTCACCATCCGCCGCCGTATGGCAGAGCGGGGCATCTCGGAGACCGCTCCCAATTACGCTGTAACAATCCGGTTGTAACACAAAAGGCAACTGCCTTTGAAGATGGCATATATGCCATCTTCGGTTTTCCTGGGAAAACCGAATTCCCTATGATAACAGCCAAGGGGCATAAGCCGTCTACACTAAGAAGGCTTTACAAGATACCAGAGAATACTAACCAACAGCAAACCGAATGAAAGGGGAAACGATCTATGAAAACGAAACGAATGCTCTGCCTGCTTGTCTCTCTGACCCTAATCGCCGGCCTGACTGCCTGTGGTGGTGGCGGCGGTGGAGGAGGCGGTGCCGGCGGCGCCACCTTTACCAGCTTCATTCAAGACGAGCCCTCCACCTTGGATGCCTCCAAGTGTAATGACCTCTACGGCGACGCCATTCTTGTCAATGTGCTGGAGCCTCTGGTTCGCCTAGAGGAAGACGCCAATGGCAACAATGTGGCGGTGGGCGCCGGAGCTGAGAGCTGGGAGCCCAACGCCGACGGGTCGGTGTGGACCTTCCACCTGCGGGACAACAAGTGGAGTGACGGCCAGCCGGTCACTGCCGAGCAGTATGTCTATGGTATTCAGCGCCTGCTGGACCCCCAGGTCGGCTCTCCCACCTCCTTCCTTCTGGTTGACTGTGTGAAAAACGGCAATGCGGTCAACAAGGGCGAGATGGCGGTCAGCGAGCTGGGCGCCAAGGCCATTGATGAAAAGACCCTGGAAGTGACCCTAGAGGGTCCCACCCCCTACTTCCTGGCCCTGACCTACAGCAAGGCCATGTATCCCGTCCGGCAGGACGTGGTGGAGGCCCAGGGGGACACCTACGGGGCCAATGCTGAGGGTATGGTCTTTAACGGCCCCTTTACCGTCACCAGCTGGGTCCACAACTCGGAGATCATCTTGACCAAAAACGAGAATTACTGGGATAAGGACAATGTAGCCCTCCAGACTGTGGACTTCAAGATCCTCACCGATGAAAACGCCCGCTATAACTCTTTTGAGAACGGTTCTTTGGAGACTGTCAACGTGGGCCAGCCTGAGTGGATTGACCGCTTCAATCAGAAAAACGATGTGACCTTCACCCAGTATGTCGTCCCCGCCATCCGTTTCCAGCTCTACAATACCCAGGACGCCATCTTCCAGAACGAGAAGATCCGCAAGGCGTTCACCCTGGCCATTGATCGGGATGACGTGGTGGAGACCATCTATCACGGCACTATGATTGGGGCCTATGGCTGGGTTCCCCAGGGCGTGGCCAGCGGCAGCATCTCGGACTACACCGCCGGCGCCCCAGAACCGCTAAAGGACCTTATCAGCGAGAACGGCGATCCCAAGGCCCTGCTTTTAGAGGGCATGGCCGAGCTGGGCCTAGGCTCCGACCCCTCTGCCCTGGACATCACCTTTACCTTTGGCGCCACCACCCAGTGGATTCGCAACTATGGCGAGTACCTCCAGCAGGTCTACAAGAATGTGCTCGGCCTTCAGATTGACCTGGAGTTCAACGAGTGGGGCACCTACCAGTCCAAGATCAACTCCGGTGATTACCAGGTAGGTTATATGACCTGGTCCATCGACTACAACGACCCCATGGGCATGCTCTCTCTGATGGTGACAGGCGCGGGCGCCATCCCCACCGGCTGGTCCAATGCCGAGTATGATGCCCTCATCGCCCAGGCCAGCACCGAGATGGACGACGCCAAACGTCAGGAACTGTATCAGAAGGCGGAGTATATCCTCATCCACGATGACGGTGTCCTCTGCCCCATCGTCAACGAGATGGTCAACCGCTTCAACTACAACAAGATTCAGGGTATGTGCACCAACTACTTCTCCACCAACAGCTCCGGCCTCAAGCATGTAAGCATCGCTGAATAGTCTAAAAAGGAGCCTCGCCGTACCGGCAGGAGGATACTCCCGCCGGTACGGTGGATACAGACAGCAAAGACGAAATCGCGCTGCCCATTCAGGAGGTCCGATATGTTAAAATTTGTGCTTAAACGGGTCGTCTATATGCTCGTCACCCTGCTGATCATCATTACCGTCACCTTTTTTATGATGCACAGTATCCCAGGCGACCCACTGGCCAGTATGGCCCGCAACCTGCCAGAGCAGACCCGACAAAATTACTATGCGAAATACGGCCTGGATAAACCCAAGGGTGAGCAGTACCTGATCTTTATGAAAAACCTGATCACCAAGGGCGATCTGGGTGAGTCCATCCGCTACCCCGGCCGCCGCGTCACCGATACCTTGATGACCAATTCCGTGGTATCTGGAACCACCGGCGGACTGGCACTGATTTTGGGTATTATCATCGGCGTCACCTTGGGCATTGTGGCCGCCCTCAACAAAAACCGATGGCCGGACTACGTGGTCATGATCATCGCCATCATGGGGATTACCGTGCCAGTTTTTGTGTTGGGGGCCCTGCTGCAATACTTCTTCACGGTACAGCTCCGGGTGCTGCCCACCACCGGCTGGGGCAGGCTGGAGAATCTGGTCCTCCCCGTCATTGTATTGAGCTTCAATACCATCGCCACCTATGCCAGATACGTTAAGTCCAACATGCTGGAGGTTATGAACCAGGACTATATCCTCACCGCCGAGGCCAAAGGCGTCACCCCCATCAATGTCATCAAGAGCCACGTTTTGCGCAACGCCTTCCTGCCCTGTATCACCATTCTGGGTGGACAGATCGCCAGCATCTTTACCGGTTCCTTTATCGTGGAAAAGATCTTCGGGATCCCTGGCCTGGGTTTCTACTATATCTCCTCTATCAACGACCGGGATTACACCATGATCATCGGAACCACGGTGTTCTTCGGTGCGCTGTTCGTGGTAGCACAGCTTGTTATTGATGTTGTATACGGGATTCTTGACCCGCGTATGAGAATCAAAGCTAAGGATTAGAGAGGAGGCGAGCTTTATGTCGAAAGAGACCAAAACTCAGGCGGTTCAGCTGGATAAGACAATCCCAAACGGGGCGAAAACTGCCGCAGTCCCGCCCATTCCGAAGGAGAAGTTTACCATCATTGGGACCGATGACTTCAGCGGCGATATCATTGCCCGCCCCAGAATTGGTTATTGGGCGGATGCGTGGCGGCGTCTCCGGCAGAATAAAGTGGCGACAGTCTCGCTCTTTTTCCTGATTCTTATGGTGATTATGGTCATCATCGGCCCCTATCTCAATGGGATCAACTACGAGGCGGTGGACAACACCGCCATCAATCAGGCGCCCAGCGCCGCCCACTGGTTTGGCACTGACGCTCTGGGCCGCGACCTGTTTTCCCGCGTGTGGCAGGCGGGCCGGGTGTCCATTGCCATTGGGATTGCAGGCGCCCTTATCGGGACCGTAGTAGGCTGTATTTATGGCGGAATTGCCGCCTACTTCGGCGGAATCGTGGACACCATTCTCATGCGCATTGTGGAGGTGCTGTTCAGCATCCCCTACCTGCTCATTGTCATTCTGATCTCGGTCATCACGGACAGCCAGTCTATCTTTACGCTCATGCTGGCGCTGACCCTTACCGGCTGGTGCAACACCGCCCGCCTGGTCCGGGGTCAGATGCTCCAGCTCAAGTCCCAGGAGTTTATCCTGGCGGCCAACGCTCTGGGGGTAAGCCCCTGGACCACCATCATCAAGCACCTGATTCCCAACACCCTGGGAGTCATCCTGGTGGCTATCACCTTTGATATCCCCAGCTATATCTTCTCTGAGGCTTTCCTGAGCTATCTGGGTCTTGGCATCAAGGCCCCCAACACCAGCTGGGGCGCCCTGGCCTCTGCTGCCCAGCAGACCTTCGCTTTCTACCCCTATCAGATGTTCTTCCCTGCCCTGCTCATCGCGCTGACCATGCTCTCCTTTACCCTGCTGGGCGACGGCCTGCGGGATGCGCTGGACCCCAAGCTGAGAAAGTAAGGAGGCTGCTAAAATGGAAAAAATATTGGAAGTCAAAGACCTCCACGTCTCCTTTAATACCTATGCAGGTAAGGTCCGTGCGGTGCGCGGTGTGGGCTTCGAGCTCAACAAGGGTGAGTCCCTGGCATTTGTCGGGGAGTCGGGCTGCGGGAAAACGGTCACGGCCAAGTCCGTCCTGCGGCTGTTAAAGCCACCCTTTGCGGTGATTGAGGAGGGGTCCCAGATCCTCTATAAGGGCCAGGACGTGGTCCATATGGACAAGAAGGCCCTGAGCAATTACCGGGGGGCGGAGGTCAGCATGATTTTCCAGGACCCCATGACCTCCCTCAACCCCACCATGAAGGTAGGCCGGCAGATCATGGAGAGCCTGCAAATCCATAAAAAGCTGGACAAAAAGGCCGCCATGGAGGAGGCCATCCACCTGCTCAAGCTGGTCAACATCCCAAGCCCGGAAACCCGAGTGAATAACTATCCTCACGAGATGTCCGGCGGTATGCGGCAGCGTGTGATGATCGCCATTGCCTTGGCCTGTGATCCCAGTGTTCTGATCGCAGACGAGCCGACCACGGCCCTGGATGTCACGATTCAGGCCCAGATCATGGACCTGTTAAAGGAGCTCAAAGAGAAGCTGGGGACTGCCATTATCCTCGTGACCCACGACCTGGGCGTGGTGGCCAACTTCGCCGACCGGGTGCAGGTCATGTACGCCGGACAGGTCCTGGAGCGGGGCACGGCACGGGAGATCTTCTACGATGGCCGGCACCCCTACACCTGGGCGCTCCTCAGTTCGGTGCCCAAGCTGGCCAAGGAGAGCAAGCAGGAGCTCTATGCCCTCAAGGGGACGCCCCCTGACCTCATTCTCCCCCTCAATCACTGTCCCTTCGCCGCCAGGTGTGAGCACTGTATGTCCATCTGCAAGGAACAGCACCCGCCGGAGACTGCCTTGAGCGACACCCATAAGGTCTCTTGCTGGCTCCAGCACCCGGACGCTCCGAACGTGACAGCCTTCAGCGGAAAGGAGGCGCGGTCATGAGTGAGAAAACCGCCCAGCTGCCTGAGAATATTCTGGAAGTCACCGATCTATGCAAATATTTCCGGGTCAGCCGGAAAGCAACCCTGAAGGCGGTAGATCATGTCACCCTCACCATCCGCCGGGGCGAGACCCTGGGTCTGGTGGGCGAGTCGGGTTGCGGAAAAACCACCTGCGGGCGTACTATGATCCGCCTGTACAATCCAACCTCTGGAACGGTAAAATTTAACGGGGTGGATATCTCCAGTCTGTCTGGCAAACGCCTGTTGGAGTTTAAAAAGAACGCCCAGATTATTTTCCAGGACCCCTATGCCTCGCTGGATCCCCGTATGACCATTGGCGAGATCATCTCCGAGGGGATGAACGTACATTTCAACTACTCCGATAAGGAGAAGACTGACCGGGTCAATGATCTGCTCAACAAAGTCGGTCTTGCCCAGGACTACGCCAACCGCTTTGCCCACGAGCTCTCCGGCGGCCAGCGGCAGCGCATCGGCATCGCCCGCGCCCTGGCGGTGGACCCCCAGTTCATTGTCTGCGACGAGCCCATCTCCGCCCTGGATGTATCCATCCAGGCCCAGGTGGTCAACCTGCTCATTAAGCTCCAGCGAGAGTTTAAGCTGACCTATCTCTTTATCTCCCACGACCTGTCCATGGTCAAGCACATCTCCGACCGGGTCGGCGTCATGTATCTGGGCAATCTGGTGGAGCTGGCCACCAATTTGGAGCTCTATGATCGGCCACTCCACCCCTATACGAAGGCGCTTATCTCTGCCATTCCCACCGCAGACCCGGATGGCGAGGCCACCCGCCAGCGTATCAAACTGGAGGGAGAGGTCCCCAGCCCCATCAATCCTCCGGAGGGCTGCCGGTTTGTCCAGCGCTGTAAGTACGCCTGTGACCGCTGCCGACAGGAGACTCCCAAAATCCGTGAGGTCAAGCCCAACCATTTTGTGGCTTGCCACCGCTGCGAGGAGCTGGAGAACGAGAGCTAACATCATACAAAAATCGCACCGCAGAGGCATCTCGCCTCTGCGGTGCAGTGTTAAATACACAGCGATATTTACTTAATTCTTGGAAGAGGGAGCTTGACAACATTGGAGCAAACTTCGGCCCATTCAGTGTATTGACACCTGACCTAATTTCCTCCTGTGATTCCTCCAACCTGTCCATGCGGCCTTCTAGCCTGTCCAGCCGTTCGGTGATGGGCTTTCACATCCATCAGCTGGCCAATCGCCTCTAACAATTCCTTGTCAACCATATCCACCCCTCATTACTGTTACTTAATTATAAGGGACAAAAGAGGATACTGTCAATGCTCAGAACCGGAGATAAAAACTGCGAGAGAGGAGAATTTGTCATGTTCAAACGGCGGAAACAGCAAGTCATTCCCTATGAGAAGACAGGCAAAATTCCGGTTATCAGGGCCAGCATCTGTACTGGAGAGCAGGTGGCCGGATTTCGGGTGGAGGCGACCGGGAAATTTGAGGAACTGATGCTCGTGCGCAGCCGCCGGGACCTGGAGGAATTTATGCGCCAGTATGATGTGAGGGAAAAGGAGATCAAACGGGAGTGGTAGACGCCCTGTGGTCTAGGATCGCCTGGACGATTCCGGTGGCGGAGATCTCTGGGGCGGTATACATAGGCCCGGTGTAACGCTCCTTCAAGGCGCTGGCGGTCACCTCGCCGATACAGACACAGACCGCTCCTACTGGAATTGGTCCGTGAGCCTGAAAAAACAGGTCTACTCCGCTGGCACTGGAAAAAACAAGATAACGGGTTGTGGACAGCCGCTGGTGGGCCGCTGCCGCAAGCTGGATATCCTGTTCTAGTGTGTACAGGGGGATATCCTGGACTGGGTGCTGTGCAGCCAGCAGTCTGGCCAGGGGCTTTGAGCCCAGAAGGGAGCGGAACAGCAGGATCTCCATCCCAGGGGGGACTGCCTGGCACAGGGCTTCTCCCAGAGCCTGGGTAGTGGAGAGGGCCGGACAGAGGTCAGCCTGAATGCCGTACTCCGCTAAAACGGCGGCAGTGGCCGGACCAATGGCGGCGAAGCGGCAGGCCGCCAGCCGCCGCAGGTCGAGCTTCTGCCGTCTTGCCGCCTGGAAGAAGAGGTTTACCCCGTTTGCACTGGTCAAGACCAGCCAGCGGCTTTTTCCGTCCCCCAGGGTGGAGAGATCATAGGAGAGCGGCAGCTCCCGGACCACCGAGCGGGCGGCCAGAAAGACCTGCGCCCCATACTGTCGAAGTCCGGCGGCCAGCTTGTCCGTCATGGCCTTGGTACCGGTCAGCCCCACCTGAATACCCGCCAAGGGGAGAGACATGGAAGTCAACGCCAGCGTTGCTGTCGGTCCCACCACAATGACGGCGGGGGGAAGCAGACCGGCTTTCTGGACTTGCTGCTCCAGATCGGCCAGGGTTCCCCGCACTATGGCGGGATAGGGGGCGTTGCCCCCAGAGATCACGGCGGCCGGTGTGGTGTCCGGCTTTCCGGCGGCTTTTAGACGGCAGATGATGTTGGACAGCTGGGACAGCCCCATCAAAAAGACCAGGGTCCCATCCAATCCAGCCAAGGCGTCAAAGCAGGCGGGCAGGCCGTCTGCCGTCCCCGCTGTATGGGCAGTGATGATGTGGACGCTCTGACTAATCCCCCGATGGGTCACAGGGATCCCGGCCAGGGCGGGAATGGCCAGAGCGGAGGAGATGCCGGGGACGATTTCCCAGGGAATCCCTGCCGCTTGAAGGGCCAAAACCTCCTCTCCGCCCCGGCCAAAGACAAAGGGGTCTCCCCCCTTGAGCCGGACCACCTGCTTCCCTGCGCGGGCGTGCTTGATTAAAACGGCACAGATCTCCTCCTGGGAAGCGGAGTGACTGCCCCGCCGTTTGCCCATATAGATCCGCACCGCATCGCTGGGGGCCTCCTCCAGCAGGGCAGGGTCGATGAGATCGTCGTAGACCACCACCTGACAGCGCCGTAGCAGATCCCGGCCCCGCACTGTGATCAGATCGGCCTGTCCACAGCCCGCCCCTACCAGGGAGACAATACCACAGGATATACTCAAGAAAGCGCCTCCCCTCCAGCCAAGAGATCCGCGAGGACGGCCTCCTCCAGGGGCCAGCCCCGCTCCAGACAGGTGTAAAATAAGCGGGCAAAGCATTGCCCCCGGTGTGTGTCCTCCGGTAAGGCGGTCTTGATCCGGTCCCGCAGTCCCTCCAAATAGACCAAAAGGTCTCCAAATTCCTCCGGGAAGAGCTGGGCGATGCGCTCCTTGCAGTAGACGGCGGCGGTGGGACTGGCACCGCCGGTGGAGATCCCGATGGACAGCGGTCCCCGCCGGACCAGGGCGGGAAACAGAAAGCTGCACGCCGTCCGGTCATCTACCGCATTGACCAAAATTCCGCGCCCACGGCACAGGGCGGCGATCCAGCGGTTGAGCGCCTGATCTCCAGTGGCGGCGATCACATAGTCCCGCCCCTCCAGCAGGGCGGGGCAGAAATAACATAAAAGCCGGGTCAACCCTGGAAGCTGTGTTACCTCTGGCAGCATGGACGGCGCCGCCACAGTCAGCTCTGCTCCATAGGGGAGCAAGACCTGGAGCTTCCGCAGGGCGACGTTGCCGCCCCCTACTATAAGGCCATTTAGGGAGGAGAGGTCCATAAAAAAGGGGAAATAAGTCATACATGCGCTCCCTTCGTTCTCTGCATCTGGGAGAAAGGAACCGGTTGTTCATAGATAGTAGCGCGGCCCGTCCTCGGTCTCGACCTGGTGCAGTGTGACGCAAAAGACCTGCTCTAACACGCCGTAGACCTCCTCTGGGGTTCCCTGCTGGACCAGCCGTCCCTGGTCAAGGACAGCGATCTCGTCAGCGGTGCGCAGGGCCAGACAGAGGTCGTGGAGGACCAGAACGACTGCCCGCCCCTGTTCAGCCAACTGGCGTGCCAGGTGCATCACCTCCAGCTGGTGCCGAATGTCCAGATAGGTGGTGGGCTCGTCCATCAAAATGGTCTGGGTCTGCTGGGCCAGGACCATGGCCAGATAGATTTTCTGCTGCTGGCCGCCGCTGAGAGTCTGCATAGGCGTCTGCGCAAGTGTTTCTGCATCTGCCAGCCGGAGGGCCTGTTCCACGGCCTGATAGTCCTCCGGTCGGTAGCGCCGGGGGTAGGAGAGATACGGAAAACGCCCGTGGAGCACCATCCGCCAGGCGGTGATGTTGGGGACACTGCGGGACTGGGCCAGATAGGCCGCCTTTTGGGCCCTGATCCGGGGGGAGAGGGTCTCCAGAGGACAGCCGTCATAGAGGATTTCTCCGCCCAGCTTGGGCTGTAGCCCCAAGACAGTGCGCAGGAGGGTGCTTTTTCCGCAGCCATTGGGCCCCACCAGGGCCAGAACCTTTCCCGGCGGAAAGGAGAGGGAGAGGTCTGTTAAAACCGCCTGTCCGGCGTATCCCGCCCGGAGGGTCTGCACTTCAATCATGGATTCGTCCCCCTCTCTGCCGCAGGAGGAGCCAGAGGAAAAAGGGTCCCCCGGCCAGGGAGAGCACAATCCCAACGGGAAGCTCATAGGGGGCAAACAGGAGCCGGGAGAGGAGATCGCACCCGGTTAGCAGCGCGGCGCCCCCCAGAGCAGAGGCAAGCAAAAGGGGACGGCTCTCCTCCCCCACCAGCCGCCGCATGATGTGGGGGACAATGAGGCCCACAAAGCCCAGCAGGCCGGAGAAGCTGACCGCAGCCCCAGCTAAAGCGGCGGCCAGGATGAGCAGGATCAAGCGCAGGGGCTTGGCCCGTAGGCCCAGGCTCTGGGCGGTCTCGGTCCCCAGGAGCAGGAGATCCAGCTCCCCGGCCAGAGATAAAATGAAAAGAAAGGCCGCCAGGATGACCCAAAAGGCGGGCAAAATCCGGCTCATGGACAGGCCGGAGAGGCCCCCGATGCGAAAGTCGGAGTAGCCATTGAGGGCATGGGGAAACAGGGTGATCACGGCGTCAATCCCCGCATTAAACATGCTGGACACCGCCACCCCCGCCAAAACGACGGTAATCCGGGCCGCCCCAGTCTTTTCCGCAATCAAGAGGACCAAAACAACCCCAGCCAGAGCCCCCAAAAAGGCGGCCAGGGGCAAGACGGCAGCGGCAGTCGGAGCCACAGCCCCCCACAGGGTCACCATCAGCCCTGCCCCGGAGCTGACCCCGATAATATGGGGGGCGGCCAGAGGATTGCGCAGCACCCCCTGGATCACCGCTCCGGACACAGCCAGCGCCATGCCCGCCAGCAGGCAGCCACAGGTCCGGGGCAGGCGGGCAAAGAGTAGAATCTTGGCCTGGGGGGTATTTGGCATCCGTCCCAGCAGGACCTCCAACAGCTCTCCAGGGGGGATTAGGACCGGTCCCAGGCACAGACTGGCCGCCCCGGCCAGAACCGTTAGAACGGCCAGGACGGCAAACAGTGGAATTCGGTTGTCAGGACTCCTCCGGATAGAGAAGGTCCGCCAGCTTTTCATAGGCTTCTCCCCAGCGTGCATTCGGCTTGAGATTGTAGAGCTTGTGATCCAACGTGTAGAACTGGCCGTTCTGGACGGCCCGCAGAGTTCCCCAGGCCGGGTTGGACAGCAGGGCGGCCTCCAGAGTGGCCTGGGCGGCAGTGGAGTCTGCGCCCTGGAGGACAGCGAAGATGTAGTCCGGGTCAGCGGCGATAATGGCCTCCAGGCTCAGGGACTCCAGCAGGGAATTGTCCCCATCCGCAATGTTGAGACAGCCCAGACCGGCCAGCATCTCCCCCAGTACGTTATCCTGGCTGCCCTTCACCTTGCAGCTGGACCCGGTAGCCCGGATACACAGGACAGTGGGGGGCTCCCAGCCCTTCTGACGGGCCATGGCGCGTTCCGCCTGGGCCTGTACCTCAGTTCCATATTGGGTAAAGCGCTCTGTCTGTCCGGTAAGACGGGTACAGATCTCCAGCATCCGCAGGTAATCGTCCAACGTCTGCACATCGAAATAGGCCACTGGAATACCGGCCTGTTCCAGAAGATCCTGCAGCTCCAGATCCGCTGTGGTGTTACAGCTTCCCAGCACCAGGTCAGGCTGCGCGGCCAGCAGCCGCTCTACATTGGGCTGTTTAATGGCCCCTAGGTCGGCAGTTGTGTCGTCCAAACCCAGGTCAAAGGAGGTCCAGGCATCCCCGGCAGCGGCGACGAGGGTGTCATGCCCTCCCGCTACACACCAGATGTCAGCAAAGCTTCCAATCAGAGCGGCAACCCGCTGGGGAGGCGGAATGGAGAGCATGCGATCCAGGTCATCCGTAAAAGAAATGGGATTCGCAGAGGGAGATGGGGACGGTGTGGGGGCCTGTTGTCCGGCGCATCCAGTCAGAAAGAGGAAAAACAGCAGCGCGGCAAGGATTCGATAGCGGTTCATAGGACCTCCTTTATTCATTTGCCGGTCCCCCCTCAGGAGAGGGCGCCGGCGTGTATCTCCGTCATTGTACTATACCCAGTTGGAAACGGCAAGAAAAACCCAGCAGTCCAGCAGATTTTTTATGGTAATCTAAGGGCGAGCGTATTATACTGTAAAGAGTCAACTTCAAATCCAGAGAAACGATAGGAGAAATGGCTTATGAGAGGTGTAGAGACGCGTATCCAGGAGATCCGGCACCGCATTTTCCGCGAGGTAGCCCGCATGGCATATCACACGGAATGGCCGGTGGACAAGCGGATCGAGGAGCTCCCCTATAAGATTATCCCAGGTGAGGTGGGGAACTACCGCAATGATGTCTTTTTGGAGCGGGCGATTGTAGGGGAGCGGCTGCGGCTAGCCATGGGCCTGCCCTGCCGGAGTGCTGCCGAGCACGCCCCGCTGTCGGATAACATCGAGGCGGCTGACCGCCCGGAGACCTATTATACCCCGCCCCTGATCAACGTCATCAAGTTTGCCTGCAACGGCTGTCACGAAAAGCGCCTGATTGTGACGGAGGGGTGCCAGGGCTGCCTGGCCCACCCCTGTGAGGAGGTCTGCCCCAAGGATGCCGTCCACCTGGATCGGCATACCGGGATGTCGCATATCGACCAAGAGAAGTGTATCCGTTGTGGCCGGTGTGCCGATGTGTGTGCCTATAATGCCATTATCGTCCAGGAGCGCCCCTGTGCCGCCGCCTGTGGAGTGAACGCCATCGGCACCGATGCCAACGGCAAGGCCCATATTGATGAGGAGAAGTGTGTCTCCTGCGGGATGTGCTTAGTAAACTGCCCCTTTGGTGCCATTGCGGATAAATCCCAGATTTTCCAGGTGATCCGGGCCATCCAGTCGGGGGAGCGGGTCTATGCGGCAGTGGCGCCCGCCTTTGTAGGTCAATTCGGCGCCAAGGTGACGCCGGGCAAGCTCCGGGCCGCCATGAAGCAGCTCGGCTTTGCGGATGTTTTCGAGGTGGCTATTGGCGCCGACCTATGCGCCGCCCAGGAGGCGGAGGATTTTATCCGTGAGGTACCGGAGGAGATCCCGTTTATGGGGACCTCCTGCTGCCCAGCCTGGTCAGTGATGGCCAAAAAGCAGTTCCCGGATTATGCGAAGTGTATCTCCATGGCTCTGACTCCCATGACCCTGACCGCCCGGCTGATCAAGCACCAGCACACCAATGCTAAGGTGGTCTTTATCGGCCCCTGCGCCGCGAAAAAGCTGGAGGCCATGCGCCGGACGGTGCGCAGTGAGGTAGACTTTGTCCTTACCTTTGAGGAGATGGCGGGTATCTTTGATGCCAAGCATGTGGAGCTGGAACAGCTGGAGGAGGACCCCTGCGGGGTGAACAACGCCTCCTCTGATGGGCGTAACTTTGCCGTGTCCGGCGGGGTGGCCCAAGCGGTCGTAGATGTGATCCAGTCCAAGTACCCAGGCAGGGAGGTCAAGGTAGCCTCTGCGGAGGGGCTTCAGGAGTGCCGCAAGCTGATGGCAGCGGCCGCCGCCGGAAAATACAACGGGTATCTTTTGGAGGGTATGGCCTGTCCCGGCGGCTGTGTCGCCGGAGCGGGGACTATGCAGCCCATCAAAAAATCCCAGGCCGCAGTCAATCTCTACGCCAGACAGGCGGACCACAAGCTGGCCCACGAGACGGAGCATATCAAGGAGCTGGATAAGCTGGTCGAGTAACCTGCAAGACTACGCGGCATCCCTTCGCCTGCGAAGGATCCTTGTGCAAAACTCCATGGCACCTGGCAGAATGTGACTTAAAAATTTACCGCTCTATCGGTTGAAAGCAAAGGCCTTTTGTGAGATAATTTCAGGCATAGATGTTCCGGCCGCCCTGCAGGGGCTGGAAGAGGAAGAGAGAAGCGGGAGGGCGGCATGGATATAGAGCTGGATTATGATACACTGCTGACACTCTCTACGGAGATTGGCTACCGGCTGCTGTCCAGTGGGGCCGAGATTTACCGGGTAGAGGATTCTATCCAGCGGCTGTTCACTGCCTACGGTGCAGACGGCGCAGTCTTTGTGATTCCCAGTTGTATCATCGCCAGCCTAGCCACACCGGAGGGCCACTCAGCCACTCGTATCCGCCGGGTGTCAGGCCACAGCACCGACATTCAGCGCCTAGAGGCCTATAACAATCTGTGCCGTGTCCTGTGTGATCAGCGCCCTCCCCTCTCCAAGGCTAAGGCCCAGCTCGCTCTGGTGGAGGCCCGGCACAAGAGCTATCGCTATGGAGTCCGTCTGCTGGGATACTTTGTGGGGACGGGGGGATTCTCCCTGTTCTTTGGCGGGATCTGGCGGGACGGACTGTGCGGTGGATTGTGCGGCGTGTCTATCGGTCTGTGCCTCACGCTGATGACTTGGCTGAAGGCCAACGCCTTCTTTCAGACGATCGCCGGCGGCTTTGTCTCCGCCCTGCTGGCCGTTCTGCTTACCGCCCTGGGGCTGGGACAGAACCTCGATCTGATCATCATCGGCGCCCTCATGGCCCTGGTGCCTGGCACAGTCTTTACCAATGCCATGCGGGATATTATGGCCGGAGACCTCATTGCAGGGATCAGCAAGACCGCCGAGGCCCTGCTGCTGGGGACTGCCATCGCTCTGGGGACCGGCTTTGCCCTAGCGCTGACCAGAGGCCTGATATAGTTGCCGTACTGGAAAACGCGCGAATGGTTTTGCTGCAAATGCGTTGACTATAGGGGGATAGCCAGTGGAGTTGATCCGACATTTTTTGCCCTGCTTGTACGCATTTTTCGCCTGTATAGGGTTTTCTGTCCTCTTTAATATCCAGGGTACTGGGATTTTGATCTGTTCCGCCGGGGGAGCGCTGGGATGGCTTGTCTATTTGATCACCGAGCCATTATGCGGCGGCAGTGAGCTGATCCAGGCCCTGGCTGCTGCCGTGGCTCTGGCCGCCTATGGGGAGATCATGGCTAGGGTGCGCCGGTGCCTTGTGACCCCCTATATCCTGGTTGCTGCCCTGCCGCTGGTGCCGGGAGCCGGGATCTACTACTCTATGGAGCACGCCATCAACGGGGAGACCCAGGCCTTTCTCAACCGCTTTCTCCACACCCTGGGGCTGGCCGGTGCCATGGCCGTGGGGATTCTGCTGGTGGGCTCGGTGACACGGCTGGCGGCTGGACGGCACAGAAAACCGTCTCAGGAAAGGATGTGACAGGAATGGGGCGGTATGACTGCGTGCTTTTTGACGCGGACAATACCCTCTTTGATTTTGACCGGGCCGAGCGGGAGGCCCTGCGCCGGGTGCTGGAAGAGCGGGACTACCCATTGACTCCAGAGATTGAAGGGTGCTATCAGGCTATCAATACCGCGCTGTGGGACAAGCTCAACCGGGGGGAGATCGACCAAGAGACGCTCTTGGTGGAGCGCTTTTCCGCTTTTATGGAGGCTGTTGGCGGCGCACACGATCCGGTGGCATTCAACCGGGATTATCTGGGCTATCTAGCTCAGGGGGCCTATCTGCTCCCAGGCGCATTGGACCTGTGTCAGAGTTTGGCGCCCCATATTGTCTTGGCCATTGCCACCAACGGGGTGGCCTTTGTCCAGCGCGCCAGGCTGGACACGTCCCCTTTAGCGCCGCTGGTTCCCTGGATTTTTATCTCGGAGGAGATCGGCTACTCCAAGCCCCAAGCGGGCTTTTTTGATGTGGTATTCGGCGCGCTGGAGGGGATAGACCGGCGCAGAACGGTGATGGTTGGAGACAATCTGATCTCCGATATCGCTGGCGGCCGGGCCGCCGGGATGGATACCATCTGGTACAATCCCAAACATCTGCCCTGCGCCCCGGAGGATGTCCCTACCTGGACGGTCTTCTCTTTGGAGACCGTGGCAGAGCTTATTTTAACGTGAGCAAAAGTGTACCTGCTATGTCGAATTTTGCCGGGGATGAGAAAGCTGTGAGGTCAGCTCCTGTAGAAACTTAGAGCAGTTCTCAAAATTGCTGATATGTGTTTTATTCTCTTTAGGGTGGAGACAAGGAAGCGCTCTATTGCTATTTCTGAGGACTGTTATAGATGACTTTGATACGATATTGTATCTGTACGAGCTTGAGAAAGAGGTGTAAGTCCTGTGCCGGGAGACAGACAGGAACGAGATTATCAGCATTATCAGCGGATACGCCGCCGGACCCGCCGCCGGAGAAGGAAGCAGGGTGGAGGATGGGCGGTCATTTTGGCTGCCCTTGTACTCTGTATGGGGATCATTATTATGACCTCTCTGGGAAGCAGCGGCCCTCCACCGGAGGCAGACTCCCCTTCCCCAACCCAAGAAACGCTTGCAGGGCCCTCTGAACAGCCTACTCCCACGCCGGAACCCACCCAAACGCCCCTGCCTACCCCTGTTCCCACCCCTCCGCCCTACGACTATGCCGCGCCTGCCCCAGAGGCCCCAGCGGTGGAGATGTCCTACTTTGCCGACGCGGTCTTTATTGGTGATTCTCGGACTGACGGCCTGCAGCTCTACAGCGGTATTAAGGGGACAACTTTTCTGAGCTACAAGGGGATCACCGTCTTTGATGTGATGGAGCGGGAGGATAAAAAGGTAGTCACAATTGACGGTGAGAAGTTCACCATTTTAGAGGCCCTGGGCAAGGGGAGCTATCAGAAGGTCTATGTATCCCTGGGCGTCAACGAGCTGGGCTATCAGGACGGGGCGAAATTTGCCGAGGAGTATGGCCGGTTCATCGACCAGATCCGAGTTCTCCAGCCGGGGGCTGAGATCTATGTCCAGTCCCTGGTGCCGGTGAATCCGGAGAAGTGTAAGGCCAATAACCAGCCCGCCTGGCTGACCAATGAGGGGATCGCCAGCTATAATGCTGCCCTGCAAACGCTCTGCACGGAAAAAGAGGTCGTTTTCCTCAATATCAGCGAGGAACTGACTGACGAGGCGGGGATTCTCCCTGCCGATGCCACCACCGATGGACTCCATTTTACAAAGGTATGGTATAAAAACTGGCTGGAGTACCTGATGACCCATACCGTGGACTTGGGTGCCGCCGTACCTGCCGATCCTGTTGTGTCCTAAGAGCCTGTATTCACCATTACATATAACGTCTAACACCCTATTCCATCAGAAAGGAACGAAAACACATATGATCAAACAGCTTTTGCCCTTTGCGCTGGCCTTTGCGCTGCTGCTCTCCGCCTGCGGCGGAGACACAAAGGAAAAGGAGTACGACCCCGCAGCCACCGCCGCGGCCCTCCAGGAGAGTACAGCTTTTTCCGACGCCTTAGAGGCGCTGGATAAGGATGTAGCCGCCATCCTGTACGGCCTGGAGGAGGGAACCGTCCAGGACTGCGCTGTCTATACCTCTCTGTCCGCCGGAGCCGAGGAGATCGCTGTGCTAGTGCTCTCAGATACCGATGCCACCTCTGCCGCCCTGACCGCCCTCAAAAACCGGGTGGAGGACCAAAAGACCGCCCTCAAGGACTACCAGCCCGCCGAGGTCTCCAAGCTGGATCACGCCATCATTCAGCAGCGGGGGAACAGCGTATTGCTGGTGGTGGCAGCCGATCCAGACGCCGCCCAGGCCGTGCTGGACAAACAATGAACACCAGCGGGGGGCGGGATGGAATGCCCCGCCCCCACAAAATTTTCAAAAATTTTCTCGATCCCTGTTGACAAATCTTTTATGGTTGGGTATACTAATCCTTGCCCTGCTTCCGGCAGCGGCAATTATGGCGGCATAGCTCAGTTGGCTAGAGCATGCGGTTCATACCCGCAGTGTCCCCGGTTCAAATCCAGGTGCCGCTACCAGATTATGATATGGCCGGAACCAACGCGCCATATCTCTATGGCGCGTTGGTCAAGCGGCTAAGACACCGCCCTTTCACGGCGGTAACACGGGTTCGATTCCCGTACGCGTCACCATTTTTTCTCAGCCTTATGGAGGCGTAGCTCAGCCGGTAGAGCACTTGCTTCACACGCAAGGGGTCACAGATTCGAGTTCTGTCGTCTCCACCAAACAAAAAAGACACGCCAAGCGGCGTGTCTTTTTTTACCAATTGGCTGAGAGAATGGAGCAGTATAAGCAGACAGGGAAAGCGCCTACAAGGTTCCAGCAGGACAAAGCCTTGACTGTGCTGACCGCATACCAAAACTTTTTCCGGCGGGTGAAGCAGGGTCAGAAGCCCGGCTATCCCAGGTTTAAGAGCAAGCATGACCACCGGAGAAGCTACAAGAGCAAGCGCGTGGGCACGAATATCAACGTGTTGGAGTCGGATATGCTCCACAAACTATCCACCGACTTTGTACGCAACTATGACCTGATAGCAATTGAAGCTTTAGCTCCGTCCAATATGGTGAAGAACCACAAGCTGGCCCGGTCTATCTCCGACGCTTCCTGGGGCGAGCTTCGGCGGCAGTTAGAGTACAAGGCCAAGTGGTATGGGAAGCAGGTTGTGGCCGTTGACCGCTTCTTTCCATCCAGTCAGCTATGCTCCGCTTGCGGCGCTCAATGGCCCGGCACAAAGGATTTGTCCGTGCGAGAGTGGGTTTGCCCCGTCTACGGCACTGTCCATGACCGGGATGTGAACGCCGCAAGGAACATCTTGCATGAAGGGCTGCGCCTGCTGGCGTAGCCGGTACACATGGTATGGTGGGACACACCGGAACCGAACGCTCGTGCAGGCTGCGGTCGCTGAACTGAGAATCCCCCGGCTTTACCCGTGGGGAGTGTTAAACCCGATAAAATCTGGTGCTGTGCGCTCTGCCTTTTGTGTTTTCAACTGTGATGACGATATAGCGCAATCTGGAGAGGGAGGAGTTTATGAGTACAAATCGGACAGGAAAACACCAATTCACCAGCAGCTGGGGGTTCGTCCTCTCGGCAGTGGGATCTGCTGTGGGGATGGCCAATGTGTGGGGGTTCCCAGCCAAACTGGGGAGCAACGGCGGCGGCGCCTTTTTGATCGCTTATTTGTTTTTTATCCTTTTGTTCGGCACAGTGGGCTTGTCCGCAGAGTACGCCGTGGGCCGCCGGGCCAGAACAGGGACATTGGGCTCCTATCAAATGGCCTGGGCCAGCCGGGATAAGAAATTAGGCGGGATCGGCGGCCTCCTAGGGTGGCTGCCTCTGGCCGGGTCCATGTGTATTGCCATCGGCTATGCGGTCATTATCTCCTATGTGCTGAAAGCCTTTCTTGCCTCGGTGAGCGGATCCCTTATGACCCTGGATACCGCTGTCTGGTTTGACTCCTTCTCTCTGAACAACTATTCAGTGGTCCCCTTTCATATCATTGTAGTGGTGGGAACCCTGCTTACCCTGCTGCTGGGAGCCAAGAGCATTGAGAAGAGCAACAAGATCATGATGCCTGTGTTCTTTCTCATCTTTGTAGTGCTGGCCATTCGGGTGGCCTTCCTGCCAGGGGCCGCCGAGGGCTACCGGTATATGTTCACCCCCCGCTGGGAGGACCTGCGCAACCCCATGGTGTGGATCTGGGCCATGGGACAGGCTTTCTTCTCCCTGTCCATCACGGGGAGCGGCATGATTGTCTACGGGGCCTATTTGCAGCCGGAGGAGGATGTGGTAGCCCTGGCCAAGCGAACCGCCCTGTTTGACACCATCGCCGCCCTGGCCGCCTCTCTGGTGATCATCCCGGCCTGCTTCGCCTACGGCCTGGATGTGGGCGCCGGCCCCGCGCTCCTTTTTGTCACACTCCCCCGCATTTTGCAGGACATCCCCCTGGGCCGCCTGTTTGCCGTGATTCTCTATACCGCTATGGTCTTTGCCGGGGTGAGCTCCCTGCAAAATATGTTTGAGGCGGTAGGAGAATCCCTCCTCCACCGCTTTTCCCGCCTGAACCGCCAGATTGTGCTCGTTCTCCTGTGCGCCATCTGTCTGGGCGTTGGCCTGCATATGGAGCCTATCTTCCGGTGGGGGCCGTGGATGGATATCGTATCCATCTATATTATCCCAATCGGCGCGACCTTGGGGGCCGTCTCTTGGTTCTGGATCATGCGCCGGGAGGCGCTGATGGAGGAGATTGACCGGGGGGCCAAACGATCCCACGGCGGACTGTGGTACAGCATGGGCCGCTATGTCTATGTCCCCTGCGCGGTGATTCTCTGCGCCGTGGCCCTGCTGTTGAAGGTGGCCTTTTAAGAGTCGCAGCTTGAAACAAAAGATTGGTTGCGCTAAGAGTCTGTTTAATATCTTGAAGAATGCCAGTTGGCGAGAGGTTTTAAACAGGCTCTAAGAATCATAAATCGGGATATAAAAGCAATAATTCCGGTTTATCGGGCAGTTACACCTTCCAAGACCGTGTGAAGGTCAACATTTATGAGGACTTCTATCTGGACCATGCAGAATTGGAGTTTTGAATCAGCACGATGGAAAACTGACCGCAGCAGAGGGCGGAACGATGGTTAAACCCGCAAAAACCCCTGCGCCGTCCAAACGGACGGCGCAGGGGTCCTGTTTTTACTGAGAACCTGTATTCACAATCTCAAACGCCGTCTGAACGGCGGAAATATCCCTCGCCCAGTCAGCATTTTCGATTATGAATACAGGCTCTGAGAGACCAGCGCATCCCCCACGGTATAGATGTCCCCCGCTCCCACGGTGAGAATCAGGTCCCCTGGCCGGGCGATCTCCCGCAGGCGGGCGGTCAGTTCAGGCAGGGTGACAAAGGCCTGGCTGCCTGGGATTTTGTCGGCCAGATCCTGGGAGGAGATCCCAAGCTCATTGTCCTCCCGTGCGGCGAAGATCTCGGCCAGCAGACATAGGTCAGGCTTTTGGAGGACCTTTACAAAGTCGTCAAACAGGGCGTGAGTCCGGGTATAGGTGTGGGGCTGGAAGGCGCAGATTACCCGCTCATAGCCCAGGGCCTGGGCGGTGTCCAGCAGGGCCTCCAGCTCGCCGGGGTGGTGGGCGTAGTCGTCGTAGACCACCGCGCCGTTGTACGTCCCTTTGCGCTCAAACCGGCGGCCAGCCCCGTGAAAGGCGGCCAGTCCCTGCTCCACGGCTGCGGCGGGGAGGTTGAGCGCGATGGCCGCAGCGGCTGCGGCCAGTGCGTTTTTGACATTGTGCAGTCCAGGCACCTGGAGGGAGACATGGGCGAAGGGCTTTTCCCGGTAAAGCACATCAAAGGCGGGCATTCCCTTCTCCCAGGTCAGATTGGCTCCATGGACCTCCCCCTCCTCCAGGCCGAAGGTGAGGACTCTTCTGGTCTCTCCAGCCAGGGTGTGCATGGTGTTTGGGTCATCCCGGTTGGCCACAATCAGCCCGTCCTGGGGGACCAGGTCGGCAAAGGCCCGGAAGGAGTGCTCGATGTCGTCCAGATCCTTGAAGAAATCCAGGTGGTCCGCCTCAATGTTGAGGATCACCGCCACAGTGGGGAAAAAGGAGAGGAAGGAGTTGCAATATTCGCAGCTCTCCAGGATGATGGTGTCCCCCTGGCCCACCCGGTGGCCCGCCCCCAACAGAGGCAGTGTACCGCCAATCATCACCGTGGGATCCGTCTGAGCGGCCATGGCGATATGGGTACACATAGAGGTCGTGGTGGTCTTGCCATGGGTGCCGGAGATACACAGGGCATTGCGGTAGCCCCGCATGATCGCCCCCCAGGCCTGGGCCCGCTCGAAGACCGGCAGGCCCTGACGGCGGGCCTGGGCAATTTCCGGGTTGGAGTCGTGAGCAGCGGCGGTGCGGATGACCAGCTCGGCCGCTCCCAGGTTCTCTGGGTGCTGGCCGATGGACACCTGAATGCCGATGGACCGCAGATGCTCCACCACAGCGCTCTCCCGTAGGTCAGAGCCGGTTACGGACAGCCCCATCCCGTGGAGAACCTCGGCCAGCGGGGACATGGAGACCCCGCCAATCCCCACCAGATGAACCCTGCGCCCAGGCGTGAGGTACGCTTGAATTGAACTATCTGCCATTGGGGTGACACCCCTTTTCCATAGAATACCGTTCCTCTAGTACTTCACCAAGCTTCTGGCTTGGTGGAGTGTTAGGGAGGAAACAAAAAGGATTGCCTATATCATAGCGCACACCTGGGTGTAAAGCAAGCCCTTTGCAATCAAGTTTAGGGCTGCCCCTACAGTATAGACAGCCGCAAGAAAAAAATACCATTTATTTCTCTCTCGGACAGGCAAGCCCTCCAGGTTCTGTACATATGGATAGCAGGAGCAAGGAGGGGCATCCATGGAGAAGAGACAAAAAAGAGACAGCCTGCTGGAGCGCACGGCGCAAGTATTGGACCTGCCAGGGGATCTGGTGGCCGGTCTGCCCAGGGTGGAGCTGACCGGAAGTGGAGAGGTCCGCATGGAAAATCACAAGGGGATTTTAGCCTATGGCAGCGAGGAGATCCACGTCAGCGGTGGGAAGCTTATCATTAAAATCCGGGGGCGGGGACTGGAGCTGCGCTCCATGAACGCCAATGAATTGCTGATCACCGGGACGATCCAGGGGATCGATTTGGCCTGAGCCGGGCCTGCTTTGGGCCCCCTTCGCGGGGGACAAAACCCGTACCGGCGATGCGGAGCGGCAAAACCAGGATGAAACAAGGAGACAGTCATGCAGAAGTTGATCAATTTCCTCCGGGGGAGTGTCCGGCTGGAAGTGACCGGGGCCTTTCCAGAGCGCTTTTTAAATCTGTGCGCCCAACACCGGGTCCCCTTCTGGGGGGTAGAGTGGTTGGGAGAGGGGACGGTGCGGCTGACAGTGGCCGGCCGGAGCAGCCGGAAGCTGGAGGCAGTGGCGGAAAAGGTGATGTGCCAGCTGAGAGAGGTGGAG
>JAAWBF010000141.1 GCA_022792555.1 Oscillospiraceae bacterium
CGCGGAGAGGACAGGAACAAGGTTATTACCGTTCGGATTAGAGAAGATACCCTTGACGCGCTGGACAAAATCGCGGCGGAAACAAACCGCTCGCGTAACGAGCTAATCAACATCATTCTTAGTCATGGAGTGCAAAATCTAGAAATTGAATAGCCAGACAGGGGACAAAATAAATACAATCATCGCTAATAATAGCACACATGGCACGGGAATACAATTAACTGACTGCATAGTATTCCAGCAAAAGGCACGAGGGAGCATGTTTGCGTCCCTGTGCCTTTATTTTGCCGTTCCCGCCGTGATTTTGTGGCGGTCGGGAAATCCGCCGAGCCAGGAAAGAAAAGAGAGTGTGAACTGCGCTCTTGACAAACCGCACGTCCCCCTTTAGGATATTGGACATAAACGCACCAGGAAAGGATATGAGACAGCCATGCGCGAACACCGTCAGAATACCATGTGTCTCCATGCCGGTTATACACCAGGGAACGGGGACCCCCGTAACATTCCAATTATTCAAAGTACCACCTTCCGCTACGCCACCGGGGAACAGATGGGGGCGCTTTTTGACCTGGAAGCCAGCGGCTATTTCTATACACGCCTGCAAAACCCCACCAACGACAAGGTAGCGGCGAAGATCTGCGCCCTGGAGGGCGGTACTGCGGCGATGCTCACCTCCTCCGGCCAGGCGGCCTCCTTCTATGCCGTTTTCAACATCGCCTCCTGCGGGGACCACATTGTCTCCTCCTCCACCATCTACGGGGGGACCTATAATCTCTTTGCGGTCACCATGAAGCGGATGGGCATCTCCTTTACCTTTGTAGATCCGGACTGCACCCCGGAGGAACTCAACGCCGCCTTTCAGCCCAACACCAAGGCAGTCTTTGGAGAGGCCATCGCCAACCCGGCGCTGACCGTGCTGGACTTTGAGAAGTTCTCCAAGGCGGCCCACGACCACGGCGTGCCGCTGATTATCGACAATACCTTTGCCACCCCTATCAACTGCAAGCCGCTGTCCCTGGGTGCGGATATTGTAATCCACTCCACCACCAAATATATGGACGGCCATGCCAACGCAGTGGGGGGCGCCATCATAGACGGCGGGCGCTTTGACTGGACCCGGTATCCCGAAAAATTCCCCGGTCTGTGCACCCCCGACGAGAGCTACCACGGCGTCACCTATACTCAGCGCTTTGGGCTGGAGGGGGCATACATTACCAAGGCGACTGCCCAGCTCATGCGGGATTTCGGCTCCGTCCCCGCCCCTATGAATACCTATCTGCTCAATGTAGGGCTGGAGACCCTGCACTTGCGGATGCCCCGCCACTGTGAGAACGCCCGCCGGGTGGCGGAGCTCCTGCAAAGCCACCCCAAGGTGGCTTGGGTCCGTTATCCGGGCCTGCCGAGCGACCCCTATTACAAGCTGGCCCAGAAGTATATGCCCAACGGCACCTGCGGGGTGGTCTCCTTTGGCGTCAAGGGGGGACGCAAGGGCGCCGAGTCCTTTATGGCCGGCCTAGAACTGGCCTCCATCGCCACCCATGTGGCGGACGCCAAGACCTGTGTCCTCCATCCCGCCTCCACCACCCACCGCCAGATGAACGACACGGAGCTTCAAAACGCGGGGATTACCCCCGATCTGGTGCGTCTGTCTGTGGGAATTGAGGATATTGACGATATCCTGGAGGATGTGGAGCGGGCCCTGTCCCAGGTGACGCCGTAAGGGCGGCCTTTTGTAAAGGCGCGGGAAACAGTGCCTACTGACGCTCCCGCAGCTGTTCCAGGTACTCCATAGCCGGACTTGGCTTTGTCCGCCTGTTTGAATAACAATCTACTCCTGCCATGAGAGTTTAACTTTCCAAGCCTTGCGGCCCCCGGAACAAATTTCTGTTCCGGGGGCCGCTGTGCTGGACGGTATTATTTTAGAAGATAAGCGTAGTTGGCATAGACGGCGCAGATGAGCATCCGCAGGTCCTCAAACAGGCCGCAGTTTGCGTCTCTGGTGTCGTAATCTGCAGTTTTCCCCGCCAGACGGACCCGTGTCAGCCCGTTGTCCAGGCGGAGGAAACCGTCATTTTCGCTGTTGTCAAAGTCGGCCTGGCTCCAGAAGAGGGTAAACTTGTCCCGGTAGGGGCGGCTCTCATAGGGACAGAAGGTGGCGCAGTTGCCGCACTCGTTGCACATTCCGTCTACATGGAGGATCTGGCGCTGGCGCTTGTTGGGGACGACGATGGCCACATTGGCCCGATTGGGACAGACGGTGGTGCAGGTCTCACAGACGGTGGGACAGCCCAGGCAGCGGTCGTCCGGCTTGTTGATAATGGAGGTCAGGACACCTTTTTTCGCTCTGGGCGCGCTCTCATCTGGGTTGATGTTCCGGGCGGCGTAGGCGTCCAGCCCCAGGTCCCCTGCGATGGCCTGGGCGGCCTTGGTGGCGTCCGCGATGGCCTCTACCACGGTGGACGGGCCTCTCCGGGCGTCCCCGATGACATACACGCCGGGGACGCTGGTCTCCATCGTATCGCTGATCACCGGACGGCCCCGGTCGTTCATCGCGATCCCGCTGGCCGACAGGAAGTCCCCGTCAATCTGCTCGCCCACGGCGGTGATGACTGTAGTGGCGGGGAGCTGGACGGTCTCGCCGGTGTCCACCGGGGAACGGCGCCCATCGGGTCCAGGCTCGCCCAACGCCATGACCTTACAGGTGAGGACCCCGTCCTTCACCCCCACCGGGGCCAGCAGCTCCATAAACTCCACGCCGTCGGCCTGTGCCATGGCCAGTTCCTCCTCCTCGGCGGGCATGTAGCGCTTGGTGCGGCGGTAGACCAGGCGGACGTGCTCCACGCCGGGGATGCGCTTGGCGGCGCGGGCGGTATCCATGGCGGTGTTGCCCCCGCCGATGACCACTATATCAGTCCCCAGCTTGAGGCTGTCCGGGTCGGACTTGGCCTGCATCAGGAAGCGGATAGCGTTCATAGCCTCGCCGTACTCCAAACCGGCAGTTCCCGGCTTCCAGGCGCCGCAGGCAAAGATGATATGGGTGAACCCCTGGTCCTTCAGTTCAGCGGCGGAGGCGATCTCCCTGCCGGTGACAAACCGGGCGCCGTAGGCCTCGCAAAGAGAGATATCCTTGTCGATGTCCTCCGCCTTGATACGGAAGTCTGGGATCACCTGGCGGACCATGCCGCCCAGGACCGCGCTGCGCTCAAAGATGGTGACGTCCAAGCCCTCACGGGCCAGGAAGTAGGCCGCGGAGAGTCCGGCAGGGCCGCCGCCGATGACGGCGACCTTTTTGCCCGCCACCGGCTCCTTGGCCACCAGCTTGGTCCGCAGAGAGTAATACCCCGCACTGGCGGCCTTGTACTTGGCCTCCCGGATGTGGACGGCAGACTCGTAGTAATTGCGCATACATTTGTCCGCGCAGTGGTGGGGACAGAGGGTGCCGGTGATAAAGGGCAGGGGATTGCGCTGGGTGATGATCTCCAGGGCCTGCTCCCAGTTCCCCAGCTTGACCGCCAGGAGATAGGCGGGGATGTCCTGTTCAATGGGACAGCCGCTGCGGCAGGGGGCGGTGAAGCAGTCCACCAGGGGGACCTTCTTGGGGATCTTCCGGTTGGGCAGGGGCTTGATAGGCTTGCGGCAGGCGTCTCCGGTGCGGGCCGCCTCGGCCAGGCGGCTGACCGCCATGACATCCACGCCGGAGAAGGGGTTGCCGTCACAGCCGCTGGCCAGCAGGTCAGCCATTTGATTCATCCGCTGATAGCCGCCGGGCTTTAACAGGGTGGTGGCCATGGTGATGGGCCAGATCCCGGCCTGGAACAGGTCCTGGATGTTGAAGAAGTCCGCGCCCCCTGAGTAGGAGATCCGCAGCTTGCCGTCAAACTCCCTGGAGATCAGCTCGGCCAGGGAGAGGGTCAGGGGGTGGAGGGCCCGGCCCGATAGGAACATCTCCTCGCTGGGCAGCTCCCCTGCCGCCACGTCGGCTGGGAAGGTGTTGGTCAGCTTGACGCCGAACTCCAGGCCCTTGGACTGGGTGAGGGCGATGAGGCGGCGGAACATGGGGAAGGCGTCCTCCTTCTGGAGGTCCTCTTTAAAGTGGTGGTCGTCAAACTGGATGTAGTCGTAACCCAGATCGTCCAGGGTCTTGCGGGCGAACTCGTAGCCCAGGAGAGTGGGGTTGCACTTGATGTAGGTGTGCAGGTTCTTTTTCTCGATCAGATAGGTGGCGATCCGCTCGATCTCATCGGGGGGACAGCCGTGGAGGGTGGACTCGGTGATGGAGCTGGAGACATGGGGGTTGATGCCCTGGATATAGGACTCGTCCACATGGCGGAAGCGGTTGACGTGCTCCAGGGCCCAGTCGGTACACTCCTTCCACACCGCACTGTGGGAGGCGTCCTTCATCCCCTCAATATAGGCGTCGATCTTCTCCGACTGGATGCCCGCCAGGTCGTAGCCCACACTCATGTTGAACACAAAGCCGTCCGGGTCCCCCATGCCGAACTCCTTGGCCATGAGCTTGCAGGCGAACCACGCCTTGACGTACTCCTCATAGGCCTGGGGAACGGTGAGCTCGGTGGACCACTCGCAGTTGTAGCACTCATCCTGGGCGGTGATACAGGGCTTTGGGACGCATTTGGACAGCTCCTCGCCGTCCATGATCTGGAC
>JAAWBF010000142.1 GCA_022792555.1 Oscillospiraceae bacterium
CATAGTCCGTCACCGCGACCTTGCCGGTCTCAGTCTCAACGCGCACCCGGCAGAAGTGGGCGCCGTAGGACCCCGGCCCGGCGGGCATGGCGTAGGACTCCGAGCAGATGATCTCCCGGTGGGAGACATTCTGAGCGTGAACCATAATCTCATCCAGGGCGGCGGACTTGCCGGTAGCCTTGGACTTGACGCACCCCTCGCACAGCTCCAGGTGATTCGCGTCCTCCTCCAGTACCAGGGCCGCCTCCTTGATCAGCTCCTGGGCCACCGACTCGGCGCACTTCTTGGCGCACGACCCGGCCACAAACATCCCGTGGCTGGAGTAGTCCCCCAGATTCCAGGGGCAGGCGTCGCTGTCCGCCTCCACACAGGTGATCTGATCGGGAGACATTTTCAGGGTGTTGGACACAATGGCCACCTCGCCGGTGACGGTGCCGTTGCCCATATCGTGGCTGCCAGTATACAGCACGCAGGAGCCGTCCTCATTCATCTTGATCATCAGACAGATCTGATCCCGGTGGGCGCCATAGCACCCGTTGCCGTGGGAACCGACCGCCATACCGACCCCGATCTTGTACCTGCCCCCCTCGTCGTCCAGGGGCTTCCAGGCCTGCATCAGCTCGATACCCCGGCGCACGCAGTCCTTGGGACGGGGGTTGCCCAGGGGGTAGAAGCCAATGGGGTCCAGGGCGTCCGGCTCCACCAGGTTTTTCAGCTGGAGATCCGTCAGAGACATCCCCAGGGCGTCCGCGATGGTCTTCATCTGCCGCTGCTGTCCAAAGAACGCCTGGGGAGAGCCATAGCCCCGCATGGCCCCGGCCACGGGGGTATTGGTGTAGACCGGCATACCGGTAAAGCGCATGTTGGGGCACTTGTACACCTTAAAGACCTTATGGCTCAGGGCGCCCAGTACGTTAAGGGCGCTTCCGGCGTAGGCGCCGGTGTTGGTGATCACCTTGATATCCTGGGCGACGATGGTCCCATCGTTTTTCACGCCGGTTTTCATGTAGACCACCGAGGCGTGGCGGGTCCGGGTGGAGTTGATGCAGGCCTGACGGGAATACTGGACCCGCACAGGCCGGCCCGACTTCTTGGCCAGCAGGGCGGCTACAGGCTCTACTGTGGCCTCCAGCTTACCGCCGAAAGCTCCGCCGATGGCGGGAGCCGTCACCCGAACTTTACTCATGGGCAGGCCGAAAATGCGGGAGAGCACAATTCGGTAGCCGAACGTATTCTGATTGGGTGAGATCACGGTCAGCTTTCCGGCGGCGTCAAACTGCGCGATAGCCATGTGCTGCTCAATGGCCCCCTGGTGGACGGGCTGGGTCGTATAGCGCCCCTCAAAGATCCGGTCGGCCTGGGCGAAGCCCGCCTCCAGATCTCCGGCGTTGTGGACCATGGTGGTGATGATGTTGCTCTCCCCGTGGATGGGGCGGGCATCCTCCCTCATGGCCTCCTCCGGGTCCAGATAGAAAGGCAGCTCTTCGTATTCCACCTCGATGAGCTTGAGGGCCTTTTTGGCGATCTTATCGGTATCCGCCGCCACAGCGGCCACCCGGTCCCCCACATAGCGGACCGTATCCTCGAAGATCAGCTCGGTATTGGGGATCTGGTGCTCATAGAAGCGGGTGGCGCTGTTGAAGCGGACGCCGGGGTCGTCCTTATAGGTGACGACTGCGCGGACGCCAGGCAGTGCCTCAGCAGCACTGGTATCAATCCGCTTGATCTTCGCATGGGCCACAGGGCTGAACAGGACCTCGCCATAGAGCATCCCAGGCAGATGCATATCCCCCACATAGACCTTCTGGCCGGTGACCTTGAGGGCCGCATCCCGGACGGGGAAGCTGCTTCCAATCTCAGTATAAGCCATTGATTACCCCTCCCTCATTCTTCTGGCGGCCTCTTGGACGGCCTGGACGATCTTCACATAGCCGGTGCAGCGGCACAGATTCTTGTCAATGGCCTTTCGGATGTCCGCCTCGGTGGGGTCCGGGTTTTTGTCCAGCAGGGCCTTGGCGCTCATAATCATACCTGGGGTGCAGAACCCGCACTGGACCGCACCGCAGTCGATAAACGCCTGCTGGATGGGGTGAAGCTTGTTCCCCTTGGCCAGCCCCTCAATGGTCTGGATCTTCTTCCCCACTGCCTTTTTGGGGTTGACCGAGCAGGCGTTGACCGCCTCGCCGTCCACGATGATTTTGCAGGAGCCGCACTGGCAGGTGTTGCAGCCGCACTTGGTCCCGGTCATCCCCAGGACTTCCCGCAGGACATACAGCACACTCCAGCCGTTCTCCACAGCTACAGTTCTGTCATCGCCGTTGATGTTCAATACGACCTGTTCCATGGATTCTGATCATTCCTTTCCTGTTGGACGGATGGGACGGCGCCTGCGCGAGGCTTACGCCCAGCGCCGCTCCAAGCCGGCCTCCGCGCCACATGCACCAAAACGACCACCTGGAAGGAACGATCAGACTGGCACAGACGCCGCTTGACTGGCGGCATGCGCGGGCAACATCAAAAAACCGGGGATGCCGGACACTCCGGCGGATATGCAGGCGCATTTCACGCTCTGCCGGACTCCGCGCTTCTCCTTGGGAAGCGTGGAATCCGCTGGACGGAAATACGCCGTGCTGTGCCGACCGCTTTGTCTGGTTTCCCCGGTTATCGTCAAACAAGTTCAAGCTGACTATATCAATTCAGATTCTCTAGGTTCGCAGGAACACCTGCCAGAAAGGACAGGTGTTCCTGTCGTTGCAGTGTCACACTCCGCCCGGCAGAGCGCGTGAAAATTACTTCAGCAGCTCAGGAGACTGGTCATGGACCAGCTGGTCAAACCGCTTGGAGGCGGCGGCCCGATTTTTGTTCTCCTCGCTCTGGTCGGCGGGCCACTCCTTGAGGGCGCCGGTGGGGCACACATCGGCACACAGGCCGCAGGAGCGGCACAGGGCTGGATCGACCTTCATCTCTGGGAAGTCCAGGGTGCGGGCCTTGTAGCAGCACACAGTCTCGCAGCGGTGGCATTTGGTGCACTCCTCGGCATCGTAGGAGAAAGCCATGTCGGTGATGTACTCGGTAGTGGGCCAGTTGGGCAGGGCAACGCCCATAGCCTCCTGGATAGAGGAGAAGCCCAGGGCCTTGAGGCGCTCGGAGAGCTGGTAGCACATCTTCTCTACATAGTCCAGACCCTTCATGATACCGACCGAGCAGATGCCCACCGCGTGGCAGCCCACCATCAGGTACTCAATGGCGTCGTCCGCCTTCATCACGCCGCCCATGCCGTACAGGTTCTTGTAGCCGGGGGTGTGGCGGGTGATCTGGGAGTTAATGCGCAGGGAGATAGGCTTGATGGGCGCGCCGGTCATCCAACCATAGCCGTCGTTGCTCATCATGACGGGACGGCGGTTCTCCAGGTCGAGCATCAGGGTGGGGCCGATGGAGTCAATGGCGCACACGCCGTCCGCCCCGTGCTCGTAGCACTTCTTGGCGGTCCCGGCGGTGTCGGGCCAGTTGCCGGAGAGCTTGCAGATGACCGGGATGCTCACATGGGCCTTGGCATAGTCCAGCATGGGCAGCAGGGTCTCCTCGGTGTAGGAAACCAGCTCGATGATATGGGCGCCGGCCTTCTCCACATCGGCCACAATGGCCTCCGCCTCTATGGGGGTGTGGCCCACGCTGCCGATGACCACCGCGCCGGCCTTGACCGCCTCCGGGATCTCCTTTTCATACCACTGGAACCGGTCAGAATCCGCCCACTTCTCACAGTTTAAAATGGCCTCGTTGGAGATCTTGGCCATATGATGGACGGGATTGATCGCCGCACCCAGGCGGATGGTCTTGGTCACCACCGCACCGATACCGGCCTGATGGGCGCGGATCATCCCCTCGGAGCCGTAGGTCAGGGGGCCGGAGCCAAGGATAAAGGGGCTTTGCAGGTCGATGCCGCAGAACTGGACGTTGATGGGTGCGCCGGTCACTTTATTCTTGTCGAACATAATAGTCTCCTTCTCTTCCTACAGTCTAAATCAGCGGTTCTGCCGTCTGTCCGGCGTGCGGGCCGTTGGGGACACCGGCCCCGAAAGGGGAAGGTCCGGACTTGGGGCAGAACGCACTCTATTTCGTACGCTACTGGGCGGCGCTCTGGTAGTGCTCGGCGGCCTCCTCGAAGGCGTCTACCAGCTGCTGGTAACCCGTGCAACGGCACAGGTTGCCCGAAATGGCGATTTTGATCTCCTCCCGGGTGGGGTGGGGATTTTTGTCCAGCAGGGCCTTAGCGCTCATGATAAAGCCTGGGGTGCAGAACCCGCACTGGAGGGCGTGGTGGTTGAGGACGGCCTGCTGGATCACATCCAGCTCGCCGTTCTTGGACAGACCCTCGATGGTGGTCACCGACTTTCCAGCCACGCTGGCGGCCAGGACCAGGCAGGAGTCCACCGCGTCTCCATTGACAATGACAGTACACGCGCCGCACTCGCCTACGCCGCAGCCCTCTTTGGTGCCGGTCAGATTGAGTACATCCCGCAGCATATCCAGCAGGCGGGTATTTTCGTCGATCTCCACCTTGGTGGGATCGCCGTTGAGGGTAAATTCCAGAGTAATTTTCTTCATCATAGTATCCTTTCTTGTCCCCCCCTGTTTGAGGCTGGAGACAAAATACAGATATTAGTCTTCAGGCAGACCGGCGGCGCGGCATAGGGCGCGCCGGATCAGAGCCTCAATGACCGGCTTTTTATACTCGGTGGACCAGCGCACGCCAGTGCGGGCGATCATCTCCTCCGAGACGGCGAGCCCGGCCTGGGTGAACAGCTCATCCGAGGGGGCCTTGCCGACGATCAGCGCCTCGGCCCGCTCCACCCGGTCTGGGGTGGCAAAGACACAGCCGGGGGCAATCCGGGCGGCCTGGATGACGCCGTTCTCCAGCTTGAGGGCTACAGCGGCGTTCATACGGGAGATGGCCAGGGCCTTCCGGCGGCCCAGCTTGATAAATGCGGTACTATAATCGTCAATCCGGTCGATCTCGATGCGGGTCACCATCTCGTTTGGCTCCAGCTTGAGAACGCCGGCCTTGACAAAGGCGTCCTTGAGATCCACCCGGCGGGTCCCGTTGACGCTGACCGCCACCAGACGGGCATTCAGGGCCACAAAGGGAGACAGGGTGTCGGCAGCGGGGGAGGCGTTACAGATGTTGCCGCCCACCGTGCCGTTGTTGCGGATCTGGGTAGATCCTACGGTGGAGGACGCCTCCGAGAGGAAAGGAACGTGCTGGCGCAGGACGGGACTGGTGTTGACCTGGGTGTGGGTGGTCATGGTTCCGATGGAGATCAGATCCTCCCCGACCTCAATCCCACGGGTCTCCTCCAGTGCGCCCAGGTCCATCAGGTACTCCACCCCCCGCAGGCGGGGGGCCTCCTCCCGCAGCTGCACCATTAAGTCGGTGCCGCCGGCGTAGGGCTTGCACTTCTCGCCGTATTGGTTCAGGAAATCCAGAGCCTCTGCTAGGCTCTGAGGCTTCAAATAGCTCAGTTTCTGCATCGTGTATCGCCCCTTTATCTCAGCTTCTTGCCCAGCAGGACCCGCTCCAGCGTGGCCGGGTTCTCGCGGATGCGCTTTCCGGTGGCGTTGTAAATGGCGTTAGCAATGGCTGCGCCCACCGCCTCGGTGGCGGGCTCGCCAATGCTCTTGGCGCCAAAGGTCCCCCGCGGGTCGTCGCACTCGAAGATATTGACCTGCATCTCCGGCATATCCATCGCCGTGGGAATGATATAATTTTCAAAATTCTGGTTGCGGACCTGGCCCTTGCTAACCTCTACCTCTTCGGTGATGCCATAGCCCTGACCCATGAGAATGCCGCCGTAGATCTGCCCCCGCACCAGAGCGGGGTTGACCGCCACACCCACATCGTGGCTGGCTGTCACCTTCTGGAGATCCACATAACCGGTCTCCATGTCCACCTCTACCTCGGCTACCACACAGCCGTAGGCGTAGTTGGGGAAAGCTACACCCTGTCCGGTGTGGTGGTCCTGGATACAGGGTTCGGGCATAAACCACTCGTAGGCGGCCATCTGGCGGCCGGTCCACAGGGAGGCATTGCACACGTCCTTAAAGGGGATCTTGACCTCCGGCTTGTCAACGCTGTGGAAGAAGCCGTCCTCCAGGACGATCTGGCTGATGTCCTTCACCGTCTCCTGGTCCTTGAAAAAGCCCAGAGCCAGGGCATTGGCCCGCATGATCTCGTTGAGCTTATAGCCGACCTTCCGGGTGGACTGCGCGCCCATGACCGTTCCGCGGGAGGCCACTGTCATACCGGAGTCTGCAATGGCCTGGGTATCCGTGCCGTAGAAGCGGATGGTCTCATAGGGGACGCCGATGGCCTCAGCGGCAATCTGGGAGAACGCAGTCTTGAGGCCCTGGCCGTTCTCCGCCAGACCGGTGTTGATCAGCACCGTTCCATCCTCGTTGGCAATGGCCATGGCGCCGGAGGCGTCGGGGGACTCTGCGCCCAGACCGCAGCCCCGGTGGGCGATGGCGATGCCAATCCCCTTGCGCTTGCGGGTGCCGGTCTGATGCCGGTATTCCTCGTGCTTTTGCTGATAGCCGGTCTGCTCCGCTGTGTAGTTCATAATTTCCAACAGATTGACATGGTCCAGCACAGTGCCGGTGGCGTTGGTGGTCCCGTCCTTCAGGCAGTTGATCCGCCGGAACTCCAAGGGGTCCATGCCCAGCTCCTCGGCGATCTCCTCAATGAGCTGCTCCTGGCCCCAGATGAGCTGGGGAGAGCTGTAGCCCCGCATGGCGCCGCCGTGGATGTTGTTGGTAAACACACCAAAGGTGTCCGTCTTGACATTGGGGATGGTATAG
>JAAWBF010000143.1 GCA_022792555.1 Oscillospiraceae bacterium
GGTAGGTGGGATCGTAGGGGCTTTCTTCCTCTTCTTCACCGCCCCTCTGGTGTCCGAGATCGCCCTGTCCTTCAGCCCCAGAGACTATTTTCTCCTGACCCTGATGGGCCTGATGCTGGTGGGCAGTCTAGGCAACAAGTCGATTTCCAAGGGCCTGTTTTCCGCCAGCGCGGGCCTCATGCTTGGCGTGGTGGGGATGGACCCCATCAGCGGCCTGGGCCGGTTCACCTTTGGCAATGTCAACCTGCGGGGAGGCATTAGTTACATCGCTGTGATGATTGGCCTGTTCGGTGTAGGAGAGGCTCTGATTCAAATTTTGAACCGGAATCAGCCCATTGTGAAGCAAAAGGTAGACTCCATCCGCCCGCCCAGAGATAAGCTGCTGAAAATGCTTCCCCTGTCCCTGAGCAGCGGAGTCATCGGGACCATTGTGGGCGCTCTGCCGGGGGCAGGGGGCGAGATCGCCGCCCTGCTGGCCTACGAAGGGGCCAAGCGGACGGTCCGCAAGCCGGAAGTTCCCTTCGGTCAGGGGGCCTATGAGGGGGTTGTAGCGCCCGAATCGGCCAACAATGCCGCTGTGGGCGGCGCCCTGATTCCCATGCTCACCCTGGGAATTCCTGGGGACTCTGTGACTGCCATTTTTATTGGCGCCCTGGCCATCCATGGCATCCGGGCTGGCCCCATGCTGATGAGTACCTCCCCCGGCCTGTTTGAGAATCTGGTCTTCCTATTGGTGCTGGCCAATGTGTTCCTGCTGGTCTTCGGTATGATGGGGGTCCGGCTGTTTGCAAAGCTGGTGGAAATACCGCGCAACATCCTGCTCCCCCTGATTATCGTGATCTCGGTCATTGGCAGCTATTCCATTAACAATATGACCAGCGATATCCTGGTCACCCTCCTCTTTGGCGTTGTAGGATACTTTATGAAGTTCTATGATGTGCCAGTAGGACCTATGGTGCTCGGCCTGATTCTCGGTCCTACCATTGAGGTCAATTACCGTCGGGCTATCTTAGGGGCGGGCAGTATCGTGGGAATGCTGAAAGAGACGGTGACAAATCCCGTGTCCCTCATTCTGCTGGTGATCCTGGTGCTGATGGTGGCCTCTCAGGTGCTCAGCGCCAGAAAACCAAAGGCAGAGGAACATATAACCTGACAAAATGAGCTTTCTGTGTCAGAGCCGTAAAATCGCTCCAGATACAGAAAGCTCCCATTACAAGGGGGTAATTCTTATGGAATATATTCGCATCAAGGGGCTGGAAAAGCCCATCTCCAAGCTGATCATGGGCAGCGCCTGGATGACCCTGGAGGATGAGCCAACTGGACACGCCCTCTTTGACGCCTACTTCGAGGCGGGGGGCAACGTGCTGGACACCGGGCGGTTCTATGGCCGGGGTTCCGGCATCGCCGAGAGTGAGCGCATTGTGGGCAACTGGCTGAAAAAGTCCGGCGTCAAGCGCGCTGACATCCACATCATCGACAAGGCGGGCCACCCCTTCATCACCAAGGACGGCGTCACCCACTGGGAGCGCTCCCGCATCTCCCCGGAATTCATCACGGACGATCTGATGTACAGCCTGGACCACGTTGGGGTGGACTACTTTGACATCTACGAGCTCCACCGGGACAATCCCAAGGTCCCCGTGGCCGACCTGATGGACCGTCTGGAGCACCACTGTCTCCTGGGGCAGATCAAGGCATACGGGGTGAGCAACTGGCGGCTGGACCGGATCCAGGAGGCCATTGACTACTGCAACCACATGGGCTATCAGGGTCTGTCCTGCAACAACCCGTCCTACTCCCTGGCGACCGTGAAGGTGGCCCGCTTCCCCGGCGGGGTGTACGCCGACGACGCCTACGCCAGCAAGCATAAGGAGTGGGACCTGCCCATTCTCTCTTGGGGCGCTCAGGGCGCCGGTTTCTTCGCCGGGATCTATCCCAGAGACGGCCACGGGGTGAACGGCGGCATCATCCAGGCCTATTTCTCCGAGGAGAACTTTAAAAAGCTGGACCGCTGCAACGAGCTGGGGGCCAAGAAGGGAGTAGACCCCATTAACCTGGCTCTGGCCTACATCCTCAACCAGGACTTTGAGGTGGCCGCCGTCATCGGCCCCCAGAGCGTCAAGGAGTTGAACTCCTCTCTGGTGGGCGCCTCCCTCAAGCTTACCCCCCAGGAGGTGACCTACCTGGGTCTCAAGAGCGACACTTACCAATAAAAAATTTCCGTTCTCTCCCCCGTAGAGAGAGAACGGAAATAGAACGTGGGCCTTGCATCCCGCCCTTCTATGTATTAAACTAGAAAGAAGGTTTTCCACCATGATTTCGGTCAATACGAAATTGCTCTGCCTGCTGGGGACCCCCCTGGGCCAGACCCTGTCCCCCAAGCTGCAAAATGAGACCTATGAGGCCCTGGGCCTGGATTATTTCTATTTCCCCATTGAGGTGAACCAGAAAGAAGACCTGCCCGTGATTCTCGCCGCCGTGCGCAAGATGAATTTTGCCGGATTCGCCATCACCAAGCCCTATAAAATTGAAATCCTCAAGCATGTGGACCGCATCTCCCCTCTGGCCGAAAAGATCGGCTCCAGCAATACGGTCCTGGTAGAGGCGGACGGCTCCTTTACCGCCCATAACACCGACGGCGTAGGGTTTACCGTCTCCCTGATGGGACAGCTGGGACAGGACAATCTGAACGATAAAACCCTGTGCGTTCTAGGGGCGGGGGGCGCCTCCAGAGCGGGGACCATCACCGCCATTGAGCACGGTTTGAAAACCCTGTACATCAGCGATGTGGTCCCGGAGGCCGCCCACGCGCTGATCAAGGATATCAACGACCGCACCGACGCCAAGGCCATCTATGTGGATTATCAGGACAAAAAAGCCATTGCAGACGCCTTTGCCAACAGCAACGTGGCCCTCAACGCCACCGGCGTGGGGATGCTCCCCCATCTGGGCGAGTCCCCAGTGGATCCATCCATCCTCCACCCGGATCTCTTCTGCTGCGACATGATCTATAACCCCGCCAAAAGCAAGTTTTTGGAGGATGCCGAACAGCACGGCTGCCGGATTATGAATGGCTTTGAGATGTTCCTCCGCCAGGCGGCGGCCCAGGTGAAGCTCTGGACCGGCCGGGAGGCCTCTCTGGAGCTTATGAGCAAAATTATGGCCTAACAATTTACTTCCCCGCTCTTATGAGCGGGGAAGTATTTCTACCATATAAAAACACGGGGGGATATACGCCAAAGCCCCGCCGGCTCACAGGAGGTAACGTTATGGTAACAAAGGTCTGGGATTGTCCCACCGTCTATCAGATCCCCGTGGATCTGCCCCAAAATCCCCTTAGAATGTTAAATGTCTATGTCATCTGCACACCGGAGCGCAATCTGGTGCTGGACACCGGGTTTAACCGTCCGGAGTGCCGGGAGGACCTGTGGTCCGGGCTGGAGGAGCTGGACTTAGACCTGTCTAAAACGGCTGTGTTTCTGACCCATCTCCACTCAGATCACACGGGGTTGGTAGGGACTTTTGTAGAACGGGACATCCCTGTGTATATGGGGGCGGTGGAGCACGCCTATTTTAACACCCTCCACGGCTCCGGCAGCTTGACCGTCCAGGAAGCCAGGTTCCGTCAGGAGGGCTTTCCAGAGGAGGTCCTGGCCCGGCAGGGGACCGAAAACCAGGGCCGGCGGTATGCCCCCAAGCCCGGCTTTCCAGTGCTCCCCGTGGAGGATGGGGCACAGCTTCCCGGCTTCCCTGTCAAGATAACGGCCCTCCACACCCCGGGGCACACGCCGGGACATATGGTCCTCTACCTGCCTGAGGAACAGGTGCTCTTTTCAGGGGACCACATTCTCTTTGACATTACCCCCAATATCAGCGTCTGGCACCAGATTTCCCACCCGCTGGCGGATTACCTCCGCAGCCTGGAAAAAATCCGCACCCTCCCCATCCGCGCCGCCTTTCCGGCCCATCGCGCCGGGAGCGAGGATGTATATGGCCGGATCGACCAGCTTGCCGCCCATCACGCCGCCCGGCTGGAGGAGATCCTCCGGGCTGTAGAAGACAACCCCGGCTGCTCCGCCTATGACGTGGCGGGACAGATCTCCTGGTCCACCAGGGGGGTCGGCTGGAAGGACTTCCCGCCCCATCAGCGGTGGTTTGCCATGGGGGAGACGTTGGCCCACCTGGACTATCTGAGGGAGGAAAACCGAGTTTCCCGCACGGAGACAGAGGCGGGATTCCGCTACAGGGCGGGATCGGTGCCCATGGGCTGAATAACCTTTCGATAGATATAACATAAAAACACGGTACACAGCACAACGGAGAAGATCTCCGCAATGGGGAAGGCCCACCAGAC
>JAAWBF010000144.1 GCA_022792555.1 Oscillospiraceae bacterium
ACCTCCGCCGTCTCCTTTGACAGGACATTGATCTGTTGCATCTCCAATGGCGGTTTTTGAATTGATTTTGAGGATATCTTGTTCAAAGACACATCGCAGCGGACTTTTGAGTTTGTCATTGATGATGAGAGAGACGCGGTCAATGGAAGTAAGCAGCTGCTTTGTGTTTCCTTCAATGTGGATGGTGTTATTGCGCGGGATGGCCTGTCGGTAGGCGAGAAATTCTCCTTCTAACCGGCGGGAGACGAGGGTTGTATTGCCGAGCTGGAAGAGAATGTGACTTTCACCCTGGTGAATGGAGGCGATTTCTTCGGTGTCGGAACAGATTTTCTCCACTTCGCCTAGGGCAGCGCCGGGTACGACAAAGGAGAACTGATTGTTGTCTTCTCTTGGTTCGATTTCTTCATGGCGGAGGGCAAGTCGGTAGCCGTCTACTGAGACGATGGTTAAGCTGTTTTCTTCGATTTCGAAGAGAGATCCGGTGTGGATGGGGCGGCTTTCGTTGTCGCTGACTGCAAAGAGCGTTTGACTGATCATGGCTTTGAGTTTTTGTTGTTGGATGGTAAAGGTATTGAGTTGCTCTACTGTGGGGAGGTCTGGGAATTCTTCTGGGGCGATACCTAGAATATTAAATTCGCTCATACCACATTTGATGTTGATCATATAGTTTTCTTCTGAGAAGAAGATGATGTCGTCTGGTAGTTTTCGGATGATCTCGCCAAAGAGCCGTGCACTGAGGACAAGAGTGCCGTTTACTTGGATCTCGGCGGGGACGGTAGTACGGATGCCAGTTTCCAGATTATAGCCAGTAAGTTGTAGTTGTTCTTTGGCTTCAAGGAGAATTCCTTCCAGCGCAGGGATGGTGCTTTTGGGTGAGACAGCTCTGGAGGTCATGGAGATGGCAGCTTGCAGGAAAGCCTTTTCACAGGAAAATTTCATAGTGTATTAGAAACCTCCGTTTCTATCTGGTGTTGAACAACCTTTTGGAGGTTGTAGGGAGATGTATGAGGGGGAAGTATGGGGCTGTGTGAAGAAAAAGGAGAGGTTATTGTCGTAATCGTAGGTAGTAGGGAAAAATAATGTGGAAAAGTGGCTGTAAGCGTTGGTGTGTGGGGATTTTTTTTCCACTGGGGGTGTGGATATTTTGGAGGGTTTTCCACGGTGGTGGTGTTGAGCGGGTATCTTTTCCACAGTAGTTGGTGCACTTTTCCACAAAAGACGGTGGATATTGGTATTATTCGTAGTGGGCGTTGATGTTTGCGTTGATATCTTTGATGATTTCGGCGATTTCTGGGTTGGTTTTCATGAGTTTTTCGATGCGGTTGATGGAGTGCATGACAGTGGTATGATCTCGGCCTTCAAATTCTTTGCCGATTTCTTTGAGGGAGAGGTTGGTCATGCGCCGTACTTCATACATGGCGATTTGGCGGGCTAGGGCGGTGTCTTTTGTGCGGCCTTGGCCGCGGAGGGCATCGTTGTCGATGTTATAGAATTTGCTGACCTCTTCGATGATGATGTCCGGGGAGGGGAGGAATTCTGTCTTGTCTTTGAACATGTCGCGGACTGCTTTGGTGACGGTTTCCACGTCTACGCTTTCTCCCATAAGTTCTTGGAAAGCGAGGATTTTATTGACTGTCCCTTCGATTTGCCGGACGTTGGAGGTGATATTTTCTGCAATGTATTGGAGGACGGGGTCAGGCAGGTGCATGCCCCGGCGGATGGCTTTGTTTTTGATGATGGCGACTCTAGTTTCATAGTCCGGGGGTTGGATATCCACTGGCAGACCCCATTCAAATCGGGTGCGTAGTCGGTCATCTAGTCGGAGCATCTCTTTTGGGGGACGGTCAGCGGTGAATACGATTTGTCTTCCGGCTTCGTAGAGGGTATTGAAGGTGTGGAACATCTCTTCTTGTGAGCTCTCTTTGCCGGCGATAAATTGAACGTCGTCCATGAGAAAGAGGTCGGCGTAGCGGTATTTTTCCCGGAATTCTTGGTTGCGGCCTTCCCGGATGGCTTGGATGAGTTCGTTGGTAAAGGAGTCACCTTTGATGTAGATGATGCGGAATTGGGGGTATCCGATGTGGATTTTGTGGGCGATTGCGTAGAGCAGGTGGGTTTTGCCCAGGCCGGATTCTCCATAGATGAAGAGGGGGTTGTAGCTCTGAGCGGGGTTTTCAGCGACCGATAGGGCGGCGGCGTGGGCGAATTTGTTGGAGGAGCCTACAACGAAGCGCTCAAAGGTGTATTCCTCTGTTCCGGGTAGGAAGGGGGTTTCTTCTGGTTTTTGGAAGTGTTCTAGCTCCCCTTCTCCTAGAATGACGATTTTAAAGTCGGCGGAGAAGAGCTCGTGAAGGGCTTTTTGGATGGAGGAGAGGTAGCGGGAGAGAATGATGTCCCGTTTGAACGTGGAGGGGGTGTACAGCACAAATTGGTTGGCATCCAGAGAGATAGCACGGGTGTCGTCAAACCAGGTGTTGATGGTGGTAGGTGTCATATCGGATTCCATCAAAATAAGCACTTTGGCCCAGATGTCGTCTGGGGAATTCATAGTGGAGGGCACCCCTTTTCTGTAGGATGTATGTTTGTCTATAGGATAGCAAAATAACCCGCGCCTGCAAGAGACGCGGGAGTCAGGCATATGGGCGGTTGCTCTGGGGAGCGGAATCGCAGATGGAACCTGGTGCTGTCTCCGGCGGCAGGTCTGGAAGCTATAGGATTTGTATAATAGCCGCTCCGCGGCTATTATATCAAAAAATTACCCACCTGGCAACGCTTTTAAACAGGAATGAGGGGGTAAGGTTAAAAATATTTTTGTGGAGCGGGGCGGTTGTCTTTTTGGAGCAGTTGTTTTTGGGATAGGGGCAGTTGTCGTAAAAATGTGGTTGACATGCTGGTATTTCAGACGGTATAATAGCAGTTGTGTCACACTGGACTGGATAGGGTGGGACATTTTTGTAGAACAACCGCGGCTGAATTTAGCCGTTGTGGTGGGACAGGCTTGCCTGTCACTCTTTCGTACAGGAGGTGTACTCAATGGTTCGTACCTATCAGCCAAAGAAGCGTCAGCGCTCTAAGGTTCATGGGTTCCGTAAGCGTATGGCTACGGCGAATGGCCGTAAGGTGCTTGCGCGCCGCCGTGCGAAGGGCCGCGCCCGTCTGTCCCTGTAGGCTAGGGTTAGCTGGTGATGTGGTTCGTGTTCTGCGGGAATCGGAATCAAATAAGGCATCACACATGGGGGCGGTGGATTGATTCCTACCGCCCCTGCGTAGCGTATGGGGCTTTAGGGGGCCGAGATGAAGCGAACAGTGTCGATTAAACAGAATTATGAGTTCCGTCGGCTCTATAGTCGTGGGCGGTCTGCAGTCTCTGCCTGCCTCGCAGTTTACTGTCGGCGTAATCGGTGTGGTTATAATCGTTTGGGGTTGACAGTGAGTACGAAGGTGGGAAATGCGGTGGTGCGTAACCGGGTGCGCCGCAGGCTGCGGGAGGCCTATCGTGTCCATGAGGATGCTTACGCTTCTGGCTGGGATATTGTGATTGTAGCGCGGGTACGGGCTGCTTTTGTCCGTTACCGGGAGTTGGAGTATAGTTTGTTCCGTTTGTCGGATAAGCTGGGTCTGCTGTTGCCGGAGGGCGGGCGGTGAAGAGAGCTTTGTTAGGTGCCATTCGGTTTTACCGGAGGTGGATCTCCCCTGGCCGTCCTCCCTGCTGCCGGTTTATTCCAACTTGTTCAGCCTATGCGCTGGAGGCAGTAGAGAAATATGGGGCATGGCGCGGCAGTCTGTTGGCTTTGCGGCGGGTGCTGAAATGCCAGCCATTTCACCGGCAGAAGTCAATTGTGTATGACCCGGTTCCCTGATCAGTGGATTCAGATAGAACTGGGCTGGAATTTATCGGTATGGAGGCGCTTTCATGGAAGGAATACAACTGCTCCTGACGCCCTTTGTCTGGATTTTAATGCTGTTTTACCGGCTGGCCCAGAATTACGGTGTGGCCTTGCTGCTCTTTGCCGTTGTGGTAAAGCTGATTCTTTTTCCCTTTCAGCTCAAGGGAAAGCGCAGTATGATTCAGATGACTCTGATTTCAGACAAGATGCAAAAGCTGCAAAAGCAGTACGGCAAGGATAAGGAGCGCTATAACGAAGAGGTTCAGCGGCTCTACGAAAAAGAGAATATCAACCCTATGAGCGGCTGTTTGTGGTCTTTTCTCCCACTGCTGATCCTGCTTCCCTTGTATGCGATTATCCGTCAACCGCTGACCTATCTGATGAATTTGACGGTTGACCAGGTAGTTCAGGTGGCTGGAGCGCTGGATTGGTCTCAGATTGCGGTGAGTAACGGCTGGATTCGTGAAGCGGCAGAGTACAGCAATGCGGGATACAATCAACTTTACTTGGCGTCGCTGATTACGCCGGAAAATGTAGCAGGGATTGCCGCTTCGCTGGGTGAGGCAGGAAAAAATTTATTTGCAGTCAATTTTCAGTTCTTCGGACTGGATCTCTCCCAGATTCCTCAGCTCAAGTTTTGGACCAATGGGATCTCCTGGGGAGCGGTTGGGCTGTTTTTGCTCCCCTTCATTTCAGCGGCCAGTGGTTTTGTATTTTCTCTCATTTCTATGAAGACCAATGCGGTCAATCAGCAGAGTGAAGCCGCCGCCAATACAACCAACCGCTCTATGCTGATTATCTCCCCCCTTATGTCGCTGTGGATTGGATTCGCTATGCCTGCGGCGTTGTGTGTCTATTGGATTGTCCAGAACCTGCTGTCCATGCTCCAGGAGTTTATCTGTGGTAAGATGCTCAAAAAGGACTATGAGGCCGCTGCCCTCCGCCGGGCGGAGCAAGCCCGTCTGGAGAAGGAGGAGGAAAAGGAACGGCGCCGTCAGGCTGCGGAAGAGCGCGCCAGGCAGGCTGAGGAGGCCAAGCGGAGCAAGGGAAAGAAAAAGGTTAGCTTGACCAAAGAAAAGGATGAGGAGAAGTCCTCCGGCGAAGTGCAGGAGGCCAGCCGGGTTGGAATGCGTACCTATGCCAGAGGACGGGCTTATGATCCCAGACGGTACGGAATAGATCCAACGCCTTACCGGGATCCTGGGGTTTCAGCTGAAAAGAAACCGGCCGAGAAAGACGGTGGTAAATCCAAGTAAGCCGTGATGCAGATTGGGTTTTCTAGATACCGTGGGCTGTAGGACAGATCAGACATAGATTGGATCAGAGACAGCAAGGAGAGATTGCTAAATGCTGAAATGGATTGAGAGTACCGGCCGTACAGAGGATGCCGCGATTGAGGCTGCTCTGGTTAAGCTGGGATTGGATCGGGACGAGGTTTCGGTGGAGCTTTTGGAGCGGGCTAAAACCGGTTTTTTGGGTATTGGGAGCTGTCCGGCAAAGGTTAAAGTGACCTATGAAGTTCCTGATGAGCCGGAGCTTGTGGTGCCGCCTCAAAGTGCTCAGACAGCTCAAGGCACGGAGACAAAGCGGGAGCCTGAGCTACCAAAGCAGGTCAAGGCGCCGGCCGTGCCGGAACCGCAGGTGGAAATAGTCAAGGAAGCTGTGGTTCCGCCTGCCGCTCCGGTCCTGGAGGATGGGTATACAGAGAGGATTACGGCGTTTTTGACCGGACTGCTGGCTCATATGGGGGTAGAGGCAAGTCCGAAGATCGCCAGAGATGAACAGGGTAGTTACCAGGTGGAGCTGGTGGGCCGGAATCTGGGCAGTCTTATTGGCCGCCGGGGAGAGACTTTGGATGCTATCCAGCAGCTCACCGGATACGCCGTTAACCGGGGCCAGTCCAAGCGGGTGCGTATCCATGTGGATGCCGAGGGCTATCGGGCCAAGCGGGAGGAGTCCCTGGAGCGTCTGGCTCATAAGGTGGCGGGTAAGGTGGTTAAGTACCGCCGGAATGTCACACTGGAGCCTATGAACGCCTATGAGCGCCATGTGATCCACACTGCACTTCAAGACTACCCCAATGTGACAACCTATTCGGTGGGGACGGAACCAAACCGCCGCACTGTGGTGGCCTATAGCCGGGGGGAACACCAGAAAAGCGAGTAAAAAACTGCATGAGAATCTGTGAGGACGCGGATAACACCGCGTCCTCTTTTTTCATAGATAGCATGTCGTATCTACACGTCCTCTAGGAAGTTTTCCACAGATGAACTATAATCTGTGGAAAAGTCATCTCTCACACCTTTTTCCGCCGTTGCATAAAATGGGTGGAAACGAGGTGATGATATGGAGTTTTTTTCAACCATTTGTGCGGTTTTGCTCTTTACGATGGCCTGTAACCTGGATACGATACTCTTATCTATGGGATATGCAGTGAAAGGTATTCACATAGCAAGGGGAAGTATGTGGATAATTGCGGTGGTGACGACAGCAGTTACCTGGCTGTCTCTGTGGCTGGGAGATGTGGTAGCCGCCCTGTTTTCCACCGGGACTTCCCGTCTGCTGGGAGGGTTGCTGTTGGCTGGGATTGGCCTGTGGTTTATTCTGGATTTCCTGCGCAGCTTGGGGGAGGAAAAACAGGAGACAGCCACATCTGGCTTCACGGATTTTTGGGGCTGTCTCTCTCTGGCCGCCGCTCTGGCGGTTAATAATGCGGGGATCGGTGTGGCCGCCGGTGTGGCAGGAATTGGTCTCTGGACTGCGACAGCGGGGAACTTTCTTGTGACATTATTTGCGCTTCATCTGGGCCGGTTCTTGGGCCTGCGGATGGCAGGCCGGTTTTTGGGCCGGTATGCCCTCCCCTTGTCCGGCTTACTGCTGGTTTTGTTGGGGCTGTGGCAGGCGATGGGATTGGAATGACACTCGGCGAAAACCGGGGATTCCCAGCGCAACGACTGCTGCCTTCAACCTGAGAGATCATACATGGTCTCCCTACCAAAGGAGAGAACAGCTGTTAGAGATTGACGGAATTGGGATACCATATTATACTAGTATAAAGACTGTGTGCCATATGGACAGATCGTTGTTTTGTATCTGGAAATGGGTAAGAATAATGGATAAAGGCAGGGAAGGAAGTATGAAAAAAAGATGTGTACACCTCATGAGCTGGCTGTTGACTGTAAGTCTGGTACTACTGGCGCTACCCGCTATGGCTTTTGCAGGAGAGGCGGGAAGCTTTACTTATACCCAGCGGATTGCCCCTTGCTTTCAGGCAGTAGGAAGCTTTTCTGAAGGGCTGGCGCCAGCGAAACAAAATGGGAAATGGGGATATGTAAACGCCGATGGTCAGGAGATGGTCGTAGCTCAGTACGATCTGGCCTATCCATTCTGTGAGGGGAAGGCGATTGTCGGGACCTTTTCCACTAAAACTGTGGTGAATCAAAAAGGGACCACGGTTGAGATCCCGGTGTGTCTCTATGGCTTTGTGGATCACAGCGGCAATTATACGCCATTCCAGATGCCTGATCCATCTGGAAGCGGTCAGACGGTCCCCGCCTATACCTATCGGAATGCCGCTCGCGGAGTATGGGACCCAGACAAACCGCTGGTCTTTCAGAACGGTCTGGTTCAGCTTCCGGCGCCTGTACCGGTGAGCTATGTCCATACTGCCAGCGGTGGGATCTTCCAAACTCCCCTGCTCCCCGCGGGGCCGATGAACAGCGGCCTAGCACCTGGCTATGACCGGGTCAAGGGCGGGGAATGCGGTTACTATGACCGGAGCGGCAAGGTGGTCCTCTCTTGGGGACGAAAAGACTGGGTCTATTTTGGCGCGAAACAGGGAACAGACCAGAGCTATCGATACATCAGTGCAGTCCTCCCCTTTGATCAGGGGCTGGCCCCAGTATGGCAGACAACTTATGACGCCAAAACAGGTAAGGAGAACAGTCTGTTGGGCCTTATTGATACCAGCGGCAAGTGGGTAGTTCAACCAGCCTATACCGGCTACCGCTGTGTAGAGGGACCCCAATGGGGACTGTGGACCAGCGGCCTTGCAATTCTGCAAAAGGACAGCAAGTATTACGGTGCTGTGGACCAACAGGGCCAGATTGTGATCCCCTTCCAGTATGACGATCTACAGCCTTTCCAGGAGGGTCTGGCTCTCTTCCGGTCAGGGTCGCTGTACGGTTATCTGAACCCTGACGGCTCGGTGGCCATTCCCGCCCAGTATACCCGCGCCACCGCGTTCCAGGGGGGCTATGCAGCAGTCCAGCAGGCGGGGGTCAACCAGCTCATCGACCACAGTGGCGCAGCTCTGACGACGCCTGCCTGGCTGGATCTCTCCCTTCCCCTGCTCAATCCAGCGGATCAGGAGCACACCTTCCCCCTTCACAGCAACGGCCTGTATGGCTTTGGCACACTGAACTACACGCCTGCTCTGCCCAAAGAGGGGGTTGTAGATGGTTGGGCGCTAGATGAGACCTGCGCCGCCATTGAATTCGCTCTGGTACCGGTGGAGCTGCAAAACCGCTACCGCGATCCCATCACCAGAGAGGAGTTCTGTACCCTGGTCATTGTCCTGCTGGGTGAGGCAATGGGAGGAGATCGGGAGTCATTGGTGCAGAAGGAGACCGGAAAGAGCCTCTATGACTGGATGGGAACCTATCCGTTCCAGGACAGCACCCACCCGGATGTGATTGCGGCCTATGCTCTGGGGATTGTCACAGGCCGGGGGAATAAGATCTTTGACCCCCATCAGAGCATCACCCGTCAGGAGGCGGCAGCTTTTCTTACCCGTGCGGCCCGGCGGATGGGGATGGACGTGTTTTCCACCACTCCAGCGGATTTTGTGGACAGTGCTCAGATTGGATCGTGGTTCCAAAATGCAGTCGATTTTGTGACGCAGGCCGGGATCATGGGCAGCGTAGGCAATCAGAGCTTTCACCCCCTAGGAACCTATACCAAGGAGCAGTCTTTTATGACGGTTTATCGCCTGTACCAAGCCGCTATCCCCTCCCAATCCGGCGGATCAGGCGGGGAAACACCGCAGCCAACCCCCACACTCCCCCCAGTAGAGATCCCTGTAGTTCCTCCCGCAGAGACCCCAGCAC
>JAAWBF010000145.1 GCA_022792555.1 Oscillospiraceae bacterium
GATACCGGCCACGGCTTCTTCTCCGAGGGGCTGGCCGCCAACTATACCGCCGACTATAAGACGGAATACATTGACACCACAGGCAAGGTGGTCGCCCAGTACGACTTTGGCCGGGAGCTGGAGGACGGCATGGCCTATGTGGAAAAGGACGACAAGCCCGGTTTCATGGACAAGACGGGCAAGCTGGCCTTCACCCTACAAATCCCCGCCGGATATAGAGTCTTGATGAGCGGGATGTTCGGTCCCCGCTTCCATCAGGGGGTGTCTGCGGTAAGAATTTACAAAGAGGGCGAGTATGCGGGCGAGTATGGCGAAAACGCGGTCTGTGGTCTGATTGATAAACAGGGAAACCAGATCCTGCCTTACCAGTACAAGGACATCTCTGTATATGGCGCTTACGGCACAGTGAGCGATGGAACGCGGTGGGGGATCTTCCAAAACCCCGCCTATCAGTCTCCCACACCTACTCCTACTCCTACCCCAACGCCTGCCCCCTCTACCGAAGCCCCGTCAAGCTGGGCTGCGGAGTCCGTGAACAGCGCCATCGCGGCAGGGCTGGTCCCGGAAGCCCTTCAGAGCAAATACACCCAGTCCATCACCCGCGCTGAGTTCTGCGCCCTGGCAACCGCCCTCTATGAGAAGGCCACCGGCGCGGAGATCACCGGGCGGACCAAGTTCAACGATACCACCGACGTCAACGTGGAGAAAATGGCCTCGCTGAATGTGGTTACTGGCACCGGGAATGGGAGCTTCTCCCCCAACAACCCCCTCACCCGCGAGCAGGCCGCCACCATGCTGGCCCGGCTGGCGGACGCCCTGGGCAAGCCCATGACCGCCCAGGCCCCCAGCTTTACCGACGCCAGCGCTATCTCCTCCTGGGCCGCCAACGCCGTGGGCCAGGTCCAGGGCGCGAAGATCATGGGCGACGTGGGCAACGGCAACTTTAACCCCGCCGGGAGCTACACCAGAGAGCAGAGCATTGTCACCATGGCTCGTATGCTGGAGCTGGTGAAGTAACCAAATTGAATGCACAACACTGTGCAGACCTGTCCACAGTGTTGAGGAGGGATCATTCACAATGTCTGGCATTTTTGACGAGGGCAAGATGATGCAGGTTTTAGGCGGCTGTCTCCCGGAGGGAGAGACCCTGTCCGCTGCTGTCCACGGCGTAACTCTTCAGGTCAACAAGAAAAAAAGCTCTATCTTTGATGTGTATATCGGCGTGACGGAGCGTTATCTGCTGGTCGCAGAGTGTGAGGAGCGCCGCTATTTAAATGAGGTCTACCGCGTCCCGGACCTGAGAAAGACCGTAGCCGACGACATCGGCGTCTGTTTCCCCCTGGCGCAGATCCAGAGCTGTGTCATCAAAAACGCGCTCATGGGCGCGGTCAACTGCTCCCTTACCATGCAGGACGGCAGCTTTCTCAAGCTCCAGCTGCCAAAGCGCGGCGGATTGGGGGGCGGTATGCCCCACCACAAGGAATACAGGGAGATCATCCTGGCACGCTTGAGCCGCTTATCATCAACACAGACGTAAGAAAAACAGCGGGACCGGACGCCAGAGCGGTGTTCGGTTCTGCTGTTTTGCTTGAGAGACTGGACAGCGGGACAATTTTGCGGTACACTGTAACGGAACGTCAGGCGTTTTACTGCGCCTGGAAAGGGAGGGGTAAGTATGAAGCGTTCCACCACAATGGCACTGGGAGCCGGGATTCTGGCTGGGAGCGCTCTGGCGCTGTTGGAGCAGAGAAAGCGACGCCGGCGGAACAGCCTGCGGATTCAAAGCCAGGAGGGCATCGATCTAGAAGAGTATGTCTTTTTAGGCGGTATTGAGCAGTATCTCTATCACCGGGGGGAGAACCGGTCCAATCCGGTGGTTCTCTTTCTCCACAGCGGTCCGGGACGGCCTGGCCGGGCGTTGCTGGAGCGCTTCCAGACCGGTTGGGAGCACCGGGTGACGGTGGTCCACTGGGACCAGCGGGGGACCGGACGGACCTACCGGCACAGCCCAAATCCCCTCTGGGAGGCCAATCTGGAGCGTATGGTAGAGGACTGTGACGAGGTGATCAGCTACCTAAAGCGCAAGTACCACACTGACCGTATTATTCTGCTGGGCCACGGCTGGGGGAGCCTGCTGGCTGCTGCCTACCTCAAGCGCTATCCCAAGGGGGTGGAGGCCTACATCGGGGTAGGACAGCTCCTCTCCCCGCGGGATCAGGAATATCAACGGTTTTCTCAGACCATGGAGGCGGCCCTGGAGGCGGACAACGGCAGGGACATCGCCCGCCTGCGGGCGGCGGAGCCCTATCCCGGTTCCTTTGGGCACTTTCAAAAGCAGGCCGGCAGGGTCCACCGCATTGAGAAAAGGTATCAGCGTCCCACCTCTGCGGGAGTTTGTCCCCTGGACAGTCCCTTCTACACCCTGACAGACTGGCTGTGTACCCTCCGTCCCGGCGCAAGAAAGGTCAAGCAGGGCCTGCTGGAGGAACTCTATAGCTTCCATTTAGAGGCCCTTGGGACCACTTATCAGGTCCCCTTCTTCCTCATCCACGGACAGGAGGACGCACACAGCCCCTGTGAAGATGCCCGCGTCTTTTTAGAGCAAGTCCAGGCTCCCCTCCGGGACTTCTACCCTATCGCCGGGGCTGGGCACCAGCCCATGCTGGACCGCCCGGAGAACTTCCGCTGTGCCCTGTTCTCCATCCTGGACCAACTGGACGAGCTGCGGGAGACACCAGAGGACGAGGAGGATTAACCGCTCAAACAGGAGAGGCGTTGTGGTCACTCACATAGAACACGCACCAGATCCGCGGGGCTGTCCACCACTTGGACGGCCCCGTGTTCCATTAAAAAGGCCCGGTCCCGGAACCCCCAGCCCACCGAGATACAGGGGAGCCCGGCGTTTTGGGCGGTGAGGAGGTCGACCTCCGAGTCTCCTACATAGACCGCGCCCTCCGCTGGGACCTGCAAGGTCTCCAGCACCCGAAACACCGTATCGGGGGCCGGCTTTCTGGCCACCCCCTCGGACTCTCCAACAGCCACAGCCAGGCGATCCCCAAAGTAGGTTTGACACAGTCTCTTTACCGCCCCGTCAAACTTGTTGGACACCACAGCCAGCGCGTACCCCCGCTCCTTCAGCGTCTCCAGCATGGACAGGATGCCCGGATAAGGCGCGGTCTTATGGGCCATATTGCCCAGGTAATGGGCGCGGAACTGCTCCAGACACGCCGTCTCCACCTCGGAGGATGTCTCCGCGGGGAGGGACAGGTGAACCAGCCGCCCCACCCCATTGCCTACAAAGCTCCGAACCTCCTCCAGCGTGCGGAGCGGGAAGCCGCCGGCGGATAAAACCGCGTTGACGCTGTCTGCCAGATCGGCCAGTGTGTCCAGTAGTGTCCCATCTAAATCAAAAATGATGGTATGATAGTTCATATTAGCCTCCATAAAAGCAGATTGACCGCCTGTTTTGGGCGGATTCCTGTGCAGGCGGCCAAAGGTCGCCCCTACAACCGTTATACCTTGCCCTGTGACCGCCTGTTTTTTCCTATTATAGCATGGCTTGTGATGTATTTCAAATTGATCGATGGGACTGCTGCTATCCCTCCTGCTGTCTCTGTGCAAAAAAGGCAGTAGACTCGTTGGTCAGATTGTCTGCACTTGTACGTTGCTCCAAAGATGTTCAGGAGAGGGGAAATTTTTCTTGACACCCGGCGGGCTGGCCCGTATACTTAAGGGTGTTAAGGACAAAGACGTTCCACCCTGGGAGGCGGAGCGTCTTTCTTTGCTATCTATTTTATGATAAGGAGTCCTGCTCATGGAAAAGACCTATATTCCCAGTGGATACTCTCCCTGCTTGAATCTGTACGACACCCAGAAGGCTATCAGCCTGTTGCAGCGCCTGTTTGAGGACAATCTGGGGGGCGCGCTTCATCTGCGTCGGGTCTCTGCTCCGCTGTTTGTAGAGGCATGTACTGGTCTGAATGACGACCTCAACGGGGTCGAGCGGGCAGTCTCCTTTGACATTCCAACTGCCGGGCGGGATGCCCAGGTGGTCCACTCCTTGGCCAAGTGGAAGCGCATGGCCCTCTACCGCTACCAGTTCTCGGTGGGCGAGGGGCTGTTTACCGATATGAACGCCATCCGTCGGGATGAGCTGTTGGACAACCTCCACTCAGTCTATGTAGACCAGTGGGATTGGGAGAAGATCATCGCCCCGCGGGATCGGAACCTGGAGTATTTAAAGGATACCGTGCGCACCATTGTACAGGTGGTCTGCCAGACCCAGACAACCCTGCGCTCGGTCTATCCCCAGCTGACCGCCCTCCCTACCCTCTCCCCTGATGTCACCTTCGTCACTACCCAGGAGCTGGAGGACCTGTGGCCTGACGCCACCCCCCATGAACGGGAGGATCACTGGGTCAAGGACCATCCCACTACCTTCCTAATGGAGATCGGCGGCGCCCTCAAATCGGGCCGTCCCCATGACGGCCGGGCCCCGGATTACGACGACTGGAGCCTCAACGGGGACATTCTCTTCTGGAACCCAGTGCTGGAGCGGGCCTTTGAGCTCTCCTCCATGGGCATCCGGGTAGACGCGGAAACGATGGACCGGCAGCTCGCCATCGCCGGCTGTGACAACCGCCGGTCTCTGCAATTCCACCGGATGCTCCTCAACAATGAGCTCCCCCAGACCATTGGCGGCGGCATTGGCCAGTCCAGGCTGTGTATGCTCCTTCTGGGCAAGGCCCACATCGGCGAGGTCCAGGCCAGTGTGTGGGATGAGGAGACCCTGCACGCCTGTCAGGAGGCGGGGGTAATTCTGCTGTAGTGTTCTGACTGTCTTAGTGGAAAAGCGGGTATCCTAGAGGGTGTCTTTCCTAAAACAAAACTGTAAAAAATTAACTCCACCCCGAATGGGGCAGAGCCAGAGAGGATAACAAGGGGTAGTACAAGCATGGAATTTTGCGCCAACGAGGGAAAAAACGTCACCATTGAGGCGGGCGGGAAGCGCTATGACCGTCATGCCATTCAAACACACTTTGTCCAGGTAGGCGAAAGCTATCTGGATTTGATGGAGCGGTATGTCCTGCCGCATTATCAGGAGGGGGACATCCTCTCCATGAGTGAAAAGGTCATCGCCATGTGTCAAGGTCGGGTGGTGACAGAGGACCAGGTCAAGCCCGGCTTTTGGGCCAAGGTGCTCTCCCGTTTTGTCCACCAGACCGCCGCCGGGCCCGGAATGGGTCTGCCGGTGAAAATGCAGTTTGCCATCAATGTCTGTGGATTGAGAAAAGTACTTTGGGCGGCCTTTCGGGCGGCCATCGACAAACTGCGCGGAGTTCACGGCACCTTTTACACCCTGCTGGGCCAGGAGGTCTCCGGCCTGGACGGCTTCTATGGCCACGAGATCCCCGAGTATGAGCATATGGGCGTGCGTATCCCAGATAACCCGGTGGGGGTATGCGATGAGCTCTACGAAAAGCTTGGCATTTTATCCATGATCGTGGATGCCAACGACCTCAATGTAGAGATGCTGGGCCACTGCTCTAAGCTCACCCAGGATGATGAGGCCCTGTTGGATCTCATTCGGGACAACCCCGCCGGACAGGACCGGCAGCTCACCCCATTTATCCTGATTCGAGAGCAGACGGCCCCTGTTTCGGAGGAGATCCAAGCAGATGGGCAGACGTCCCCTTCATGATGGCCGTAAAAGCCTGTTCAGATCTCAATGTGTGTGGATTGGCGAGGAGATTTTTTGCTCTGCAAGGCAAAAAGCCGCAGAAATACTTTGTGTATTTCAAGGGTCTTTAACACCGTCAGGGCGGAAAATCTGCCGTCAAGACATACGCAGGGAGATGCTGAACAGGCCCTAAGCTGGTTTCGTCTATTTGGGAGGAGCATTGTTTCTATGGCGGAACAACATCATCACCTGCCCCATGTGGGGATGCGCAACTTAAAGTCGGCCCTCTCTGCTGCCCTATGTGCCACTGTCTACTATATCATGGACCGGAATCCCACCTTCGCCTGTATCGGCGCGGTCTATGGTATGGGGAACAACTTGCCCCACTCCTGGCAGCAGGGGGGAAACCGCCTGATTGGGACCATCATCGGCGGTATCCTTGGAATGGTCCTCTTCTGGCTCTATCTACTGGTCAGCCCCACAGGAGAGGACCGGGCACTCTTGATCCCCCTGACCTTTGTCGGGGTGGTCATCCTCATCTGCCTGGCCCAGTTCTTCCAATGGCCTACGGCGGTTCAGCCGGGGAGCGTGGTACTTTGTATTATTCTGTTCAACACCCCGGTGGATACTTATGTCAGCTACGCTGTCAACCGTATGGTAGATACCGGCGTAGGGGTTGTAATGTCTATGGTTATTAACTGCCTTCTGCCCCAGGAGCGCCTGGAGGGGTGGAAACAGTACTGGGAAGGACGCTTGAATAGGGCTCCATGACGAAGAAAACGTGCTTGTCAAGATTTTGACACGCTGACGGCGGCATTTTTTGCCGCCGTTTTCTTTTTGTGTAAACTTCTTCGGCCTAGGGCCTTTTCAATTTCACAGACCACCAGCGGGGTAACGGCCAGCCCTAGAACGGCGGCCCATTGAGCGGCATTCATAGAGACAGTGGAAAAGACGGCCTGGAGGGGTGGAACACACAACACAGCAAGCTGCATCCCCAGTCCCGCCAGAAAAGCCTTATTCATAGATGGATTGGAGAACAGCCCGATGTGAAACAGGGAGGCCCGCTCGCTGCGCACATCAAAGGCGTGGAAGAGCTGACACAGAGTCAGGGTGGCAAAGGCCATTGTATTGGCGGCCCCGTCCGCCGCGCCTGGCAGGATATAAGCCCCCAGAAAATAGGCCGCCAAGGTCAGTACCCCTACCATGGCCCCCTGCCAGAGGAGCCGAAAGGCAAAGCCGCCGGCAAAGAGACGCTCCTGGGGGTCCCTGGGCGCCTGATCCATGACACCCTCCTCCACTGGCTCCACCCCCAATGCCAGAGCGGGGAGGGAGTCTGTGACCAGGTTCAGCCAGAGGAGCTGGACGGGGACTAGCGGCATCTGGGCAAAATCCAGCACGGTGGCCGTGAAGATGGTGACAATCTCTCCAATATTGCACGAGAGTAAGTAGTGGATGGCTTTTTTAATGTTGGCGTAGATCCCCCGGCCCTGCTCCACTGCGGAGACGATGGTGGAGAAGTCGTCGTCCGTGAGAATCATATCGGCGGCCTCCTTGGCCACGTCAGTCCCGGTGATCCCCATGGCACAGCCGATGTCCGCGGTCTTGAGCGCGGGCGCGTCGTTGACACCATCCCCCGTCATGGCCGCCACCCGTCCCCTGGCCTGCCAGGCCTGGACAATGCGCATCTTGTGTTCCGGGGAGACACGGGCAAAGACTGAAAATTTTTCGATCTCCTCCTCCAGCAGCTCCTGGGGCATAAAGTCCAAGTCCTCTCCGGTGATGGCCAGATCCCCCTCCCGGTAGAGATCCAGCGAACGGGCCACTGCCACGGCGGTCAGCTTGTGGTCGCCTGTGATCATCACAGGCCGGATCCCGGCGGCATGACACCCGGCCACCGCCTGTTTCACCTGGGGCCGGGGTGGGTCCATCATGCCCATCAGTCCTACGAAGGTCAAATTCCGTTCCAAGGTCTGGCTGGTCAGCTCTTTTGGGGCCTGGTCCAAATCCTGATAGGCCACACCCAGAACCCGCAGGGCTCGAGCGGCCATGGACTCGTTGGCGGTCAACACAGTCTGGACCTGGCGCTGGGTCAGGCGGCACCGGCGGACTAGGACATCGGGCGCCCCCTTGACCATCACCCGCACCCCGCCCCCCGGCTTGGGGTGGAGGGTGCTCATAAGCTTGCGTTCGGCGTCAAAGGGGAGTTCCCCCCGGCGGGGACTGTGGGCCTCCAGGGTGTTTTTGTCGATCCCGGATCGGACCGCCAGCTCCACCAGAGCGGCCTCAGTGGGATCTCCGGTAATGACAGGCGCCCCCTGGCTGTCATAGGTTAAAATGGCGTCATTACATAGGGCGCCAATAGTCATGGCGAGGTTCTGCTCTCCCCGCCGGAGGGTCCACGCCTCCATGATCGTCATCTTATTCTGGGTAAGGGTGCCCGTCTTGTCCGAACAGATGACGCTGGCACACCCCAGAGTCTCCACCGCCGGGAGTTTTTTTACAATGGCCCCCCGCCGTGCCATCCGGGAGACCCCTAGGGCCAGGACAATGGTGACAATGGCGGGCAGGCCCTCTGGAATGGCGGCCACCGCCAGGGAGACCGCCGTGAGAAACATGTCCAGCAGCGCCTTCCCCTGGAGCAGCCCCACCCCAAACATCACCGCACATACGCACAGGCATACAAAGGACAGTGTCTTAGAGATCTCTGTCATTTTTTTTTGTAATGGGGTCGCCACCTCCTCGGCCTCCAGAATCATCCCCGCGATGCGGCCTACCTCGGTCTCCATTCCGGTGGCTGTCACAACCGCTGTCCCCCGGCCATTTGTAATCACGGTGGAGGCGGCCAGCATGTTTCGCCGGTCGGCCAGGGGGGTATTCTCAGCCAGCACCAGGTCGGCTGTCTTGGCCACTGGGACGGACTCTCCCGTCATGGCGCTCTCGTCCGCCTTGAGGCTGGCGCTCTCCAGCAACCGGGCATCGGCAGGGACCAGATCACCGGCCTCCAGCACAATGATATCCCCAGGGACCAGCAGAGCGGTATCCAGCTGTATGACGGTACCATCCCGCACCACCTTGGCCTGAGGTGCCGACATGCGGCGCAGGGCCTCCATGGCCTGTTCCGCATTGTTCTCCTGGGAAATGGAGATACAGGCATTGACTACTACAATAAGCAGAATAATGACGGCATCCAGCCAGTCCTCCCCGCCGCTGGCCGTCAGCGAAAGCCCTGCTGCTGCCAGCAGGACCAGTATCATAGGATCCCGCATCTGATCCAAAAAACGTCTTACTAGGCTCTCCCGCTTGGTCCCGTTCAGCTCGTTGCGGCCATACTGCTTCAGCCGCTCTCCAGCCTCCTGACCGGAGAGGCCCCGCCGGCGGTCGCTGTTTAGCTCCTGCATGGTCTGTCCAGCTGTCCGGCTGTACCATGGAACACCCATTTCCGCACCCTCCAATTCCTGTATTTTCCAACTTCTACAGGCAGAGTATAGGACAACCTCTTTCCGATTACAAGGGAAATGTGGCGAGAACAGATCGTCTGCGCCAGGAACTCCAATGTTTTCCCTTGCTTTTGCAGCAGAACATAAAATATCTCCCCCTCAGATAGACCGCTTCTTGTCTCGCTGTCGTTCTGAGGGGGAGCCTATTTTCTTTTGTAGCATTGGTCAAGGCCGGAGGACCATAGACAGATCCACATGCTCAGGGTGGAAGAAGACATCACAAAAGGCCACGGGAGTATCGGTCAGGTCATACAGGACCTCCTGCCAGTTCTGTACCACAGTCTCTGGCGGGATGTGCAGCGCCCAATTTGCGCCTGGATCAGATTGACAGCCAAGGTGAGTGGCGTAGTAGGCGAAATCCCGCCCGCAGTAGTAGGCGACCCATGCGGCCAGAGACTGGCCTGGGGTGGGAAGCTCTGGGGTATTCTGGAGCAGATCGGCTGGAATGGCTACCTTGCAGAAGATCATAGGGATGTCGTCCACCTGATAGAGCCACTCCTGCTCGTAAACACTCTCACAGGTGCGTGGAAAACGTTTTCTCATAGCCGGATTACACGGACCAAAGCCGCTGCGGAGGGTTTGACAGTGCACCGTTCCCTCTCCGGTGTCCAACAGGCGGAGGAAATCCGTAGTCAAATCCATCCGGTGGCGGAGGTTGTCCACCGAGGGGTGGGCAAAAATTCCCTTGCCGTGCCAGCGGGTGAGATACCCCTCCCTGGCGAGCACCTGGGTAGCTTCCCGTACTGTGGCCCGGCTGATAGACAGCCGCTGGGCCAGTTCCTCCTCGGATTCCAAACGATTCTCTCCAGCCTGGAGGGATTGGATCCGTTTTCTCAGGTAAGTATAGGCTTTGCTCCAGAGCCGTTCAGATTTTTTCATGGCAATTCCCCCTGTCCCATAGGCCGCGCAAGCACTGGTTCCCTCCCCTCCGGCAGGGTATCAGCTTGACAACCTCTGGACGTCCTTGGTATAGAGACTCAGATCCCAATTACAGGTATCCTTCATCACCAGTCCGGCCACACTCTCCCCCACCACGGCAGACACAACCGCGGCGCTCTTGAAGCCGGCGGCGATGATCAGACCTGGGACAGGCGCTCTGCCAAAGATGGGCTCATAGGAAGCTGTATAGGGAGAGGGGACCACCCAACTGCGCAAGAGCTGGATGTGCTCCAAAACCGGGAAAAAGTGCAGGAGCTGGGCGTGGATATTCCGTAAATGCTCCAACGATGTACAGTCCTGGCCTGCCTGGGAGACCTCATCGTGGGGCTTGGAAGTCTCTGCCACAAGGAGGTTTCCATAGTGGCTCTGGCCGATACACAGTGAGGTTGAGGCCCCCTTCTGGCTGTGGGCCTCGGCAAAGAAGGCCGCAGAAGAGTAATAGGTACGCAGGAAGGGCTGAAGCGCCTCAGTGACAAAGGCCTCGGCCTTCACTGAGCAGACAGGGACGTCCAGTCCCGCTGTGGCGCACAGCGCTCTGGTTCCTGACCCAGCGGCCACAATGACCTGTTCTCCCCGGCAGAGTGTCCCATCTGTCAGGACCACGCCAGTGCAGCGGCCCCCCTCGACCAGCAACGACTCCACACAGGCCCCCTCCCGAACCTCCAAGCCGTGCTTGCGGCCCTGTCGGACAAGGGCATACAAATAGTGGAAGGGGTAGATCCGGCCCTGCTCAAAATAGCTGGCGGCGATCACTGCACCCGGCGCCAGGTTGGGCTCAATGGCCTGGAGCTCCTCCCCCTGGACCCAGCGAACCTCTAGGCCGGCCTGCCGCTTGGTGTCGTAGAGCTCCTGGAGGGCGGGCAGATGCTCCTCCTTCTCAGCCCCGATGAGGGAGCCATAGGGCTGATAGCCGATGTCGCACTCCAGCTCCTGGGCCATGGTTTTCATCCGGGCGAACCCGGCGAGGGTTAGATCGTAACTCTGACTCATGGAGGCATCTTGAACCTGGACATTGCCGAAATTGGCCCCAGAGGCTCCCCGGCCGATCTCCTTCTCCTCCAGCAGGAGGGTAGAGACTCCAGCCTTGGCCAGAAAGTAGGCACTGGCACAGCCGAAGTAGCCGCCGCCGATGACGATGGCCCCATACTGTCTGTTCATTCTAAACTCCCTCCCAACGCCTGAATTTCACAGGGGACAGTTGGAAAGCGCGCCTTGTCCCCCTGGATAGAGGCGGGGTCCAGAACCCCTTGGCTGATGAGGATCTGCTGAATCAGCCGCCCGCAGGTCCGCCCCTGACAGGCCCCCATACCAGCCCGCGTGGCCCGCTTAACGCTGGCCACTGTGTGACAGCCCGCCTCTATGGCCCGCAGGACGTCCGCCCGTGTCACCTCTTCACAGCGGCAGATGATGATATCCTTACCGTCCATCTCAACAGTCCTCCCTGTCCAACCGCTTCATAAAGCGAACGTTTTCTAAATATTCCGCCGGAAAGGAGAGGGTCACCAGCGCAGTCTGCTGATACACGGGCCGCTGCTCCACCGCCTGGACGGTAGCGGGACAGACTGGCTGGCCCATACGGTCTACCGCCGTTACCTCCTGCCCTACCTGGGGGAGGGGTAAGTATTCATAAGGGAAGGTCAGGGCAGCCTGTCCATCTCCCAAGTCGGGGATCTGGAAGAAGATGGCCTGTCCAGGACAGGCGGCTACACACAGCTTACAGCCCACGCACAGCTCCGGGTGGAAGACCGGGCGACTGGTGAGGGCACGCTTGACAATGGCCCCAGTTCGACAGACGGTGGTGCAGGGATTGCACGGGATCTCCTGACAGCACTCCAGCACAGCCAGTCCCTGCTTGGTATTCTTAGGCATAGAACGCCCCTCCTTGTTCGATAATATGCGCCTTGCAGTCCTGCCGCCGGGCGGCGTGGGCCCCACTGCGCAGAGATTGTAGGCTCTCCAGCAGCTCCTCCATCCGCGCCTGGGCGCTCTCATGGCGGCAGCCGATGGACAGCGCAGCATGTGTGCCAGCCAGACGGCCCTCCTCCAGGGCGGTATTGGCCTCTTCCACCCCGGCCAGATCCCCACAGACGTAGACATCCGGCTGGGAGGCGCGCATCCAGCGGTCATGGAGGGGTAAAATCCCGCCTAAGCCGCCCTCATAGCCGGTGCGGCATTGGAACATCCCGGCCAGCTCTGTGCGTGGGTTGAGGCCTACAGCCAGGAGGACAGTATCCACAGCCAGGGTCTGTTCTGTCCCTGGAATAGGCTGGAAACTGGCGTCCACCTGTGCAATGACCGCCTCCTCCACCCGGTTCTGCCCTCTGGCTTCTATCACAGTGTGGCTGGTATACACCGGAACCCCGGCCCGTTGGATCTTCCCCGCGTGGACCAGATAGCCGGTAATCTGAGGGGCGGCCTCCACCAGAGCTTGGATCCTGGCCCCGGCCTGCATAAGCTGATAGGAGACGATCAGGCCCACATTGCCCGATCCTACCATCAAAATACGCTCCCCTACCAGGGTCCCGTGAACATTGCTGAAGGTCTGGGCGGCCCCCGCCGTCATCACCCCAGGCAGGGTCCAACCGGGGAAAGTTAGAGCGTTTTCCTTGGCCCCGGTGGCCAAAATCACCTTTTTGGCCGCCACCGGCACCACCTGGTTCTGATGGAGAATTGCCGTCCTGCCGTCGTCCAGACGGCCCAGCGCCCGCGTGTCCAGCAGGGTCTCTACCCCAAGCTGCCTGGCTTCCTCCAGTAACAGATCCGCAATCTGAAAGCCCCGGGTACCGGCATAGTGAGCGCCGGAGCCGAAAAACTTATGGATCTGCTTGTAGAGCTGTCCGCCCGCCTTCTTGTTTTCATCTACCAGCAGAACCTGGGCCCCGCAGCGGGCGGCTTCAATGGCGGCGCCCAGACCGGCGGGTCCGGCTCCTATGACGAGAACATCGGTCTGTCTCACAGCACACCCACCTTTCCAAGGCCATGCTGGGTCTCAATGACCATTCCGGCCTCCAGCGGCGTAACACAGGAGCGAATGTTGGGCTGGCCGTTGACCACCACCACGCAGTCGCTGCATTGGCCAATGCCACAGAACAATCCCCTGGGCTGACCAGTCTTGTGGGTGTGGCGGAAGACGGAAATCCCGTTGTCCAGCAGGGCTGCCGCAATAGGCTGCCCCTCCAGACCGGTCAGAGGACGTCCATCAAAGAGAAAGTCCACCCGTGCCCGGTCCGGGTAGGTCACAATTGGATGCTGTTCAATGTGATGGGTACACATTGCTGTCTCCTCCCTCTGCAAATTGGTACATATAAGTTGATGTTTGAATTATACGGCAAATGCAGAAGAAAGGCAAGTATAAGAATGTTTTTTGTCTAATTCACCGTTTTATGACACAAAAATATAGCATAATACACAAAATATAATGAAAATATTGTATTTTTTATCTATTTAATCCCAAATTATAAGTACGTATCTATTTCAGAGCATATGTACAATTTGTCATGCTCCCCCCAGCGTATGTTTTCTTACACTTCGTCTGATTCGGCCCTATTTGGTAAAAGTATCTTTTCCATCCACTTTATTTATTTGTATGGGATACAGTTTACAAAACATTCTTTTTCATGATTTTTAAGGAAAAAGAATTGACTGAAACTATCTATAAAAGTACTGCGAATATTGATAAAACTTTTGAAAAAATATTATCTCAAATTTTACCTGTCATTTACATAACATTATTTTCAGCATAGACCATATAGACACCCAAAGGCTTGCCTTTACAGGGATTTCCATCCCCTGCTGGATAGTGATTACACTATAATAGAGAACTTATGTCAAGAAAACATTTGTCAAGGGGGATTTCACCCAAAAGATGAAATCCCCCCGATAAACTGAAAGTTCTCTCTTATGAAGCTCGGCGCACCTCATCCCGGTAGAAACCGTCACCCTTAGACACCGTAATCA
>JAAWBF010000146.1 GCA_022792555.1 Oscillospiraceae bacterium
GTAGAGCAGGGGACTGAAAATCCCCGTGTCGTTGGTTCGATTCCGACCGGAGGCACCAGTCTCTCCGGAGGATACCCAGGGTATCCTCCGGAGGAAGAGACTTTTCATTCAGGCATCAAAAACCCGTGTCAGGCATAGACTGAAGTGGTTGGCACGCAGGTGTAGCTCATCTGGTAGAGCGCCACCTTGCCAAGGTGGAGGTAGCGAGTTCGAGCCTCGTCACCTGCTCCAAAAAGAAAGACACGCCGTTGGCGTGTCTTTCTTTTTGGATTTCGGCCCGCTTTGCGGGCCTGCGGCGGCTCACTATCGCTCGTTTTCTTAGAGCCTGTTTAATATCTTGAAGAATGCCATTCGGCTGTCTCTTCTGACTGGAGCGTGAAGCTGCCGCAGGCGGGGATAGATTGGGAGGCTATCTTGTGATTACTGCTGCCATCTGTGAGGATGAGACCTATTTTGCCGCAAAGCTGCAACGGCTTGCGGCCGGTTATTTTGAGACGCGGAAGCTGGAGGCCGATCTTGTGGTCTTTTCCAGCGGGGAGACACTGCTCCAGTCTGGGCGGGCCTGGGATCTGGTCCTGATGGACATCAAGCTGCCCGGCCGGGATGGGATGGACACAGCGGCGCAGCTCAAGGCCCAAGCAAACGGCAGTCAGATTATTTTTTTGACCGCCTACCCCCAATATGTGTTTCACGCTTTCGATCTGGAGGCCGTTCACTATCTCCTGAAGCCGGTCCAGCCGGACCGGCTCTATGCCGCCCTTGACCGGGCTGTCACCCGGATCTGGAGGGAGGACCGGCAGGCCCTTCTGCTCTCCGCCCAGGACAGCACTATACAGGTTCCGGTTAAGGAGATCCTCTATTGTGAGGCCATGGGCCATCAGATTACCGTCCACACCTTTTTTAAGCGCTGCCAGTTTTCCGGTACCCTGGAGGATCTGCACCGCCGTCTGGACGGTGATTTTTTCCGCTGCCACAAGAGCTATCTGGTCAACCTGCGCGCTGTCACCGGGAGAGAAGCCGGGGCAGTGACGGTGGCAAATGGGGACAAGGTATTGATTGCCCGGCGGAAGCAGCGGGAGCTGACGCGCAGGCTTCTGGAGGTCTGCCAGGGGACGCTTTTATGGCCATGACGGTGTTATTTGTCCTCTGGTGGCTGTTGGTCAACAGTGCCGCCGCCTGTCTGGACTTCCTCTTTTTACAGAGAACGGGGGGCCGGGAAGACTGGAAATCCTTCCCCCTCTGGCTCGCTGTTCACGGCGGGATGACCCTTTTGGCCGTCTGTGGCCAGCTTCCGGGGATGTTTTTTGGGCATGTGCTTGTCTCAGTGCTGTGTACCCGGTGGGTGCTTGGGCTTCGGTGGACCGAGCTGGCCGCCCCCCTCACACTGATATTCACCCTCTCCACGATGCTGGAGGGCGGCTCCGCCCTGCTTTTATCCTGGGCCTCCTCCCAGCTCCAAACTCCTTCCGGAGGACTCTGGCTTCAGCTTCTTGTCCCCCTTTTGACCACAGCGCTTTATGCCCTAGCCCTATACTTGGTCCAGCGAAAGCCGCTGGGACCAGCGAAGACCGCTCAACTCCCTATGTTGTTTTTGCCCTGTACGGGGCTTGTCCTGGCCATCCGATGTGCGTTCAGGCTGGATACCCGTATATTTGAGGGCTATCTCCGGGCTATGGCGGTCCACACCCGTCTGGGTATCCTGTCTGTTCTGCTGGGCGGTACTGGGGTTGTGTTTGTCCTGCTGGGGGCCTTTCGCAGGCTTCTGGTTCTGACAGGGCGGGAGGCTGCGGTGTCAGCCGTTCTGGCGGGACAGAGGACAGCGGAAGGGCGGAAGGAAGCCTGGGCCTCGTTTCGGCACGATCTGAACAACCATCTGCTGGTTCTCTCCGGACTGATTGCCGGAGAACATTATTCAGCGGCGGCCCATTATGCAGATCGTCTCTACCGCCGCTGCGGTGCGGTCTTTCCTCTCTCCACCGGATCGCCCGCCTTGGACGCTCTGCTGGGAGAGAAGCTGGGGGCGGCACAGCGGGCGGGGATTCAGGTCACCTGCCAAGTACATCTTCCAGACGGCCTTCTCGTGGACGAGCTGGATCTGTGCGCCCTTTTTGCCAATTTGATCGACAACGCTCTCACCGCTTGTCAGACGGTTCTGGGGCCCCGGCAGCTCTCTCTCCAGACAAACGCCCAGGCCCGCTGTCTGGTTCTGACCGTGGTCAACACCGCGGACTGCACCCAGCCCATCCAGGCTGGGACCGGCCTGCGGACCGTCCAGCGCATTGCGGAGGAATACCAGGGGACGGTCTCTCTCGTTCAGGGAGAGGGGCACGTCCAGGTCAGCGTTCTGCTCTGCGCCCGCTGACCGTTTATGCAGAAAAAGAGACCGTTTGTGCCGTAAAACTTTTCTCCCTGTTTGATCACCCGATAGAGCCTATAGCAGGTTTGAGCACTGCTTTCAAAGGGCCCCGGTAATACGGGGTTTTCACAGGAAGAAAGGTGATGTTATGCAGTTGCAATTCCATCCAAACACCACCGGTCTTGATGAGGACCGGACAGCCCAGCTCCGGTGCCAACGGCTGATGCTGCAAAGTGAAAAGCTTCTCCTCCAGGCCACCACCCCGGACGGCGCGGCGATTTCCACAGAGGAGCTCCAGCGCACATTGGACCGTGAGCTGGAGGAGACCGAGGCACAGCTGCGCGCCGCAAAGGCGGACCGCTACGAGCCTGGGTCCAGGGATACCGCCTCTCCCGGTCTCTACCAGCAGATTGGAGAGAAGCGCTCATTTCTCCCCTACTCCGAGGGCTGAACCGTCTCCTGTACAACAAGAACTCCTCCCGGACAAGCTGATATCTTCCCTTTATGAGAGACAGTGAAAAATAACACTATCAAACATGAAGGGAGCATATCAGCTTGTCCGGGAGGAGTTTGTCTTTTATGCCAATTCCTGATAGAGGGCGGGGGCGTCTGTCTTGCCCACATGCTCAGACACGGCCAGCACCTCTACCCGCGTCACCCGCTCGCCGAAGCGGATTTCCAGCACATCCCCTGGCTTAACCTCATAGGACGCCTTCACAGGGCGTCCGTTGGCCGAGATCCGCTGGTTATCACAGGCCTCATTGGCCACCGTCCGGCGCTTGATCAACCGGGAGACCTTGAGCCATTTATCTAGCCTCATGATGCATTTGCTTTGGCAATGGCATCCTTCAAGGCCTTACCCGGCTTAAAGACCGGGATCTTAGAGGCGGGGATCTCAATGCTCTCTTTGGTCTTGGGATTGCGTCCAATCCGGGCAGCCCGGTCCTTTACCTCAAACGCACCAAAGCCGACCAGCTGGACCTTATCGCCCTCGGCCAGACACGCGGCGATGACCTCAATGGCAGCATTGATGGCGCTCTCCGTGTCCTTTTTGGACAAATCGGCTTTTTCAGCTGCGGCGTTGATGAGTTCAGCTTTGTTCATAGTGTGATTCCTCCTGTCATTTTGGGGCGGTGGAAAGACACCGCCATCAAGGCTCCTTGGCCTCTTCCCATCTTTGGTTCCATTCAGACAAGTCCAGGCTGTCAGGGCTACGGCCCTCTGCCAAAAGCTGCTGTTCCATGGTGCGGTAACGGAGAATAAACTTGTCCGTCGCGCCAGAGAGCGCCTGTTCTGGATCCACCTGTGCAAAGCGGGCCGCGTTGACTGCCGAGAAGAGCAGATCACCCAGCTCCTCCTCCACGTTGGTCCCCTGCCGGATGGCATCCTTGAGCTCTTCCAGCTCCTCCGAGAGCTTGTCCAACGCGCCGGAGATATCCGGCCAATCAAAACCAGTCTTAGCTGCCTTTTTCTGCACCTTCTCCGCCCGCCAGAGGCTAGGCAGGCTCCGGGCCACTGCCGCCATAGTATCGGCAGTCGTGGCCTGGCCCTTTTCAGCCTGCTTGAGGGTATCCCAGTTGCGCAGAACCTCTCCGGCACCGGACACTTGGACGGTATCAAACACATGGGGGTGGCGGTAGATCAGCTTCTTACAGATCCCATCGGCCACCCCATCCAAGTCAAAGCGGCCTGCATCCGATTCGATCCCTGCATGAAAGACCACCTGGAGCAGGACATCTCCTAGCTCCTCCCGCAAATGCTCCGGGCTGCCCTCATCAATGGCCTCAGCCACCTCGTAGGCTTCTTCCAAAAAATTGCGCCGGATACTCTGGTGGGTCTGAGCGCCGTCCCACGGACAGCCGTCGGGGGCGCGGAGAAGGCGGACAATATCCACCAAATCCTGGACATTATAAGAATCCTTCCTTTGAAAATCTACCATATTTCTAGGCCTCCTGCAAGGTATTTTTGCAAAATCCTTATCGAATACGCAAAAGCCGTGCAATTTTTTCCCCTTTTGGCATCAATTCCAGGTCTTCTTTGGAAATTATACGGAAAGCCAACACCAAAATCAGGTAGACTATCCCGCCAATGGCAACTGATAGCAGTGTTGCTATGGCGCTGCCCATATAGGAGAAATATTCCTCTCCCGCCTGATTGACCTTCCAGAAAAATTTCATCCCCCGCAGCAGCCGGTCCAGCAGCCCATGACTCCCCCAGGCCGCCGCGGCCATGATGGCCGATGCCAGGAAGGGCTTGACAAAGGTTCCAGCATATCTCGGTGGGCGCGGAATCACCCGCTTGATGATAAACAGGTTCATACAGGACACCACCATAAAGCAGCACAGGGTCCCCACCGGAGCGCCGATGATCAGAATGGCCGGGTTGCCCACCAAGGCGTAGTTGACCGCAATCTTCACCACGCCGCCGACAAAGACTGTAATAATGGGCAGGTTGACAATACCATAGGCCTGGAGAATCGAGGTCCCCACCAGCTGGAGACAGACAAAGATGGAGGCGAGCCCCAAAATGGACAGGAGCGGGCCGCCGATGGTCTGGTCAGAGGTGGGATAGAGCAGGCCCATAATGGGACCGCCCAGGGCGAAAAGTCCAAACCCCGCCGGAAAGGCGATGAGAGAGGCCATCCGCAGGGCCGACTCTACAATCCGAGTGGCACCCCGCCGGTCCCGCTGGGCGATGCAGGCGGATACAGCGGGGACAATGCAGGCAGTCAGGGGGATCATCAGAGAGAAAGGCAGATTATAGGGGTTCATGGCCTTGCCATAAATACCGTACAGATGGCGGGCAGAGTCCAAGACCGGTTCAATCTCAGCGGTTGGAGTGGCGTGCATGGCGGTGACATTCCCCTGGAAGAGCGCTACGGCCTTGTCAAAGATCCCCATGACCCCCCCTGAGATGCTGTACATCCCATCCTGAATCCCGGTAAAGACCGTCTGGAGCTGATCCATTACCAGATTGGTGTCAATCAGGGTGACAATCGAGGTGGTACAGGAGCTCAGCGTGATGGGAATCGCCAAAATCAACAGCCGCGCCAAAATGGTGTCCGAGCGTTCAGCCCTGTCTCCACTTGGTTTCTGATGCTGCCGGGCGCCAATATGCTGGAAGGCCAGAAAGAGCACCGACAGAACGCTTCCCACTGATACCCCGGCAATGGCGCCTGCCGCTACCATCCGATCCCCCAAATCCTGGGGCTCAATGTGCATCCGCATAATGATCGCCGCCAGGGCAAGACCCACAAAGAGCTTGCATACCGCCTCAATGATCTGGGATACTGCTGTGGGGACCATGTTCATATGGCCCTGGGCATAGCCCCGGAACGCGGAACAGCAGCAGGTACACAGCACCGCTGGGGAGAGGGCTCTGATACAGTAGACCGCCTTTTCGTTGTTGATCACATGGGTGGCCACCTGCTGTCCAAAGACCGACATACACAGGAAACTGAACAACCCCATAAAGAGGAAGGCTGAAAACGCCACCCGGAAGGTGCGGTTTACCTGGTTCCGGCGGCCCAATGCGTTGGCCTCTGACACCGTTTTGGACAGGGCCACCGGCAGGCCCGCCGTGGAGATGGTGAGGAAAAAGTTATAGATGTTGTACGCACCATTAAAGTCGCCATAAGCCTCCTCTGTGAGCATATTCCCCAGAGGAATCTTGTAGATGGCTCCAATGATCTTCACCAGCACGATCCCCATTGTCAAAATGGCCGCACTACCGAAGAAGGTATTTTTTTTCTGCTGTCTGGACAAGAGGCCGCCTCCTTATGGCAATCCTCGCATTTCCGGTTTCCACGCAGCCTTTGAAGCAAGGCGGAACCGAAACCGCGGGTTTGGGGACTGCGTTAGTTCCCAAAGAGCTGGGGGAGGGCATACTCGGCCACCTCCCGCTTTACCCGGTCCATGTCGATGGTGAGAAACGCCCCATTCTTGTATATGACACGTCCATGCGCCATATTCATCACCACATCGCCCCCCCGCGCCGCGTAGACCAGATTGGAGACCACGCTGTGACAGGGGGTCAGGCTGAGGTGGCTGAAGTCCACTAAAATCAGATCGGCATCATACCCGGCGGCAATACGGCCCGTCCGGCGGCCTAGGGCGGTTCCGCCGTTGACCGTAGCCATCCGCAGGGCGGCGTCTGGGAGGACCGCTAAGGGGTCTCGCTGCGCCCCGTTGTGCAGGATGCCCGCCAGCTTGATCGCCTCGAAGAGATCTGTCGTATTGTTGGAGGACACCCCGTCGCTCCCCAACGCCACATTGACCCTCGCCTTGACCATCTGAGGGATGGGCGCAATCCCGCTGCCCAGCTTCAAATTGGAGGTGGGGTTGTGGACCGCGGAGATCCCCCGCTCCGCCATCAATGCCCAGTCCTCCGGCGTAGTCCAGACACAGTGGGCCGCAATGGCTCTGGTGTTCCAAACGCCGTACTGGTCCAGAATTTGAATGGGGGTTTTGCCCCAGCGCTGGAGGCATTCCTCGTGTTCCGCCTTGGTCTCTGAGATGTGGACGTGCATCCCCAAGCCCTTCTCTTGGGCGTATTGGGCATAGGCGGTCCACAGGGCAGGCCGGGAGGTGTACTCCCCATGGATGCTCACATCCACCAAAATCTGTCCCTCGTTGTACCCGTGCCATCCCTCGGCCAGGGCCCTGGTCTCCACGCAGCCGGGAAAGGTTTTGGGGGAGAAGTCGTCGGTAAACAGGGTAGTCCCCCGCGACAGGTTGGCGTTGATCCCGGCGGCAGCACACTCCTGGGCGATCTCCTCGCAGAAGGTGTACATGTCGGCGATGCAGGTGGTCCCAGAGGCAATCATCTCCGCCAGCCCCAGCGCAGTACAGGCCCGGATGGCCCGGCTGTCCCACTTGTCCTCCACCGGGAAAATATACTGGTTCAGCCAGTCCTGGAGGTTGTTCCCATCTCCATAGCCCCGCATAGCCGTCATGGGAACATGGGTGTGGGCGTTCACCAGGCCGGGCATCAGGACACAGCCCGTCCCGTCGATCTCCTGGTCAAAGTTCCCCTCCGGCCGGGTCTGACCCACCGAGACAATCTGGTATCCCTCCACCACCACATAGGCGTTTTGGAGTACCGAGGTCTCCCCGTCCATCAAAAGGGCGGCGGCGTGTTTGATCAGCGTTGTCAATCCGCTCTCTCCTTCCTGCCTTCCGCTCTGCATAGGCGGCTTAGCGATACATGATAAATTTCCCTTTTACGCCAGTTTCAATTCTCCCCTTCAAAAAACCGATGGATCCAGTCCCAGAAGGGCCCACGCTCGCCGCATTCCGGGCAGGTACACTGGCCGTAGAGATAGGGCAGACAGGCTGAAAACTCCTCATCCCCCATGGCAGTCAACAGGCCGTTAAGCCAGACCGCCTCATGATCCAGGGATGTCCCGTCCCACGCGCCAATAGAGACTGGCGTTAGGCACTCCGGCTCCTCTTCCAAGGGAAGGGTCTCATCGTTCCAGCCGCAGTCCTCGTTGGGACAGGCGGCGGGAAACTCCCAGCAGCCCGCCTGGAGGTAGAGATAAAAGGCGTGCCTGCGATCTCCAATCAGGGCCAGGGCCGCCAGCGTGAACATCTGCCGCAGCTCCAGGCCGCTTGCCCGCAGAAGCTCCAAGGCGGCCCCATCCGCCACCAGCGCGGCTGCCTGACGGCGCAGAGAGATAAGCCCCTCCTGAAACTCCCGGTAAGGTTCATTGTCGGGCGGCAGAGATGCCACACCCTCGGCGGCCACGGCAGGCCCGGTATAGGCGATCAAATAGAGCTTGTCCTCCAAGGGGAGCTTGGTACACAGATCCGCCAGATAGGGCAGGACATAGGCGGTGGCGTTATAAAAGCTGAGTTGGTGGCTCAGGTCCTCCGACAGAAGGGCGAGGTTAGCACGGAAGTCCTCCCCCCGCACCAGCTTTGGGAGCAGAGCGCGGACATCGCCCCCGGCAGAGCTTAGTTGTCCCCAGACCGGGGCATCCAGCGGAATCACGACCAATCACCTCTCTGTTGGGATGGCTCCCTCTCCATGGGGAGCCGGCATGTTCGGTTCTGAGTACAGGTCCTTTACAGCTTTTGCAGGCAGGCCAGGACCAGCCTGGAGAACTTGCCCTTGCACGCCTCGGCGGCGTCCAATACCTCCTGCTCACTGAGGGGCTGGTCCAAAATTCCAGCGGCCATGTTGGACAGCAGGGTAAAGCCCAGGACTTCCATCCCGCAGTGGGCTGCCACGATGACCTCTGGGGCAGTGGACATCCCAGCGGCATCCGCACCCAGAACACGAGCGGCTCGGATCTCCGCCGGGGTCTCGTACTGGGGACCAGGAAAGTACATATACACGCCCTCCCGCAGGGGGATATTTAACCCGGCGGCGCTCTCCCTAGCCACGGCCTGAAGCGCTGGGGTGTACAGATGGGAGGAGTCTGGGAAGCGGACCCCAAACTCCGGCAGATTCTCCCCTCTCAAAGGAGACTCCAGGAAGAATTTCATTTGGTCGGTAATGAGCATCAGATCTCCGGCCTTCCAGGCAGTGTTGATGCACCCTGCGGCATTGGTGACAATCAGCGTCTTAGCCCCCAGCAGGCGGAGAACCCGCACCCCATAGGAGACCTCTTCATAGCTGTAGCCCTCGTAGTGATGCGTCCGGCCCTGCATGACCGCCACAGGCTTCCCCTCCAGGGTGCCGAAGACAAGCTGTCCCTTGTGGCCAGGGGCGGTGGAGACTTTAAAATGCGGGATCTCCCGGTAGGGGACCACAATGGGGTTTTCCACGGTATCCCCCATGAAGCCCAGGCCCGACCCCAGCACCATGGCCACCGCCGGGACAAAACCGCCAATTTTTCCGCGGATATACTCCGCGCTCTCCTGATATTGGGTAAAGGTATAATTCACAGTCAAACAGACTCCTTTCCTTTTACAAAACGCACAAACAAGATTAACTGGCAATCTCTTCCGGCGTAAGGATTACAAGCTATTTTACACCGTATCCGGAAAAAAATCAATTCTAACCCGTTTTCTTTGTAAGACACAAGATCTTTTGGGACACACAAGGGCCGTATTTTCAGCGTTGTAAACGCCTACTTTTGGAGGTAATTTATTTTTATTGATAGTGTTTATAGGTTTCAGCTTTTCAATTGAATTTTTGAATATAATTTGACACTCGCACTGCGAACCAAGTATAGTATTTGACAATCCGGTTCTGCGTTTTTTCTCATTACTAGCTCCTATGCCATTTAATTTTTGGCAATAAATAACGTTTTTTGGTACAATTATGCGAACTAAAGCCGGATGGGGTATGTTGCAATGATTCACATCAAAAACCTTTCCAAAAATTATAATCGTCTGTCTGTATTACGGGATATCAGCCTTCATATTGAAAAGGGCGCTATCTTTGGCCTTGTGGGACGAAGCGGGGTGGGGAAATCCACCCTTCTGCGCTGTATCAACGGCCTTGAACAATATAATTCTGGTTCCCTTAAAGTGGACGGCGTAGAGGTTGGTACACTGGAGCCCAAAGCCCTGCGCTTTTTCCGACGGGATGTCGGTATGATTTTTCAAAATTTCTCTCTGGTCTCTCGTGCCACCGTGTATGAAAATATTGCACTTCCCATGCGTTTTTGGCATGCGGATAAAAAAGAAATTGAACAAAAAGTAGGCGAGCTTTTAAAGATCGTTGGCATCCCCGAAAAGAGAAATTCCCTCGCGCGTGAGCTTTCCGGCGGCCAAAAGCAACGGGTTGCCATTGCGCGCACACTGACTATGAGCCCTAAACTACTATTATGTGACGAGGCTACCTCTGCCCTCGATCCGAAGAGCACACAATCGGTGCTCTCTCTCTTACAGCAGATCAACCGGGAACTCGGTATTACCATCATCGCAGTTACCCACGAAATGGATGTTGTCCGCAGCCTTTGTAAGGAAATGGCGATTTTAGACGATGGAAGTGTACAGGCCGTCGGTACAGTAGATGAAATTTTCATGGAACGCCCGCCCGCTCTGCGCAATCTCCTGGGTCAGGAGCAGATTGTTCTGCCCACAGAGGGGAGCAATCTGGAGATTTCCTATCACATGGAGCGCCAGGAGGCCTACCTCCTCTCCCGTATGGCGAGAGAATTACAGGTAGAGTTCCGTATCATCAAAGAATCTCAGATGAAAACAGTATCCGGTCTCATCAGTACCGTGTCCTTTAATCTTGCGAAATCGGATGCTGCCCGTGTAGAGGCCTATTTTTCACAACATGGAATCTCCTGCCGCATACTGAAAGGAGAGGAATAAGATGTCTTTCTGGGCTTCGATTCCGTATTACTGGAACAAGCTGATTTTTCCCTCTGTGTTTGTCACCTTACAAATCGTATTTTTTACCATCCTTATTGGGTTCGCCTTTGGCTTTCTCCTAGCTGTTTTACTTACCATGTATGGGCCTACCGGACTAAATTATAAAAAGCATTTCTACACTGTTTTGAGTCTGATTGTAAATACGGTCCGTTCTTTCCCCATCCTAATTCTCATCGTCTCCATCGCCCCCCTGACCCGCTTGATCATTGGGACAACCATCGGCACCAAGGCAGTCATCCTCCCGCTTTCAATTGCAACGACTGCTTTTATTGCCCGACTGCTGGAGAGCAGCTTCCTTCAGGTGGATCGCCAATTGATTGAGGCAGCCCGCTCCCTGGGCGCCACAGATCTGCAAATTATGTTCCGCGTCATCCTTAAGGAGTCTGTCCCCTCTATTGTGACGACTATTACTATGGCAACTGTCACTTATATTGCGTCTACCACCATCGCCGGTGCTGTGGGCGGCGGCGGCCTGGGCGCCATCGCATTGACCTACGGCTACCAAAGCTTTAATAACACGGTCCTGTATATGAGTGTGTTTATCCTACTTTTGTTGGTCAACATCGTCCAATACTTTGGCGAGTGGCTCTATAAAAAACTGCTTTAGGGCCTGTTTGAAAAATCAAATTTACCGTCTTTTTCACCAGGAACAAGCCCTAATCTTTGGGAGGTTTCTCATGGATTGTAAAAAGTGCGCCCAGTGGACACAAGCCTTATTAGGGCTGAACCGCAAGCCAGTTGGGGTAAAATTCCTTCTGACAAAGGAACAATACCTCAACTGGGACGCCAGCGAAAACAAGAGCAAGATGTCCTATTGTACCGTGGTCCGCCGTGCAACACAGGGTCGCTCCCAAAAAATACATGCTGGCTGTATGGCATGTATGGGCGGCACGATGGCCCTTGGGTTTCAGGAGCCGGGACCAGACGTAATTTCCGGCTTACGGCGCTACCATCAGGGAGCATACCGCGATCTGGGCATCTGCCGCCAGGTCTCCAAGCACATGGTATATTGTGCCCATCACGCCTGCGGTGCAGCCGTAATGCCGCTGGAGGCATTTCAAACTTCCCCCGACGTGGTAATTGTCGTGTGTGATGCGTTCCGCACCATGCGGCTTGCCCAGGGCTATGCGTATCACCATGGCCCTCTTGGCAACATGCAGCTTGCAGGGATGCAGGCCATGTGTCAGGAGTGTACCTCCTATCCCTACGAGCATAATCAGCCTAACATCACGCTTATGTGCTCCGGAACAAGGATGTTAGGCGGCTGGCAGGACGATGAGCTGGCCGTTGGGATGCCCTATGCGTTATATCTTGATACCGTAGACGGCCTAAAAAATACGGTGAATCCACTGGAGCGTGACCGTGGGAAGCGCGCAATCGCAGCGCGGATCGAAGCTACCGGCCTCGATGACGGTTCTCTCTCCATTCTCTACGGTAAAAATTACGATGACGGGGCCTATCATGGCGGTCCTGTTGATCCGCTCTAAGCGAACAGGCTCTAACACGCGGTTAAGAATAGAATCCTTATTCCATTGATCTACACTATTGTAAGAAAGGAATTATTTTACATGAGAAAGCTTTTTTCCATCGCTGTTTCCCTGCTGCTGGTTGTGTCCTCCCTGGCGGGCTGTAGTGCTTCCAGCGGTACACCCAGTTCCGCCAATCCCTCCACAAACCCATCTGTCGATCCATCCGCAGCCCCCACCAAAATCACCATCGGCTGTATGCCCCTGAACCAGGAGGGGGTAGAAGCACTGAAAGAACTGGCCGCGCCGCTGGGCTATGATATCGAGGTTAAGGTTTTCGACGGCAACAATCTCCCTGCGGAGGCCCTTATGGCCGATGAAATTGATGCTCTAATTCTAAATCATCTGCCCTGGATCAATAACTTCAATAAAGAAAAGGGCTCCAACCTTGTTCTGGTAGATGGCTTCCGGTATGCCTCTCTCATGGCGCTTTACTCCGCAAAGCATGACTCCATTGAGGATATCCCAGACGGCGGAACCATCATCGTCTCTAATGACCCCAGCAATATGGACCGCAGCCTGCGTCTGTTGGAAAAGCTGAATCTCCTAACTTTGGGTGAAAAGACTGGCGAATATTACACCATTCTTGACATTGCGGAAAACCCCAAGAGCCTGCAAATCGTTGAGGTAGAGACCACCAACACCGCCGGCGCCTACCAGGACGCGGATGCTACCATTTGTTTTTCAAGCGTCATGCGCAACGCCGGCTACGACGCCTACTCTTATCTGGCCGAGGACGGCGAGAATGTCAATTACCCCACCGGCCTCGTTGTCAACAGTGGGGATGAGAACAGTCAGTGGGCAAAGGATCTTGTCGGTGTGACACAGACCGAAGAATTCGCCAAACGGTTCGACGAAATTTTTCAGGGCGCTTACATGCTGTTTTAAGTTTTTGCTTTGTGATAGGGACTCTATTCTTAACGATTTATTAGTGCCTATGTTAAAAATCCCCGCCGGGCGGCTTTGGATGCCCGGCGGGGATTCTCTTGTGGGAGATGCTTACTGCTTCAGGTTAAAGAAAGCGTCCTTGCCCAGGTACTGGGCGGCGTCGCCCAGCTCCTCATGGATACGCAGGAGCTGGTTGTACTTGGCCACACGGTCGGTGCGGCTGGGAGCGCCAGTCTTAATCTGTCCGGCATTGGTGGCCACAACGATGTCTGCGATGGTGGTGTCTTCGGTCTCGCCGGAGCGGTGGGAGACGACTGCGGTATAGCCCGCCCGATTGGCCATCTGGATGGCGTCCAGGGTCTCGGTGAGGGTGCCGATCTGGTTGACCTTGATGAGGATGGAGTTGGCGATCTTGTTCTCCAGGCCCATCTTAAGGCGCTCGGTGTTGGTGACGAACAGGTCGTCGCCCACCAGCTGCA
>JAAWBF010000147.1 GCA_022792555.1 Oscillospiraceae bacterium
GGTGTGTCCCACCGTACCATAGGTACCGGCTACGCCAGCAGGCGCAGTCCTTCATACAAGATGTTCCTTGCGGCATTCACATCCCGGTCATGGACAGTGCCGCAGACGGGGCAAATCCACTCTCGCACGGACAAATCCTTTGTGCCGGGCCATTGAGCGCCGCAAGCGGAGCATAGCTGACTGGATGGAAAGAAGCGCTCCACCGTGACCAGCTGTTTCCCATACCACCCCGCCTTATACTCCAACTGCCGCCGGAACTCGCCCCAGGAAGCATCGGAGATAGACCGGGCCAGCTTGACTCTCGCTAAAAAAGATATTATGTCAACGCTTGATAGTATACAGAATTGGAGAGAGTGAGGCAAGGAAAAGTTGCGGAATTTATAGGATCTTAATATTTTTGTTGGAATTTGTGTTTGGGACGCCGCCATGCCTTTTTATGGCGGCGTCCCAATCAGTCTGGAGTACACCCATTAGCTCAGGAGGTCAGGCTGTTTCTCACGCTGAGGACAGCAGCGGTGAGTGCGTTGACGGCGCCAGTCAGGTCCAGCAGGAGCTGATTTTGGGTACAGAGGGTCTCAAGGATGCGGTCTAAGGCGGCGGAGTCCCCGCTGCAACAGCCGGTACAGCAGGTGACAGGCAAGGGATAGATGTATCGGTTCATAGGCTCTTCCTGTGGCTCCGCAGCCGCTGTATCAACCGCGCTTTCTGTCGCCCGGCTCTGGGCAAGAATAGCCGCGGCGGTTTCCTGCGCCCAGAGCCGGGCGCCGTTTTGAACCGTCCGGCAGTTGCATCTCATAGCATTACCTCCGTTTCTGTGGCAAGATTGCAAAAAATATGGCGGTACTTCGCTTTTTCTGACAGGGGGCTGACGGCTGCAAACACCCTCAAAACCACCATAATTTTTGCAGACTGCTATCGCTCCATGCTATGCAGCGACGCCCTGGCTGGTCACGGAAACAGCCGCCTTTTGTACCCTACCTGTTCTCCAGCCGCCGGTGGACATCCCGGCGCAGAAGGGTATAGAGCACAGCCGCCGCAGGGACACTGAGCAAAATTCCCGGTAGACCCAGCAGGCCGCCTCCAACCGTTACGGCAGCCAGCACCCAGAGCCCAGGCAGGCCTAAGGAGCTACCCACCACACGGGGATAGATCACATTGCCCTCAATCTGCTGGAGGATGACTAGGAAGATAAGGAAAATCACCGCTTTAATCGGGGAGACCATGACCAGCAAAAAGGCCGAGAGAATGGCTCCAATATAGGCGCCCGCCACAGGAATGAGCGCGGAAGCACCGATGATGACCCCTACCAGGGGGGCATAATCCACCTGAATGAAGATCATTCCCCCGGCGCACAGTCCGCCTAAGATACAGGCTTCGATGAGCTGTCCAGTGACAAAGCGGGTAAACGTCCCGGCGGTGAGCTGTACCACACTGGTGATGGCATCGGCTGGCTGCTTGGGGATATAGGCCCGCAGCAGACGCCGACACTGGGCGATCAGCGTATCCTGACCGGACAGCATATAGATGGAAAAGACCAGTGAGAGTACAAAGGTAACAATGGTGGAGATGATCCCGCTAGTGACAGCCAGTAGATGGGGTGCGGCGTTTGAAATGACATCCAAGATGCTATTCAAGAGCTTTTGCAGGGCACTGTCCAGCCCAGACAGGTTGACAGTGCCGGTGTCCAGATGGAGCTTGGTCAAAATCTCGTTGGCCCAGCCCTGCAAATTCAGCATATAGCCGTTGAGGCGGCCGGCAAAGAGGGCCAAGCTCTCCGCCACCTTGGGCAGTACGAAGGAGAACAGCGCGGTAATAATCACGAGTAACATCAGATAAGAGGTGACCACCGCCAGAGGACGGCTGGCCTTTTTGACCCCTGTCCGCTGGTAGAGCTGTTCAAAGATCCGGCAGGGACGGTTGAGTATAAAGGCGATGACAAAGCCAATGAAAACCGGCTGGAATACCCCGGCCAGCCGCCCCAACAGCCCCAGCATGGCATCCAGCTTGACTAGCACCAGTACCATCAGGGCGGCATAGCTGATCAGCCAGAGCAGACTGCGAAAGAGCTTCCTGTCCATAAAAAACCTCCTTGTAGCATCCCAATTATCGCCGTTTGATTATACTATGCTTCCCGCAGTGCGTCAATGAAGGGGTATCCCTCTTCATGGATTCTTAATAGATAGAACGATCCCCCAAATGCAGCTTTTTGCATCTGGGGGATTTAAATTGGGGACTTCGCCGCTCCATTCCTGCTTTTTAGGAAAAGAGGAGGCGGCCAGCGCCTCGGCTGGAATGGTGAAGTCGGCGGCCTGATTGAAGTTGGAATAGGTCATTGTCATCATCATCTTGGAAATGTTCATATCAAGCCCGTCAATCCCAAGGCCCATGTTCTCCAGTACCTTCTGGATCAAAATGTTCATGGTCTCGGTCATATCCATTTCGCACTTGACCGGATAGGCGTTCTGCTTGTCGATCCAGATGGAGATTGGGATGTCATTTAGCTCGGAAAAGAGCACGTCCATCTGTTCCTCGGTCGTTCCCATGGATCCCATTGCACCCAGAGAGTCCATCATACCAAAGGACTTGATCGCCTCCTGAAGGGTGTCGCCCTTGATAACCCCGGTATATTTTACGGTGTCCTTGCCATCAATCCGCTCGGTCGCAGACTCCCTAAAGTCATTGTTGCTGTTCAGATACAGTCCCAGGTTTCCCTTGGCATTATACTGTTCCATATCTGCTGCATCAATGGATTGGCTGGTCCAGGCTGTGCCATCAAACAGATACATATGATAGCCGTCGCCCTTCTCCTCCGCATAGATGGACAGAGCTTGACTTCCCATCCCAGAATTTCCTCTTTCGGCCAAAATACCGGAATTGATAAGGGAATAGAACCCGCTTGGGAGACAGGTCCTGAATAAGCTTGACTTCCCGGCCGGGCGGGATTCTCCATTGACAGCGCTTCTTCTGCCGGGATACAATAGGACATCACAGGCGCGGTTAAACTGCGCTTTGGCTAGGAGGCTAGTTTAAAATGACGATTGAAGGTCTGCGCTGGACCCTCCATGGGACAGCGGCATACAGGCATTTGCTGCATCAACCTGTACCAGCTGCGGCGCTGGCTCTACTGGACGGTCTGTCAGCGGGCTGCGGAGACAGCGCAATCGAACACTACGCACAGCTGTTTTATACCTTAGCGTCTGAGGGTTATTCCAGCTTGGGCAGCTGGTTTTGGGATGCTCTGCGCTATCAGGAGGCACCCTATCCAATCTGCTTAGAGCAGGGCCGGGAGGACCCGCTGCTGGAGCAGGCGGCCCGCCGGGATATCGAGGCGTTTCGTCAGCTGTCCGGCTTGGCGTGCAACGCGATTTTAGAACAAATAAAAGCCCTTACTTCCACCAACTGCGATGCGGTGCTGGAGGAGCTGCCCCAATGGCAGGCAGAGGTCCCCTTCACCTTTGAAAGCCTGCGGGACTTTTATCAAGCCAACGGTGCAGGGCTGTTTGCCCGCTATCGTGCGTTTGTCTGGACGGAATCCACTTTGCTCCCGATCCGTCATCCAGACAGTCCCGCCCCTGAGGAGTTGATCGGCTATGAGCGCCAGCGCAGCCAGGTCATCGCCAATACAAAGGCGATTCTGGAGGGCCGTCCGATCAACAATGTCCTGCTCTATGGAGACAGCGGTACCGGAAAATCGGCAACGGTAAAATCTCTGCTGTCCATCCCGGAATTTTTCAATCTCCGTCTGATTGAGGTTCAGAAGGACGCTTTGGAGACCCTCCCACGCCTGATCCGTAGCCTGGAAGGACGGCGGCAGATCTTTCTCCTCTTCATTGACGACCTGGCCTTTGATCAGGACGATAAAGTCTACTCTGCCCTCAAGACCATCTTGGAAGGCGGATTGGAGGGCCGCCCTGCCAATGTAGCGGTCTATGCAACCTCAAACCGCCGTCATCTGGTCCGACAGACCTTCTCTGCACGCGCCGGAGACGAGGTGGATCTGCGGGAGACCATTTCGGAAAAGACCGCGCTTTCAGAGCGCTTTGGCCTGCGCATCCCCTATCTGACCTTGGATAAGGCGGACTTTTTGACATTGGTAGACCGCATGGCCGCACTCGGCGGTATTGAGATGGACCTGGAGGAACTCCACGCCGGCGCACTCAAATGGGAAATGCACCACCCAGGCAGAACCCCCAGAACCATCAAACAGTTCCTGCAAAGTCTCACCGTGACCTCCCATGGCTGAGTTCTGTGGGTATGGTTGCTTATACGCTTAAACACATAACGGTACCTGCCCTGCTCATTTTTAGCACAGAGATTTTCAAGGTGAGCTTGTCCACCGTCAGCAGAGCTTTGAGCAGTTCCGCATTTTCAATATCATTCAGCAGATCTTCCACCGTGTAAATCTCGGTTGGCGCTTCACTTTACGCTATCAAGATATGTACCCGTGTCCTCCAACTTCTCATAGAAGCGCCTGTCCGAGTTGAACATAGCCCTGTCCCAAAGGCGAAGCTGTGCAATCGTGCTTTCATCCATGCCGCAGGTCCGTAGCACCTTTTCTTCAACCAGTTTCCAACGCTACCATTTGTGTTCTTCCTTGCCATGATTGAATGACATGACCGTTTCCTCCTATCTGAATTTTGGAAATTTAGATAGGTGGAAGGGGAGCGACAATGGAGGCTGGGTAACTGCTTTGATACTAAAAATGCACCTGTCTGAAAAGCACGGACAGGTGCATTAGAATTAAAACAGCTATTTAGATGATTGGATAGTTCATACTTGTGGCTGGAATACACCCCGGAAAAGATCGGACTTTTTTTGATGCTTTAGCTGCGGATATCCCTTGTAGATATATAAAGTCAATAAATAGAATTATGTAGACATATTCAAAGCAAAAGAGGAACAGTAGAATGTAACAGAGTGATATAAATATGGCAAAAAGGTCAGTACCACGATATAACTTTACGGCTTTTGGAGCGGCCCACAAGGAAGAACACCCAGCGCCGCCAGCTTGATGTTCTGCTGGATGGTATGGATGATGATGGGATACGGGTTATTACTGCAACAGCAAAAGAAATCGTGCAGATTGAACCCATTCCATCTGGTCGCTGGCTTTCATTGCTTCGTCCACGTTGTTCTGCTTCTTTAAGTCCACCACGATCCGGTCTATCTGCTCCTGCGCCTGCCCGATGTCCCGGCTTTCCGTTTCGCCGTACCGTCTCACGAGTGTATCCAGGACAGCGGCGTGGTGTTCGTCTTTCAGTTCCCACAGATAGGGCATCCTTGCGCCGCGTACCGGGTGGGTATCCGCCACATCGAACATATAGGTCAGGCGCAGGCGGTGGCGTCGGGACGCTGGGCGTAGATTAAAAGCTGTTCATCAAACGAGTATTTCTAAAGCAGTTGTCAAGGGAGGATTTAACATAAACTAGCAATAATTCTCCCGCCTCTACAGGCGGTGAGATGAATTGCGCCTTTCTGGTTCGCCCCTTTTGTGATATAATTAGTAGTAGCAAGCAGTGTATTTGTTCCCACAAAGACTCGAAACTGCGGCTCCCGGCGATGCCGGAAACCGCAGTTTCTGCTTGTTGGGGTCGTACCCCAAACCCCGTGAACAGCCCCGTGGCCGGGAC
>JAAWBF010000148.1 GCA_022792555.1 Oscillospiraceae bacterium
ATCCTGTTTTCTGCCCATCCGAAAACAGAGTTTCCCATTACAAGGCGACAGGGAAGATGCTGCAAACTACCCCGGCGCAGTACAAGGACGAGTTTTCGTGGCTGTGGGAAGTGGATTCGTTGGCCCTGTGCAATGCCCAACTCCAGGTGCAGGCTGCCTACAAGAACTTTTTCCAGGACAATTAGCGAAGTGCGGGAAGCGGTTGATTATGATAGACAAGTGGTTTCCGTCCTCCAAGCTGTGCCGCTATTGTGGGTATGTGAACTCTGAGCTAACACTTTCCGACCGGGTGTAGATATGCCCTTCTTGTGGTGAAACGATTTTGCGAGACGTGAACGCTACAATAAATATCAAGAACCAAGGGCTTTCTATGCTGTAGAGGCCCACAAACTGAACCGTGGGACACACGGGGATAGCTCGTTGATACTTAGCCGGTTACGGTTATTGAGCGAGAAGCCCCCGCCTCTATGCAAAGCATAGGCGGTGGGAGTATGTCACGCGCTTATCCTGAAATGAAATTAAAGTCTGGTACTGTCTCCACTCCCTCCGGGGGATGGAGACACGGCACACAACGATAGGTTGGATAGGCGGAATGGAGAAAGAGAGGACTGCCGTTTGGCAATCCTCTCTAGGTGTTCGCTTTTGATACGCGCCGTTCTGACAAACGGCGAATCCTGCGCGTGGATTTTCTCGCGGGGCAGATTGTAGAGCATTTCCAGAATGTTTTCCACGCGTTCTGCGTGGCTGCTGTTCCCGCTGCTTCTGCCGCATGATACGTTGACACTCCCCACGGCTAAAGCCGTGGGGAGTGTTAAAATTGATATTATGCACTTCAGGGCGCTTGTCGTTATATGGCGCGTATCATGGATCTGTGATAACCTCGCCGTGGAACACCTGCCGGTTATCCAGCACCAGCTGGCCGTTCTGACAGTCCACTGTGATGGTGTCGCCGGGGGAGACCTGACCGGCGATGATCTGACGGCTGACCAGAGTCTCTACCGAGTGCTGGACGAACCGGCGCAGGGGCCGGGCGCCGAAGGCGGGGTCGTAGGCGCTGTCAATAATGAACTGCTTGGCCGCTTCGGTGAGGGAGAGGGCGATCTGCTTGGCGGCCAGACGGCGGTTGAGACCGGCCAGCAGGAGGTCGATAATACAGGTAATATTTTCTTTGGAGAGGGGCTTGTAGAAGACGATCTCGTCCAGGCGGTTGAGGAACTCCGGCCGGAAGGAGCGGCGCAGTAGCTCCTCCACCTGACTCCTGGCCTCCGGAGTGATCGCGCCAGTGCTGTCAATCCCGTCCAGGAGGAACTGGCTGCCCAGGTTGGAGGTGAGGATGATGATGGTATTTTTAAAGTCCACCGTGCGGCCCTGGCTGTCCGTAATGCGCCCGTCGTCCAACACCTGTAGTAGGATATTGAAGACGTCTGGGTGGGCTTTTTCCACCTCGTCAAAGAGGATCACCGAGTAGGGCTTGCGCCGGACTGCCTCGGTGAGCTGGCCGCCCTCCTCATAGCCCACATAGCCCGGAGGGGCGCCGATGAGCCGGGAGACGGAGAATTTCTCCATATACTCGCTCATGTCGATACGCACCAGGTTTTTCTCCGAGTCGAAGAGGGCCTCGGCCAGGGTCTTGGCCAGCTCGGTCTTGCCCACCCCGGTGGGGCCCAGGAAGAGGAAGGAGCCGATGGGGCGATCCGGGTCCGCGATCCCAGCTCTGGAACGGAGGATGGCCTCGCTGACAAGGCGGACCGCCTCGTCCTGTCCGACCACCCGCTGGTGGAGCAGATCCTCCAGGTGGAGGAGCTTCTCCCGCTCGCCCTCCATGAGCCGGGCCACCGGAATCCCGGTCCAGCGCTCAATGATCCGGGCGATCTCCTCCTCCGTCACCTTGTCCCGCAGCAAGGAGTCCTCCTTTCCCTGCTGGGCAAGCCGCTCCTCGGCCTCCAGCTGCTGTTTGAGGGTAGGGATGGTGCCGTACTGGAGCTCGGCAGCCCGGTTGAGGTCGTACTCCCGCTGGGCCTGCTCCAGGGCGGCGTTGGCCGCTTCTAAGTCCTCCCGGAGCTTCTGGACCTTGCCGATGGCATTTTTCTCATTCTCCCACCTGGCCTTTTTGGCCTTGAACTGGTCCCGCATCTCGGCCAGCTCCTGCTGGATCTCGGCCAGATGTTCCTGGGAGATGGCGTCCGTCTCCTTTTTCAGGGCGGCCTCTTCGATCTCGTGCTGGATAATCCGGCGCTGGATAACATCCAGCTCGGTGGGCATGGAGTCGATCTCCGTGCGGATCATGGCGCAGGCCTCGTCCACCAGGTCGATGGCCTTGTCGGGCAAAAAGCGGTCGGTGATATAGCGGTTGGAGAGGGTGGCGGCGGAGATGATGGCGTTGTCGGTGATCTTGACCCCGTGGAAGACCTCGTAGCGCTCCTTGAGCCCCCGGAGGATGGACACCGTGTCCTCTACGGTGGGCTCCTGGACCAGCACCGGCTGGAAGCGCCGCTCCAAGGCGGCGTCCTTTTCGATGTACTGGCGGTACTCGTTCAGGGTGGTGGCGCCGATGCAGTGGAGCTCTCCGCGGGCCAGCATGGGCTTTAGGAGATTGCCTGCGTCCATGCTCCCCTCGGTTTTGCCCGCCCCTACAATGGTGTGTAGCTCGTCGATAAAGAGGAGAATCCGGCCCTCAGCCTTTTTGACCTCGTTGAGGACCGCCTTTAACCGCTCCTCAAACTCCCCCCGGTACTTGGCCCCCGCGATGAGCGCCCCCATATCCAGGGCGAAAATAGTCTTGTCCTGGAGGGAGGCAGGGACATCCCCCTTGACAATCCGCTGGGCCAGTCCCTCCGCGATGGCGGTCTTGCCCACGCCAGGCTCTCCGATGAGAACCGGATTGTTTTTGCTCTTTCGGGAGAGAATCCGGATGACGTTGCGGATCTCGTCGTCCCGGCCGATGACCGGGTCCAGCTTATTCTGCCGGGCCCGCTCTACCAGGTCGGCGCCGTATTTTTTCAGGGCGTCGTAGGTCTCCTCCGGGTTGTCCGAGGTGACGCGCTGGTTGCCCCGTACCTGGGACAGGGCCTGTAAAACCCCCTCACGGGTCACGCGGTAGGTCTGGAAGAGGGCTTTTAGGGCCTGGTTGGGGGTATCCACCAGGGAGAGCAGCAGATGTTCTACCGAGACATACTCGTCCTTCATGGATGCGGCGATGGACTCTGCGTTGTTTAACACCTTGTCCACATCCTGGGCCACATAGATCTTGCCCTGCTCCCGGCCTGAACCAGAGACCCTGGGCAGCTTCTCCACCTCCGCCTTGACCGCGGCGGTCAGGCTGGGGACGGTGAGGCCCATCTGGGTCAAAAGCTGGGGAATCAATCCCCCCTCGGCCAGCAGGAGGGAGAGGAGCAGGTGGGGCTGCTCAATCTGCTGGTTGCCGTACTCGGTGGCCAGGGCCTGGGCGTTCTGGACCGCCTCCATGGATTTTTGGGTGTATTTCTGTGCGTTCATAGTGTCACATCCTTCCTGGAAAAAAGCCGGCCAGCGGGGCTGACCGGCTTTAGCAGATACACGGCGGTATTAGTCAATGGCGATGCGCTTGGTCTCTGGCACCGCAGGTTTGGCTTTGGGGAGGCTGAGTTCCAGGATGCCGTTTGTGTAGGCGGCGGTGATGCCGCTCTCGTCAATCCCGGTCACATCAAAGCTCCGGCTGAAGGAGCCGTACCGGCGCTCCCGGCGGATATAACCGCCCTTGTCGTCCTTTGCCTCGGTCTTTTGATGGTGCTCGGCGTGGATGGTGAGGATGCCGTCCTTCAGATCCAGGCTGATGTCCTCCTTCTGGAAGCCGGGCAGTTCGGCTTCTAAAATGAACTTGTCACCGGCGTCCCGGATGTCGGTGCGGAAAGCGGGCAGGTTGGCGTTGGTGTTGCCGAAGAACTTGCGCTCAAAGTTGTCAAACAGGTCGAAAAAGTTGTCGTCACTGCGCTCAAAGGGGATCATACCAAACATTTTTATCGCTCCTTATAGAATGTCTCAAAGTGGTTTATAGGGTGTGTGGCTAGTGGGGACGGTTAGCAGTCAAGAATATAAACTGCTAATTTTGGAATCTTTTCATAACGCTCATCCTCTTTTCAGGGCCGCTTTTCTTAAGATGTGCGGTCCGTATCTCGTTTTCTGTGGTATAGTATAGAGCTGTTTTATGAACAAATATACAGTGAAATATGTCCAGATTGTAAACTTAGCACTC
>JAAWBF010000149.1 GCA_022792555.1 Oscillospiraceae bacterium
ACTGGAAAACCGCCCGTAGTTCAGCCCGCCGCCGGGGATCAGCAGCGGGGCCGGATCAAAATCCCCTGTCAAGCGGGTTTCTCCCAAATAGAGATCAAACTGTCCCTCCTTGAGGGCTGTCAGGTACCCCTCCCAAGGGAGTTTTTGCACTGTCACAGAGATCCCTACTTGGGTCAGCGATTCCGCCAAAAAGTCGGCCACCCCCTGCCGGTGGATGTTGTCCTGGTTGACAATCAGGGTCAAGGAGAGGGGCTGTCCGTTCCGAACCAATGTCTCCCCCGACCAGCTCCAGCCCGCCGCCTGGAGCTGGTCCAGCATCGCCTGGGGTGCGTATGCCAGGCTGGCGTCCTGGGCGGCGTCGTAATACTCGCTCTCCGGGTGGAAGGGGAGGGCGGAAGGCTGGGCATGGCTGGATAACAGAGAGGCGGCGATGGTCTGCCGGTCCAGTCCGCGGGCCAGCGCCCGGCGCACCGCCTCCTCCCGGCAGGGACCGGAGGCTGTGTTAAAGCCCAGATAGAGCAGAACACTCGTGGAAAAATCCACTGTCTCATAGCTGCCCGAATAACCCAGGGTATCCGCACCCGTCAGATCGGCACTGACCAGGGAGAGGTCGTGGGTATCGAAGGCATAGATAAAATCGTCCGGCTCCTGGACAGCCCAGAGGGCAATGGTATCCAGGGGCAGCTGTTCTCCACGCCACCAGCCCATCCGGGCGGTGAGGGCCAGCGTCTCCCCCTCCCCGGTGAGCACATAGGGGCCGGTGCCCACAGGCCGTTCCCCTGTCCCCTTGACAATGGGAACATCCAGGAGGGCGGGCAGGGCTCCATTTGGCTTGGACAGGGTGACTGTAACGCTTCCCTCTCCCGCTGCCACTCCTGTAATTCCCGCCAAGCGGGCGGCATACTGGCCCTCCTGACGGGCCAGATTGAGGGAGGCTGCCACATCCGCCGGGGTGAGGGGGCTTCCATCTGAGAAGGTGACGCCCTGGCGCAGAGTAAAGGTCCAGCTCAGGCCGTCCTCCGACTTGCTGTGAGATACGGCTAGAACACTCTGTGGGTGGAACGTGGGGTCCAGCTCGTACAACCCCTCATAGAGGAGGCCGTTCAGGACCAGATTGGTCTTGTTGGCCCCCGTGAAGGGGTGGAATCCGGCCTCTGGATAACAGGGAAGCTGAAAGACCTCTGTTTTTTGCTGAACCGGGGCAGCGGTGGCGCTGGGGGTGGGCTGGACGGGCAAAACTGGGTCCGGCCCGCCGCAGGCTGTCAAGCTGACCGGCAGAAGAAGGGCCAATCCCACTGACAGCAGCCGGGCATACAGTCTTGGCATGGCAGCTCCTGTCAGTCCGGGAGGAGCTGGATCAGGGCGGCCTGACTGCCCCGCTCCCCCTGAGTCACACGGTGGGACCAGTATTTATCACACTCGCACACGGTACAGGCCGAGGAAATGGCGATGTGATCGGGTACAACCCCCGCCTGCTCCAGCCGCAAGGCGTTTAAGCCCTTGAGATCCACCCGGAATTTTCCGGTGGGCAGGGCCTCAATATGGTGGAGGGCCCCCGCCCCCAGGGCCTCCGTCATAGCGTTTGGAACGTCCTCGTGGGTCTCAAAGCAGCACTTGGAGATCCCCGGACCAATGGCGGCCAGCAGGTCCTCCGGCCTGCTGCCGTAGTGGGACGTCATCTGGGCCACTGCCTTGGAGACAATTCCCGACGCGGTCCCCCGCCAGCCCGCATGGACCGCCGCTACCACCCGGCGGCAGGGGTCGTAGAGCAGGACGGGCAGACAGTCGGCGGAAAAGACCACCAAGCCCAAGCCTGGTACATCGGTCATCAGGCCGTCGGCCTCTTCAATGCGGGGCCGCTGAATCCCTTTTCCCCGGTCGGCACTGGTACAGATCCGGATGATATCCGAGTGGACTTGGTTGGATAGGACCAGGCTCTCCCAGTCCGCCCCTAGGGCGGCACAGAAACGGCGGTAATTCTCCAGCACATTGTCACGCTCATCTCCCCGGAGAAAACCCAGATTCAGGGAGGCATAGATCCCTTGACTCACCCCGCCAATCCGGGTGGAAAAGCCGTGGACCACCCCGCCGGCGGCCTCAAAACCATCTGCGGAGAGATAAACTACCCCGCCGGCCTCGTGTTCGGTTATCTTCATATGGACAATCCTCCATGTCAGCTAGAAAAAACAGGCGCAGGGCGCGATGGGGACATCGCCTCTTAGCGCATGTATTCACAGTCTCAAATAGCAATAGTGCACTTACCTGCCTCCACCCAGGAAGGGGGTGGAGGCAGTATCCGCAATTTTGAGTTCTGCTTTAGTCCTCATACATCCCGCAGCACTTCTTATACTTCTTGCCGCTTCCGCAGGGACACGGATCATTGCGGCCCGGCTTTTTGGTCTTTTTGACCGGCTGTTTTTTCACCGTGCCGTCCCCACCGGCGCTCTCTCCGGTGACCTTGGCCACCCGCTCCCGCTTCATGGTGCCGCCCACCTGGACTCTGGCCAGGAAGATCCGGCGGATGGTCTCCTCCTGGATGGCCGCGATCATGGCCTCGAACATCTCGTAGCCCTCGCGCTTGTACTCCACCACCGGGTTGTTCTGCCCATAGGCCCGCAGGCCAATCCCCTGGCGCAGCTCGGTCATGGCGTCGATGTTCTCCATCCAGTACTCGTCCACCACCTGGAGCATCATCACCCGCTCCAGTTCCCGCATCAAAGGCTCGCCTAGCTCCTTCTCCTTTCGGCTGTAGACCTCATCCGCCCTGGCCTGGAGCAGCTCGATCAGCTTTTCCGCAGAACAGCTCTCCAGCTCTCCATCGGTCATGGACAGCTCGTCCGGATGGAGGAAGAGGCCCCGGAAGGGGGCGCAGACCTCCCGCCAGGCGGCGGCGTCCAGATGCTTATGCTCTCCCAAATGGCCGTGGACCGCGTTCGTGATCACTCCGGTGAGCATGTTCTGCACCGCGGCCCGCAGATTCTCTCCGTCCAGCACCTGGCGGCGCTGTTTGTAGATGACCTCCCGCTGGGTGTTCATCACGTCATCGTACTCCAGCACCGTTTTACGGGTCTGGAAGTTCCGGGATTCCACCTGCTTCTGGGCGTTTTCAATGGCCCCAGAGAGCATTTTTGCATCAATGGGGGTATCCTCATCCACCCCCAGGCGCTCCATCATGCCCATCACCCGCTCGGAGCCAAACAGCCGCATGATGTCGTCCTCCAGGGAGAGGAAAAATTTACTCTCTCCTGGATCTCCCTGACGGCCGGCGCGGCCCCGAAGCTGGTTGTCAATCCGGCGGGACTCGTGCCGCTCGGTGCCCAGAATAAACAGGCCTCCTGCCGCCCGGACCTGGTCGGCCTCCGCCTGAATGGCCTGCTTGTATTTGGCCTCAGCCTCGGCAAAGCGCCGGCGGGCCTCCAAAATCTCTTGGTTGTCTGTCTCGGCAAAGCCGGTGGACTCGGCGATCAGCTCGTCTGTGAGGCCCGCCTTTTTCAGATCGGCCTTGGCCAAAAACTCGGCGTTGCCCCCCAGCATGATATCCGTACCGCGGCCCGCCATGTTGGTGGCCACCGTCACCGCGCCCAGCTTGCCGGCCTGGGCCACGATCTCGGCCTCCTTCTCGTGGAACTTGGCGTTGAGGACGTTGTGCTTGACCCCCTTGCGGCGGAGCATATCGGACAGCTTTTCCGATTTTTCAATGGAGATGGTGCCCACCAGCACCGGCTGCCCCTTCTCATGGCAGGCGATGATCTGGTCCACAATGGCCCGGTATTTCCCCGCCTCATTCTTATAGACCACATCGGGGTGGTCCTTCCGGGCCAGGGGTTTATTGGTGGGGATCTCCACCACATCCAGGGCGTAGATGGTCCCAAATTCCTCCTCCTCGGTGAGGGCGGTACCCGTCATACCGGAGAGCTTGTGGTACAGGCGGAAATAGTTCTGGAAGGTGATGGTCGCCAACGTCTTGGATTCCCTGGCCACCTCCACCTTTTCCTTGGCCTCAATGGCCTGGTGGAGGCCCTCGGAATACCGGCGGCCATACATCAGACGGCCTGTAAACTCGTCTACGATGATGACCTCGCCGTCCTTCACCACATAGTCAATGTCCCGCTTCATCAGGCCCCTGGCCCGGATGGCCTGGTTGATGTGGTGGGATAATGTGGTATTCTCTGGATCGGCCAGATTCTCTAGGTGGAACGCCTGCTCCGCCTTAGAAATGCCCCTGGCGGTCAGAGTGACCGTCCTGGACTTCTCATCCACCACATAATCGGCGTCAAGATTTGGGTCCTCCTCCTCCTTCTCATCCACCGAGACCACCCGGCGTGCCTTAAGACCGGCTACAAAGCTGTCTACCATGGTGTAGAGCTGGGTGGATTTGTCTCCCTGGCCTGAGATAATCAGGGGGGTACGGGCCTCATCAATGAGGATGGAGTCCACCTCGTCCACGATGGCGAAGGGGTGCCCCCGCTGGACCATCTCGGAGGCGTAAATCGCCATGTTGTCCCGCAGGTAGTCAAAGCCGAACTCATTGTTGGTGCCATAGGTGATGTCGGCCTGATAAGAGGCGTGACGCTCCTTCGGCTGGACCTCGTGGATGACCAGCCCCACTGTCAGGCCCAGGAAGCGGTATACCTTGCCCATCCACTCGCTGTCGCGCTTGGCCAGGTAGTCGTTGACCGTGACAATATGCACACCCTCTCCCGTCAGGGCGTTTAAATAGGCGGGCAGGGTGGCCACCAGGGTTTTTCCCTCTCCGGTCTTCATCTCGGCAATCCGGCCCTGGTGGAGGATGATGCCCCCGATGAGCTGCACCCGGTAGGGCCGCAGGCCCAGGACCCGGTCGGCGGCCTCCCGGACAGTGGCGAACGCCTCCGGCAGTAAATCGTCCAGGGTCTCGCCATTGTTCAGGCGGCCTTTCAATTCCTGGGTCTTGGCCTGGAGCTCCTGGTCGGAGAGCGTTCGATAGGGCTCCTCCAGGGCCTCAATCTTCTTTACAATTGGCTCAATGGCCCGCAGCTCTTTTGCGGAGCTGCTGCCAAAAAGCCGTTTTAAAATCCCCATCTTTTGTTCACCTTTCTTTTCTGCTTCTCTGTCAAGGTATCTTCAAACTGTCAGAAGCTGTACGAATAGCCGAAGGATTCAGATTTGCGAGACAAAATCGTCGATGGCAAGGCGAAAAATCGCAGGAATACTTTGTGTATTGCAAGATTTTTCAACGCAGTCAGCGGGGATTTTGGCTGCAAAGATATGTGCTGAGGCGATTGATACAGCTTCTCAAACTCTGTCTTATCCTATAAGAGCCGCAGGGGCCAATACCCCAGCCCGCTGTAAAACGCCATGTAACCAGCGGAAAACGGCAAGCAGCGTGCTTTTTTCAGATTTTATTAGTATAGCACAGACCCTGTGAATAAAAAAGGGGAAATTGTGAACAAAGCGGATGGACGCTTTACGGCGGGAAAAGGACCTGCTATAATACTGCCATTCCCCCTCCCTGCCGCTCTGTTCAGACCACAGCGGCTGGTGAAACGGATTGGAGGCCTCTATGAAACAACACCATCTTCCTATACTCGTGCCCCTCCTCATTCTTCTCTCTGCCTGTGGAGTGCCTGGCGATGCGCGGACCACCCCCTCTGCACAGCCGCTCCCCAGCAGTTCTGCTCCGGCAGCGGCTGTCCCGTCAGCGCTCCCCGGCGCTCCGGCGGAAGGCCCTGTTTGGGAGACTGAGCACTATGAAAAAGCCTTTACCACGGAGGACGGCACCACACTTTTGACCGTGTCCTACTCCTTTCCCCACCTGCAAAACGCCG